>CALFPA010000143.1 GCA_937919825.1 uncultured Spartobacteria bacterium | reverse complement strand
GATAAAGCTGGATCAAATTCTAACAAGTATTCCCGCCCTACAGCGGGGCGAATCATCTCAAGATAACGACCAACGATTTCTTCATCAGTTGAGAGCAAAACGACTTGATGCGAAGCCGCCGGGAAGTAGCGCTGAACGATCTGTGAACGATGCTGCGAGTCGAGGCGCCCCAGAGGAGTATCGATCACAAGGGGAACGGGTCGTCCGGAAACTTTGGCGAGTCCCCATAAGATGGCTGTGGCTAATAGCTGGCGCTCGCCAGCGGAAAGAATTTGGAAGGGCAATACAGCGCCATCGGGATCGAGGAGGGTCATGCGAAATGTATCGCTGGCGATTTGGATCGAACCAAGGAGCTTGGGTTTGCGAGCCAAGTGCTGAAACGATTCGTAAATCGCGTGCTCCAAGCCCCCGATATGGCGGGCCACCACACTCTGGCGAAAGGACTCCAATGTGGCCTGGACTTTCGGAATCCTTTCAATGACCCGCTGGTCGTGTTCGGAATTCTCGGTGGCGTCAATATGCTTTCCGAGTTCCTTGTTGAGTGTGCGCTGCCGGAGAGCCAATTCGAGTTCGGCCGCACGATGTTGCTCCTCACATGCTGCAATTTCCTTGGCCAAGGAATCAATCTGCCCCTCAAGCTGATTGATTTCCTGCAGGAGGCGGGCGATGGCATCGGCATCCGGAACTGCGGCCAAGAGTCGATCAATTTCCGCGAGTTCTTCCTCCAGTTTTTCAATTTCCGCGCTCAATTGCGCGATTTCATTGCGGGCCGCCGGCAGATCATTGCGCCTAAGTTCCGCTAAGCGATCACAAAATCCTTCATCCGCGTGCAGAATGAAATCCAAACTCAAGCTCTCTCTCTTGGGGCGGTGTTTTTCCAAGGCGGTTGTCACGGATTTGATGGCCTCTTCTGAGAGGTGGGCTTTCAAATCGGCCAGCACCGAAGAGTCTCGCTGCACTTCGGCCTCGGCAATAATGCAATCACGCTGGGCTTGGCGCTCAAGCTTTGCCTGCGCCATAACTTGATCGAGGAGGTCCGGGATCAAGAGAAACGGGGCGGGACCGGCGACGACTTCGCGCAAGGCATCTTCAGCTCGACTGAGTCGGGCAGAGAGATCTCCGCGATGATTCTCTCGTTCTTCCCGCTGGAGAAAATGCTCGCCACCTTCATTTTTGAAGCGGTCACGCAATCTTGCCAGCTGGGCGGCTCTGTGTGCGTGCTTTCCCCGGGCTTCAGCGATGAGGTCATGAGTCCGTTGGGCCCGCTTCTGCGCGTCCTCCTCCTCATTCTGCAAGGCCGTGATTCGGGCTTGGTCTTCTGGACTCCGGATGGACAAACGCTTTCTGCGCTCCAGAGTGGCGAGGTCCTCTTTGAGTCGTTCGACCAAATCCAGCCCTAACAAACACTGAAAAGCCGAGGCCAAAAGATTGGTAGCCTCTTCCTCATCCGCCATTCGTTCGATTTGTTCACCATCGAAAAAGAATAAATGCGAAAGCCGGGCAGGAAGGAAGGAGTCGATCGACTCCTCCCAGTGCTCCGCCAACAAATTGTCTGGATCCCCGTTGCGTTGAACCTGAAACATTTCCTCGATTTCGTTTCCATTCATTCGCCACCCTCTCCGAATCCGGTAGGATTGGGCTTGCCCGTCAATACGCCGCTCAAATTCCAACTCCACCGCCGCCCCTTCCGAGGGGTCGGCTGAGCGGTTGATGAGTTCTTTGAGGTGGGTTTTGTATCCTTTGCGGGTTCGCTCAATGCCTCGTGCCCTGGCCCCGTAAAGCGCGAGCTGCACGGCCCCCAGCAAAGTGGTCTTGCCTGCTCCATTCATCGCGCCAACCAAAATCACCGGGTGTGCCGCATCCGGTGGGGTAAGATCAATGGCATGGCGGCCACGGTAAACGCCGACATTCTCTAAAACAACACGGTGTAAAATCATAAATTTGCCCCTGTGCTGTCTGGTGATTCGCCAACTTTAACCGCCGCACGGCGGCGGTCCCGCTCTTGTGCTAAGGCCACAGCCTCTTGTTGGCTGTCGTAATAGTGTTTCCCAAAGGTTTTTTCCAGCCGCTCGTAGAGGCCTGCTCGGCGCTGGGATGTCCTGCCTTGGCGAGTGACACCCAATAATTCCCGCGTCAGCTCATAGTGGAGAGTGTCTTGCCCACAAGCCTCTTTTAGCAGAGCAAGATCTGCTGCATGGATCGCCATGCTGTCATCCAATCGCGGGCCAGGATATTTTTTCCCCGTCACTTCTTCATAAATTCGGGGCAGCGCGTCTTCCATTTCATGCTTATCCACGACCCAGATGCGGCGAATCTCTTGCAGCTCTTCCAAGGTAATCAGCTCAATCGAACGAACATCGTCCGGACCGTGTTGTCGGATCCAGGTTTGGGCCGCGAGCAACTCTCGCAACCATTCCTCTCTTGCCGATTGTAAATAAGGCCCGGGGATGACCCGGCCATCTTTCATGGTTTGAATAGCGCCACTCATGCGGCGGAAGTCCCGGAGGTGACGGTCAGAGGATTCTTCGTCCACTTCGCCTATCGTTCTAAAGTCGAGCTTGTTGCGCAGATTCAGGAGTGGCAGCATCCATTCCTTTTCCGCATCATTTTGGATCATCGCTGTCATAGATTTATCTTTTTCCACGAGCGTGCAGACCCAACAGCCGAAACGACTGTCTCCGCAGCTTGGCGTGCTCGTATCGACTACCAAAGGGCATTCCCCATCGGCTGAGGCGCCAGCATACATCCCAAGAAGATCGGAGTTGTTGTAGCCCCAAGGATTAACGCATTGCGTCAGAAACATCCATACATCGTCGTTAGTCCAGTCTTCGATGGGGGTATAGACAAGTGTTCCTGGAAGACTTGAATTAGGACTCAACCTGTCGCGGACACGGCCTCGCTCATGTTTCATCATATTTGTAGCCCGTCGGATGCTTTCGGCTTTTCTGCTTCCGAGAACAAGAATTGC
>CALFPA010000142.1 GCA_937919825.1 uncultured Spartobacteria bacterium | reverse complement strand
GATACTTGTTCTTCAATGATGGTTAATGCTTTAACCATATTCCTGACTCCGTAACTGGGCAAGACCCTAAATAAATGGCCTTTGTTGGGGATTGAATTCAGTTTCATCGATGCCTAGCGTTTCGCCCTTCTAAAAAATGAAAATTCAAAGAGCGCTGATCTCCGTCTCCGACAAAACCGGTATTGTGGAATTCGCCCGGGGGCTGGCGGCCCAGGGTGTCGAAATCCTCTCCACCGGTGGCACGGCCAAGGAACTCCAAGCAGCCGGCATCGCGACGATTGAGGTTTCGCAGTTTACTGGCTCGCCTGAAATCCTCGAGGGGCGCGTGAAGACTCTCCATCCTCGCATCCACGGCGGGTTGCTCTACATCCGCGGCAATGCCCACCACGAGGAGCAGGCCAAGGCCCACGGCATCCGGCCCATTGATCTCGTGGTGGTGAATCTTTATCCGTTCGAGGCCACGATTGCGCGAGAGGATGTCACCCTCCCTGAAGCCATCGAGCAGATCGATATCGGAGGGCCGTCGATGATCCGCAGTGCCTCGAAAAACTACCAATCCGTCTGCGTGGTTACCGATCCCGGCGATTACGCGGCGGTGCTCGAGGATATGAAGGAGGAAAACGGGGGCACGACTCTTGTGCTGCGCGAGCGGCTCGCGATCAAGGCATTCGCCGCCACCTCGGCCTACGATGCCGCGATTTCCTGTTACCTCAACCGCGAGCAACAGACCTGCAGCCGCTTCCGCCTCGAACTACCCCTCGAAATGCGACTCCGCTACGGCGAGAACCCGCACCAGCAAGCCGAACTCTACGGCGACTTCGGCTCGTATTTCGAGAAACTCCAAGGCAAGGAACTTTCCTATAACAACATTCTCGACATCAGCGCGGCGGCGGCCCTGATTTCCGAGTTCTCCAAGCCCACGGTCGCGATCCTGAAACACAACAACCCCTGTGGCATTGGCACCGATTCCGACCTTCGCGAGGCGTGGGAAAAAGCGTTCGCCACCGACAAGCAAGCGCCATTCGGCGGTGTCATCATTTGCAACCAGCCGGTCACCCTCGATCTCGCCAAGGCGATCTGCGAGATTTTCAGCGAGGTCATCATCGCGCCGGAGTTCGATTCCGAAGCCCGGTCGCTCCTTCAGAAAAAGAAAAACCTCCGGCTCATGCGAGTCCTCAAGCCGCTCACCCAAAGCGAACGCGACATCCGAAGCGTGCTCGGCGGTCTGCTCGTGCAGGATTGCGACAACGCCGACATTCCGGAACTCGAGCACAAAGTCGTCACCTCCCGCCCGCCCACGAAGGCCGAGATCGAGGCAATGGAATTCGGCTGGCGCGTTGTGAAGCATGTAAAATCGAATGCCATCGTTTACGCCGCCGCCGACCGCACGCTCGGCATCGGCGCCGGTCAGATGTCGCGGGTGGACTCCTCCCGCATCGCGGTTTGGAAAGCCAAGGAAGCCGGCCTTTCGCTGAAAGGCAGCGTGGTCTGCAGTGACGCCTTTTTCCCGTTTCCCGACGGACTCATTGCCGCCGCCGAGGCTGGCGCCACGGCCGCCATCCAGCCCGGAGGCTCCGTGCGCGACGCCGAGGTCATCCAAGCCGCGAACGACAAAGGCGTGGCGATGGTCTTCACCGGAACGCGTCACTTCCGGCACTAACCGGATTTTTTCATGGGCCGCCTTGCTGTCATTACCTGCGGGCCGGCCCATGCTCCGATCGACTCGGTGCGGCGGATCACCAATTTCGCCACGGGGGAAATTGGAACAATTCTCTCTCAGGAATTGGCCGCCCGAGGATTCGAGGTCGTGTGCTTCCGAGGGGAGGGGAGCACCGCGTCAGCACCCGAGGGAGTCGAGGTGCGCGGGTTCTCGACCAACGAATCATTGGCGCATGGAATTCGAGAATTGCATCGCGCCCCGGATGTGATTTTTCAGGCCGCCGCGCTGTGTGATTTCGAAGTCGCAGACATCAGCGGAGTCGAAATCAAAAATAAACTCACGAGCCGCAGCGACCAACTCGTCCTCACCCTCCGGCCCGCTCCAAAAATCCTCCCGACCCTGCGCGGCCTTTTCCCCACCGCCAAAATTGTCGGCTGGAAATACGAACTCGATGGCAGCCAGACCGACGCCCTCGCGTGCGCCTACCGCCAACTCGCCGAATGCCGCACCGATGCCTGTGTAGTCAACGGCTCAGCCTATGGCGAAGGCTTCGGAATCGTGTTGGCCGGCACCGGCGGAATTGTGCATTCCTCCGACAAAAAATCCCTCGCCCGCACACTCGCCGACCGCTTTGCCGAGTAGCCTCGCCCTTTTCCTGATTGCCTCCGGCGGAGACTCGTTTTAAGTTTTTTTCACAAGCCGGCGTGGCGGAATTGGCAGACGCGCGCGACTCAAAATCGCGTTCCTTACGGAGTGTGGGTTCGATCCCCTCCGCCGGTAGTTCCCTTTTTTTGTTTTTTTCTTGGCTGATATTCAATCGAACAGCCTCGACATTTTCCCCGGGATTTCGTGAGTCTCTTGCCTCCCAAACCTCTCACCTAACCCAACCATGCCCACTCTTCCCAAAATCGGAATCCGCCCTACGATCGATGGCCGCCTTGGCGGCGTTCGCGAATCTCTCGAAAAACAAACCATGGCGATGGCGAAGAATACCGCCCGCTTCCTATCCCAAAATCTCCGCCACCACACCGGCGAGCAAGTCGAATGCGTGATTGCCGACACCTGCATCGGCGGCGTGACCGAGGCTGCGGCCTGTGCTGACAAATTCCGCCGTGAGAATGTCGGCGTGTCGCTCACCGTGACGCCCTGCTGGTGCTACGGCTCCGAGACGATGGATATGGATCCGCACACGCCGAAGGCCGTTTGGGGCTTCAATGGCACGGAGCGTCCCGGCGCGGTGTATCTCGCCGCCGTTCTCGCCGCACACACGCAAAAGGGTCTGCCTGCTTTTGGAATCTACGGTCGTGATGTGCAGGATGCCGGCGACCAAAAAATCCCCGCCGATGTCGTCGAGAAACTTCTTCGTTTCGCCCGCGCCGGCCTCGCCACTGCGACGATGCGCGGCCGTTCCTACCTCGCGATGGGCGGCACCTCGATGGGCATCGCCGGCTCGATTGTCGATCCCTCGCTCTTTGAAAAATGGCTCGGCATGCGAGTCGAGTCGGTGGACATGACCGAGTTCATTCGCCGCATCGAGCGCGGCATCTACGACAAGGTCGAATTCGCCAAGGCACTGAAATGGGTGAAAGCGAATTGCAAGGAGGGCAAGGATTGGAATTCGACCGCCAAAAAACGCTCGCGTAAGCAACTCGACGCCGAGTGGGAGACCAGCGTGAAGATGGCCCTCATCGCCCGCGACCTCATGGTCGGAAATCCCAAGCTCGCGAAGATGGGATTCGGCGAGGAGGCCCAAGGCCACCACTCCATTGCGTCCGGTTTCCAAGGCCAGCGACAGTGGACCGACCACATGCCGAACGGTGACTTCCTCGAGGCGATCCTCAATTCCTCGTTCGACTGGAACGGTCGCCGCGCGCCTTACATCGTCGCCACGGAAAACGACGCGCTCAACGGCGCGGCCATGCTTTTCGGTATGCTCCTCACCAACACTGCGCAGATTTTCGCCGACCTCCGGACTTACTGGAGCGCCGACGCCATTGCCCGCGTCTCCGGCGAGAAAGTCCCCGAAGCCGCTTCGAACGGACTCCTGCACCTGATCAACTCCGGTCCCGCCGCCCTCGATGGTTGCGGCGAGCAGACCATCGGCGGCCAGCCCGCGATGAAGCCGTTCTGGGATATTTCCGAGTCCGAGGTCAAAGCCTGCCTCAAGTCCACGAGCTGGCATCCCTCGATCACCGAGTATTTCCCTGGCGGCGGCTGGAGCACGCGCTTTGCGACCAAGGGCGGAATGCCTGCGACGATCTATCGTCTCAATCTCGTTTCCGGTCTCGGGCCAGCCCTGCAGATCGCCGAGGGCGAAACCGTCGAGCTTCCCGAAAAAACCCACCGCATCCTCGAGGAGCGGACGAACCCGACATGGCCGACCACCTGGTTTGTGCCTCGCTTGAACGGCTCGGGAGCCTTCCGCGACACCTACTCGGTGATGAACAACTGGGGCGCCAACCACTGCGTGATGAGCTACGGCCACATCGGCGCCGACCTCGTCTCGCTCGCCAGCATGCTCCGCATCCCGGTCTACATGCACAATCTGGACGGCGCTCAGCTTTTCCGCCCCGCAGCCTGGACGGCCTTCGGAACCTCCGAGACCGAGAGCGCCGACTTCCGTGCCTGCGCGAACTTCGGTCCGCTCTACCGCTGACATCCATGAAACGCTACGGCTCCGTCATCCGGCTCCGCCCTGAGAAATACGAGGAATACAAAAAACTCCACGCCGCCGCCTGGCCCGAGATTTTGGCAAAAATCACTGAGTGCGGGATTCGCAACTACTCAATCTACCACAAAGACGGATTCCTGTTTTCCTACTTCGAGTATGTCGGCAAGGACTACGATGCCGACATGGCATTGATGGCGGCCGATCCGCGCACGCAGGAATGGTGGACTCATTGCATCCCCTGCCAGGAACCGCTCGAAACCCGCCAGCCCGGCGAGTGGTGGGCCTCGATGGAGGAAGTGTTCCACTGCGATTGAGCGCGTCGCGGTTGACACCGCCTTGCCGAATCCCTATTGCTCCACCACTAATCCCATGAAGCTCGCGGTCACCAAAGAAGCTCTCCTCGAAGGGTTGCAACGCACCCAAAATGTCGTCAGCAATCGGCCAACTCTCCCGATCCTTACCAACGCTCTTTTAGAAGCGGACGAGGAGGGATTGTGGATCACCACCACCGACCTCGAAGTCGGAATCCGCTGCCGCGTCGAGGCCCGTGTCGAAAAAACCGGATCCACCACGCTGCCAGCCCGCAAGTTGGTCTCGATCATCCGCGAGCTGCCCAGCTCCGAGATCATCCTCGAGGTGGATTCGAAAAACGCCGCATCGATCCGCTGCGGCGCGAGCTTTTTCAAAATCTTTGGGCTGCCGAAAGAGGAATTTCCTGCGTTCCCGGCCTTCGAGGAACCCAAATCCCTTAAGATCCGCCAATCGGAACTCAAGGATGGACTTCGCAAAACCTCCTATGCGATCTCCAGCGACGAGGCCCGCTATGTCCTCAATGGAATTCTATTTTCGTTGAAGGATAACAAACTCATGCTCGTCGCGACCGATGGCCGCCGCCTGGCGTTGTTCGACAGCGATCTGGAATTTCCAGAAAGCCACGAGCGCGATTTTATCCTGCCCACCAAGGCCGTTACGGAATTGCAGCGCCTGCTCAGTGAGGATGGCGAAGTTGAGATTTCCAGCTCCGAAAACCTCGTCTCTTTCGAACTCAACGGCGCCCGGCTTGTTTCCAAACTCGTCGAGGGCAACTACCCGAACTACCGCCAAGTCATCCCCGGCGAAGCCAAGGAGCGGATCGCTCTCGAGCGCGAGGCTTTTCACAACTGCGTCCGCCGCGTCTCGATCCTGAGCAGCGACAAGACCAGCTCGGTCCGCCTGAATTTCACCAAGAACAACCTCGACATCACGGCCAACACGCCCGAGGTCGGCGAGGCGAAGGAGTCGATGTCCATCAACTACAAGGGCCGCGATATCTCGATCGCGTTCAACCCCGAGTTCCTCATGGACCCCCTTCGCAATCTCCCGAACGACGAAGTTTTCCTGGAGCTGATCGATGAAATGAGCCCCGGAGTCATCAAAATCCAGACTCCGTTCCTCTATGTGATCATGCCCATGCGCGTCTCGGCCTGACCGTGGATTCCCTGCTCTGGGGAATCGATCTGGGAGGCACAAAAATCGAGGTCGCCTTGTGCGATCCCGCCAAACCCGGCCAGGCATTGCTCCGCCGCCGGTGCGACACATCCGCCCATCTGGGTTACGACCAAATCCTCGCCCGCATTTCCTCCCTCGTCGCCGAGGCTGAGGAAATCTCGGGCCGTCGCCGTCCCGCCCGCCTCGGCATCGGAACTCCCGGCGCGGTTGATCCCGCCACCGGCGAAATCAAAAACTCGAACACCACTTGCCTGAACGGCCGTCCGCTCCGCCAAAACCTCGCTGAAATTTTGGGCTGTGAAATCACGATGGCGAACGATGCGAATTGCTTCACCCTCGCAGAAGCCCTGTGGGGCGCGGGGAAGGGGGAGGATTTGGTTCTCGGTCTGATCCTCGGCACCGGTGTCGGCGGCGGAATTTGCATCGGTGGGAAAGTTCTCAACGGACTTCATGGCATCGCCGGCGAGTGGGGACACAATCCGATTCCCGGCGAGGACCAGCCTTGCTACTGCGGCCGGTGCGGCTGTGTCGAAACCGTCATCGCCGGCCCATCGCTCGAGCGATTCTACCGCGAATCCGGCGGGGAGGATTTTCGGTTACCGCAGATTTGCGAGCGCGCCGGGGCAGGGGAGCATTTGGCGATCCAAACACTCGACCACCTCCGCGAGAAATTCGGCCAAGCTATCGCTGCCGTTATCAATATTCTCGATCCCGATGCCATCGTCATCGGCGGCGGGGTGGGGAATATCCCGCTGCTTTACGAGCAGCCCACCCGCGAAGCCATCCAGCGGCATCTTTTCAATTCCGAACTCAAAACCAAAATCCTCCGTCCGCTCCTCGGCGACAGCGCGGGAGTTTTTGGCGCGGCGCTCCTCTCGGCTCAGCGCGACTGAGGCGCGCCGGCGGCGAGAAGAAGGCCCGCCGCTTTGTGCCAGGTCTCACGCCACTCGCTCTCCTCGTCCGAGTCGGCCACGATTCCCGCGCCGACATGGAAATGCGTTCGCTCCGGCTCGAACACCGCCGTGCGGATCGCCATGGAAAATCGACTCTCGCCGTTGAACCCAAAATACCCGATCGCGCCCGTGTAAATTCCGCGCGGGAATGGCTCGAGTTCGGCGATGATTTCCATCGCCCGTTTTTTCGGCGCACCGGAGATCGACCCGCCGGGGAAGCAGGCCCGGAGAGCCTCGACATGGGACACCCCGTCGCGCAAGCGGCCTTCGACCGTGGAAACAAGATGAAAGACCTGCTCGTAGGCTTCGAGGTGCAAAAGCTCGGAAACCCTCACGCTGCCGTATTCACACACCTGCCCGAGATCGTTGCGCTCGAGATCGGTGATCATCACCAACTCCGCGGCCTCCTTCGCCGAGGCTTTTAGTTCCTCGGAGCTGAGCCGGTCACTGTGCGGATCGGCCTTGCGGGGCCGTGTGCCCTTGATCGGGCGGGTCAGGATGTGGCGGTCCGACATTTGCAAGAAGCACTCCGGCGAGGCGGAGACGATTTGCGCGCCGCCAGTGTCGAGGTAGGCCGAATAAGGCGCCGGAGAGAAACGGCGTAGCGCCTCGTGGAAATCCCAAGCCCGCGCGCTCGGAGCCGCCACGAACGGATGGCTCAAGCACACCTGATAGATGTCCCCCGCTGCAATGAATTCCTTAGCGCGTCGCACCATGTCCAGAAAACACGAGTGTTCCACCTGAGGTCGAAAGTCGATCTGGAGCGGGTCTGCGGCGGATGGCGCATTTTCAAAATCCTCCGGCGCGTTGATCCAGCGATCCTCGGCATGGAGAAAAACATGAAGCTGCTCGTGGAAGGCGAAGCAATAATCCCCGTCGTAAGTCACATGCCCGATCGCCGCACCCTCCGCGCCGCTGCGCATTCGTTTTTGAATTTCCTCCGCGAGCGTCGCCCAATTCCTCCCCTTCAGCACCAAGTCCGGCTCGCAAGCGAGGATCGAAACCGCTCCGCTCCGCTCCATCGCGGAATCGAGATACGAAAAACCCGTCCGCCGGCGCATGGCCCGCGCGGCTTCCAGCGGGCCGCGATGGACATCGGGTTGCTCGGGATTCATCAGCTTGCCAAGTCTCCCCAAAATTGCTGGTATTTCAAGCCGCGCCGCTGGCGCCACTACGGAATGCGCCATCTCATCACCATCCTTTCTTTCGGCTTTTTTTCCGCCCTCACGGCCCTCGCTCAAGAGGCCTCGCCCCTGTCCACACCGCCGGCTCCGGAGGCGATTGAAGTTTCTCCCGCCGCTTCCGCGCTCCCCGAGGGAGGGACTTCCGAGAGCCTCACCATCAGCGATCAGGAATTTTTGAAAATCCCCGGCGAGTCCGGCCAGCCAGCGCAAGATGTCCTCCTCGAACAGGACCTCACCCTCACAGGCGAAATCCCGGAAAGCGCCGAAAGCGACAGCCAGTTTGTCGATCCGAATGCCATCATTCCCGGCCTTCCCGAAGAAACTATCCCCAGCGATCCCCGCACCGCCGCACCGACTGGCGAGGAGTTGGATCGCAAGGAGAAGCTGCTCTACCGCGAAGTCCGCACCAAGGCCGAGAAGGATGCCGCCGTCGTTTCCCTCCGCGAGCAGGCCGAGGCCGCCAAGACTTTCGAAGGAGAGCGTGCCGCCTACCGCGAATACTACAGCGCCCTCTTCAAAAAAATGAAGAAGCTCGACAACTCACTCTCGAAAAAATGCGACCTCATGGAAAAGGCCTACCTCACCCGCCTCGCCCAGACCCGCATCGAGCCGACCATTCCTCTCGAACCGCCCCCGAAACCCTAGCCCCGCGCCAACTCAAACCCAAACCCACACCACATACCCGCCGCCGCCGCGTTTGCCCGACCCCATGATACCTGCTCACAACCTGGAGATGAAAATCTTCACCGGCAACGCCCATCCGGCGCTGGCTCGTGAAATCTGCGATTGCCTTGGAGTCCCTCTTGGCGATGCCACCGTCAGTTCTTTTCCCGACGGCGAAAGCTTCGTCAAAATCAACGACAATATCCGTGGCCGGGATGTCTTCATCATCCAGCCCACTTGCCCGCCGACGAACCATAATTTGATGGAGATGCTCATCATGGTGGACGCCGCCCGTCGCGCCAGCGCGGCCCGCATCACCACCGTGATTCCATTTTTCGGCTACGCCCGCCAAGATCGCAAGGACCAGCCTCGCGTGCCGATCACGGCCAAACTCGTTGCGAATCTCCTCGTCGCCTCGGGCGTGCACCGCGTCCTCACGATGGACCTCCATGCTCAGCAATTGCAGGGCTTTTTCGACATCCCGGTCGATCACCTCCATGCCTTGCCGGTCATGGTGGAATACATCCGCAAGCTCAACATCGAGAACCTCATCGTTGTTTCTCCCGATGTCGGCGGCGTGAAGATGGCTTCCGCTTACGCCACCGCCCTCGGCACCCGCATGGCGATCGTTGTGAAACAACGCAAGAGCGCCACCGAGACCGAGGCCTCGCACATCATCGGCGATGTCGCCGGCAAGAACATTCTCATCGTTGACGACCTGACCGAGACAGCCGGCACGATCGCCAGCGCCGCCCGCATCCTCCGGCAGAATGGCGCCCTCGATATTTATGCTGGCGTTTCCCATTCGGTGCTGACAGATTTGGCGGTCGAGCGTTTGAAGGACTCCGATCTCAAGGAGTTGATTTCGACAAACAGCGTCCCGTTACGCCTGGCGCCCGGCAGCAAAATCACGGCACTTTCCGTCGCCGGTCTGCTCGGCGAGGGAATTCGGCGCATCCACGACGACGAGTCCGTCAGTTCGCTCTTTGAAGTTAAAAAACCCAAGTAATCATCATTATGGCCAAGCAAGTTAAACTCTCCGCGCGTCCCCGCTCCGAAAGCGGTCGCAACTCCGTCAAACGCGTCCGCGCCCGCGGTTCCGTTCCCGCCGTCATTTACGGCAATAAAACCACGCCTTCCAATCTCGAGGTCTCCCATCGCGAACTCGCCGCGCTCCTCTCCCACGCCGTCGGCGAAAACATCCTCGTCGAACTCGAAATCCAAGACGGATCGAACAAATCCACCCAGCTTTCCCTCATCCAAGAGGTCCAACACCATCCTGTGGCCCGCGACATTCTGCATGTCGATTTTCAAGCCGTCTCGATGACCGAGGAAATTTCAGCCAGCGTGACCGTCGAGTCCACGGGCGAAGCCGATGGAGTCAAAAACTTCGGCGGCCTACTCGAGCAGAGCCTCCGCGCACTCTCAGTCCGTTGCCTTCCACAGAATCTCCCAGAGATCATCACCGTGGATGTTTCCGCCCTCAAGATCGGCGAGTCGATCCATGTGCGCGACATCAAGCTCCCGGCTGGTGTCACCGTCGAGGACAACGAGGATTTGACCGTATTCATCGTGGCTGAGCCATCCGTCGCCGCAGAGTCTGAAGCTCCCGCCGCTGCCGCAGCCTCCTCACCCGAGGTCATCAAAGAGAAGAAGGCCGAAGGCTCCGAGGAGAAGAAATAACTCCCCGCCCCGTGGAGAATCCCGCCGCATTCCGGCTCGTGGCTTGCCTCGGCAATCCCGGCCCACAATACCGGAACACGCGCCACAATATCGGCTTCCTAGTCGCCGACGAGTTGGCCCGCCGCTCCGTGGCGGATTTCTCCTTCGAGTCCCAGTGGAATTCGGAAACCGCCAAAGTCGGCGGCCGCACCCTCATGAAGCCCCAAACTTTCATGAACCTCAGCGGCGAAGCCGTCGGCGATTTCGCCAAATATTACAAAATCCCCGGTGAGCAGATTCTGGTCGTCCTCGATGACACCGCCCTCCCGCTCGGGACGATCCGCCTTCGCAAATCGGGAACAGCCGGCGGCCACAACGGCCTCGACTCCGTTCTCGTCCACCTCGGCACCGAAAAAGTCCCACGCCTCCGCGTCGGGATCGGCCGCCCCGGCGACACCGCCCTCCACGACCATGTCCTCGGGCAGTTCGAGCCGGACGAAATGCCAGCCGTTGCCGAATCCGTCACCCGCGCCTCCGATGCGTTCGAATTTGCGAACGCCCACGGCATGGACGCAGCCATGAATCAATTCAACCAAAGAAACCAGGAACCATGAACCGATACGAAGCCCTCCTCGCCCTCAACACGCGCGGAAAAGAAGAAACCGTCAAAGAAACCATCGAGCGCCTCGAAAAAACCATCAAGGCCGCCGGAGCAACCATCGAGCAAGTCCAGCGCCTCGAGAAACGCGAACTCTCCTACGAGAGCCGCCACCTCACCAGCGCCTATTTCATCAATGTCGTCTTCAGCGCCCAACCGACCGCGATCGACGCCATCCGCGCCAAGCTCAGCCTCGACAACGAGGTCGTGCTCCAAAACTACCTGAAACTCTCCGCGAAAAAGGCCGCTGAGGCCGTCGCGGCCTAACCCCTCCCAAGGAGGCCCTCGCCATGGCTAATGTCAATAAAGTCATCCTCATCGGAAATGTCACCCGCGACCCCGAAGTAAAATTCACATCGAAAGGCAGCGCCGTGACCGATATCGGCCTGGCGATCAACCGCAACTACACCCTCGATAACGGCGAAAAACGCGAGGAGACCACCTTCGTCGATGTCGAGCTTTGGGGCCGCCTCGCTGAAATAGCCGGCGAATACGCCAAAAAAGGCCGTCCGCTTTACATCGAAGGCCGTTTGCGAATGGACACCTGGGAGGACAAAGCCAGTGGCCAAAAACGCAGCCGCATGAAAGTTGTTGGCGAAAACCTCCAACTCCTCGGCGGACGCTCCGAAGGCGGAAGCCGCCCCGCTGGCGGAGGCGAGCACGAAAGCCACGAGGCCCCCGCGCCCCGTCGCACGGCCCCTCCGTCCCGTCCCGCTCCCTCTTCCTCCTCCGAGCCCGACGACGACATCCCGTTTTAAATCCATTGACCTCGGCGTTTCCCCTATGGAACGCCGATCTCCCCGTCGGCAGGAAGTCTACCCGTGGTGCCGACGAGGGCGTCGGCGCTCCTCGAGGCCGGGCGGACGGCGATGGAAACGGTGCGGTAGGGAGATTCCGACTGAACCGTCAGGGACGCGGGCTGTTTCCACTTTGCGCTTGCCGCTCTGGAGCTCTGGCGAAAGAGTTCCGTGCATTCGCAAGCACCCACGCCGGCGTGGCGAAATGGCAGACGCAACGGACTTAAAATCCGTTGATCCGAAAGGGTCGTGCGGGTTCGAGTCCCGCCGCCGGCAGGGTTATTCAACAATCGAAACCGGGGTGCCGGCCGGGGCGTTGGCGAAGAAGATTTTCACCATGCGCTCGGGCATACGGATGCATCCGTGGCTGTCGGGAACGCCGGGCAGGAAGCCTTGGTGGAGTCCCACCGCACTGCGGCCGAGCCGCATGAAAAAAGGCATGGGCGAGCCGGCGAAGTGCGCACCAGGTGGAACGGGGTCTTTTTTGAAAGTGACATTCTTCACCACCACATCGCCCTGCGCGTTGACATAATCGCCGTAAAGATTCGAGGCGTGGTCGGTATTTTTCTGGGTGATTTTGTAATTTCCCGTTGGAGTTCCGAATCCCTCGCGACCGCTGGAAATCGCGGAGACGCCGACGAGTTTGCCTCCTTTGTAGAACGAGGCCTGTTGTTCGGAGAGATCAATGACGATGGAAGGCGCGCCGGCGACACCATCGCCATCCCAGTAGGAATTTTTGTCAGCGAGTGTGGAGGTGCTGGAGCGGGAAATGATCGAGCCGTCGGTGCCAAGGTAGCTCGTTTTGGCGTTGTTCAGCCGGGTGTCGTAGTTCGCGCAGCCTCCGGCAAAAAGGGCGGCAAGAGCGAGTGGGATCAGGACGAAGAGGTTCATTAAGGTTGTCGGGAATAAATCGACCGGCGCTCGTGGCGTCAAGTGGTCACTGGCTTGGCTAGGGCGTCGTAGATCGGTTCGCTGCGGAGAAGGGTCGCCGCCAGATAGGAGCCAGCGCAGGCCGCGAGCATCGGTAGGAACAATTCGAAACACCCTGTCATCTCTAGGCAAATCACAATCCCGGTGAGCGGTGCGCGGATCGAGGCGGTGAAAAAAGCTGCCATCCCAGCCACAGCGAATGCGAGCGGGGAGGGGACAAGGTGCGGCGAGATTTCGTGGAAGCCGAGCCCCGCCGCTGCGCCCAGTAAGGCTCCCAGAGCCACGGCAGGAGCAAAAAGCCCGCCGGGAGTTCCTGCGGCGTAACTCAGCGGACCCAGAAAAAACCTCGCGAGTGCAATCGTGAGCAGCAGGCCGATCGAGCCGTAGCCTTGCAGGACTTGCTGGGTGAGCGGATCGCCGCCGCCCGCATCATTGGGCAGAAACCAAGCGACCAAGCCCACGACTGCGCCAATCCCAAATGCTCGGATCGGCGAGGAAATTTTTTGAAGAGGATTCCGTGGCGAGGCCAAGCCCAGAAGAAGTCGGTTGTAAAAAGCACCCAGCCCGCCCAGAGCCATCCCGAAGACGAGATAAATCCAAAGATTGGGAACCGGTCCTGCCGCGACATCGGCCACGCGAAAATCCATGCCCATTCCAAAAACTCCGCGCTGGACGAAGGCGGACGAGATGGCCGCTGCTGCCACGAGAACGAAGCCGATGGGCGTAACCTTCCGCAAAACCTCCTCGAGGATGAACAGCGTGCCGCCCACGGGAGCGTTGAACGCATTTGCGACACCGGCTCCCGCACCAGCAGCCATAAGCGGCTTCCAGACATTTTCGACCTTTTTGAAAAGCCGACCAACGCGCTCGCCGATCACGGCTCCGATTTGAACAAGCGGGCCTTCGCGGCCGAGGACCAGGCCTGCCGAGAGTGCGAGGAATCCGCCAAAAAATTTCACCGGAAGAACCCAAGCGTGATTCGGTTCGCCAGGACCACGCAGGATTTTTTCGACATAAGGAATCCCGCTGCCGATGGCATTTGGCGAAAATCGTTTCACCAACCATGCGGCGACGGCGGCGCACGCCCCGGTGCCAAGGGCCAGCACGGTCAAACCGGTTCCCACAGGCCAGCCACGGAGAGCGGCCGTGAGCTCAATGCGCCAGTCGTTGCCGAGCTCCAGAAGTCTCAAAAACGCGACGCCGACGAGGCCAGTGAGCACCCCGACAAGCACCGCGCCGCCGATCAACACCAAGGAATCCCGCAGCTTTTCGGGAAATTCCTCCGGCATCACGACCGGCTTGGGCTCGGTCATTGCACCGAGGCGTTGGCCATCTCGTCTGCGATGGCGCGGAGCGCCTCCACAGGCGATGGCGCGGAGGTGATGGGGCGTCCGATCACGAGATAGCTCGCGCCGGCGCGCACGGCCTCGGCGGGGGTCATCACGCGTTTTTGGTCGCCGAGGTCGCTGCCGGTGGGGCGCACGCCGGGGGTGACGATGACCAAATCCTCGCCGAAATTTTTTCGCAGAGGGAGGATTTCGCGGGGGCTGGCCACGACACCTTTCAGTCCTTGCTGGCGGCCCATGCCGGCGAGGTGGACGACTTGGTTTTCGGGCGTGGCGGAAACTCCCACAGCGACGAGAGATTCGGCGTCCATGCTGGTGAGGACAGTAACGCCGAGAACGAGCATTCCCGAGCCTTCCGCAGCGGTAACGGAATCGGCGACCATGCGCGGGCCGCCGCACAGGTGGATGGTCGTCATTTCAGCTCCCAAAGAAGCAGCGGAGTGGATCGCCTCCTTCGCGGTGTTCGGAATGTCGTGGAATTTCAGATCGAGAAAAACGCGCGCGCCGAGTTTTTTAAAGTCCCGCACAATGGATGGTCCCTCGGCGGTGAAAAGTTGAAGGCCGATCTTGAAAAGGCAGCCTTCGCCGAGCAGCGGATCGGCGAGCCGTTTGGCGGCGTCGGCGTCTGGAGCGTCGATGGCAACAATGATTTTTTCCTTCGCGGTGCTGGGCGTGGCGGTCATCTTTCGCGGCGCATGACAATTGACGCCCCAGCCAAAGTCAACCTCACGCTCCGCGTGCTCGGGCGGCGTCCGGACGGATTCCACGACATCGAAACGCTGATGGCGCCGCTGGATCTTGCGGATCGTTTGGAAGTGGAGTTGAAGGACTCGCCGGGCATTGAATTTTCCTGCTCGGATCCATCACTGCCTGTCGATGGGTCGAACCTTGTTTGCAAGGCTGTGGGGGCGTTCGCGGCGGCAACCGGTCGGGAATTTGGAGTTCGAACCCATTTGGAAAAACGAATCCCCCACGGCGCGGGCCTCGGTGGTGGGAGCAGCGATGCGGCGGCTGTGCTGAAGGCGCTGAACGAGCTTTTGGGTGTGGGACTTTCCGTCGAGGAATTGGAAAAAATCGCAGCCTCGATCGGCTCGGATGTGGCGTTTTTCATTCGCGGGGTGCCGGCGATTTGCCGGGGTCGTGGCGAGCGCGTGGAGCCGGTGGAGGGCGTGCCATCGGCGGAGATTCTTTTGGTGAAGCCGCCGTTTCCCGTTTCGACCGCCTGGGCCTACGGCGCGTGGGCTGCCGCTGAAAAATCGCTCGAAACTTTTCCCGCGATGCTGGGTTCCATTGCCATGGTGAATGATTTGGAGTCTCCGGTTTTTTCGAAACACCTGCAGTTGCCTGTGCTCAAGCGCTGGCTTGCCACCCAGCCTGGCGTGTGTGCGGCGATGATGTCCGGCTCGGGTTCCACGGTTTTTGCCGTGCTCGAAGGAGTGGCCGAGGATGTGGGGGAGCGGGTGAGGAAGGAATTCGGCGAA
Organism: uncultured Spartobacteria bacterium; assembly: GCA_937919825.1. GTDB lineage: Bacteria > Verrucomicrobiota > Verrucomicrobiia > Chthoniobacterales > Terrimicrobiaceae > UBA967. Next base: position 2,498 of record CALFPA010000142.1, on the reverse strand, counting down.
CGATTTTCGGTGTGGCGCTGCCGGATCGCTTACTGATGGCTGATCGCGACGATGTGGAATTGATGCGGCTCGCGGGGGGAGGGGACGAGCGGGCATTTGAGGAATTGGTCGAGCGTCACCAAAATCTCGTGATCGGCACGGTGGCCAAAATGCTCGGAGGCGCGGAGGGCGCGGAGGACATCGCGCTGCAGGTCTTCGTGCGAGCCTGGCAAAGTGCATCGCGCTACCGCCCTGATGCAAAATTCACGACTTGGTTGCTCACGATTGCGCGGAATTTGGTTTTTAATGAATCGCGTCGGCGACGGCGGGGATTTTTTCAGCCGTTTGAAAATGACGATGGCTCGGTGATGGATATTCGTGACGATTTGGGGCGAGATGCTGCGGCGGCACTCAGCGAGCGTGAAACGCAACAGGCGGTGGACGCGGCGATTGCCGCGCTGCCCGAGGCCCAGCGGATGGCCATCGTTTTGCGGCGGTTCGAGGCCATGCCTTACGAGGATATTGCGGTGGTGCTGAAAACCTCGGTTCCGGCTGTGAAAAGTCTGCTTTTCCGGGCGCGGAAGGATTTGCGCGAGAGGTTGAAGGGGTTTCTCGTCGAGGGCTGAGTTTTTGGGCTTTCGGCCCCACCGGTTGTGGTTTGTCACAAAAACAACCACAATTTGTGCTTGCTGACGGGCGAGTAGGGGATTACGCAGCGTCCTGTTTTGAGAGGTTTTTCGCTTTTCAGTTCACTCCAACCGGGTTCGCTCAGCGGCGGCCTTTTTTCCCACCCTTCAACCATCAACTGATGCTCCGACCTGCCATCCTTCAACCCGACCAAGAACAAGGGATTTTCTTTCCCGAACTCGACCAAAATCCGAATCCAAAAACCAAGGGCCTCGCGAAGAATTTCGTGCTCGATACGAATGTGCTCCTGCACGACCCGCATTGCTTGAACCGGTTTCAGAATAACCATGTGTTCATCCCGGTCGAGGTGCTTACGGAGCTCGACAATTTTAAGAATGAGCAAAGCGAGCGCGGCGCGAACGCGCGGAGGGCACACCGGTTTTTGAGCCAGATTTTCGGGCAGGATGCGAACAGCGTCACCGAAGGCGCGGCAACCGTCGGCGGCGGGTCGGTGCGCGTGCTGGTGGGCGATGGCTCGGACTCGAAGCGCCAGTCGGCGGCGATGAAGCGGTTTCACAAAATCTTTCCCGACCAGAGCCGCATGGACACTCGCATCATCGGGGCATGCCTTGCGCTCCAGCAGCGGGCGGACGCGCCGACGATCCTTGTGACGAAGGACATCAACATGCAGCTGCGCGCGATGGCCATCGGGGTGCAATGCGAGGACTACCTGAGCGATAAAGTCGCGGAGCGCGATGTGGAAGATGGCGGGCTGCGCGAGATCGCCGTCGAGCCGCACGAGCTGCAGCGCTTCGGGAGTTCCGGCGAGATCGAAATGCCCGCCGAGCGGACCGGGCGGCTGCAAGTGAACGAGTATGTTCTTTTGCAAACCGCCAGTGGCAAGCACCTCCCCGCGCGGCACATGGGCGCTGGGGTTTTCGTTCGTCTTAATATCCCCGCCTCGATTCAGATTCCGAAGGGTATCGAACTCCGCCCCGCGAATCCCGGCCAGCAATGCTTCCTCGACGCGCTGCTCGATCCCTTGATCTCGCTCGTCACCTGCTACGGCCAGGCGGGAACAGGTAAAACCCTGCTCGCCGTCGCCGCCGGGCTGTATCTTACGGGCCGGCATGATTTCAATGGAATGACCGTGAGTCGTCCCGTCGTGGCGATGGGCGACACGCTGGGATTTTTGCCCGGCACCTTGAATGAAAAAATGCACCCGTGGTTGCAATCGATCTACGACGCCTGCGAAGTCCTCATGCCGCTTCGTCCACCGAATCAGGGCAAAAACCGCAAACAGGAAATGCCCAAGCCCGAGCCGACGCCGCACCATCCTGTGGTGAAACCCTACGAGCAGCTCATCGAGCGCGGTCTGCTCGAGATCGAGGCGCTTTGCTACATTCGCGGCCGCTCGATTCCACAGCGTTTCTTCGTCCTCGACGAGGCCCAACAACTCACTCCTCTCGAGGCAAAAACCGTCGTCACCCGCATGTCGCGCGGATCGAAACTCGTGATGGTCGGTGACCCCGCGCAGATCGACAACCCCTATGTGGACAGCCGCTCGAACGGCCTCGTCTACACCCGCAACCGCCTCCGCGGCCAAGCCCTCGTTGCCCACATTGGCCTGACCAAAGGCGAGCGCAGTCCGCTGGCCGAGATCGGCGCGAGCAAGATGTGAGCGAAGTTTTGAGTTTCAAGCCGCTCTTGTGATTGAGAGAATCGGACGCATGCAGGATCACAAGGATCGGAACATTCACCCGGAGACGGGGCGTTTTTTGGGGCGTGCGGAGAAGGAGGCGCTGCTTGGCCAGCGCGGCGTCGTGCTCTGGCTCTACGGCCTCTCGGGTTCCGGAAAATCCACCATCGCGAATGCCGTGGAGCGCACGCTT
>CALFPA010000141.1 GCA_937919825.1 uncultured Spartobacteria bacterium | reverse complement strand
TCGACTCCGGATGGTCGGGCACGATCCAGTTCGCTCCGTCTGGATGGAACGGATTGGGATTCATGAAGCTGGAAATCCCTTGGGCGTTCGTTTGGATCGCGTCGGGATTTGCTTTCATCCAAGGGTGCTCGGGATTGATCATGAGCGGAGCGAACCAAACGCCCGGAGTCCAGCCCTTGGCACGGATATCCGCCGCAACCTTGGCCATGCCGGACGGGAACTTTTGGTTGCCCTTCCAGTTGCCATCCATGATCTGGTAGCCGTCGTCGATCTGCAGGATGCCCTTGCCGAACACATTCGGGTTATCTGAGAGGGTTTTAAGGACATCTCGGACATGCGCTTCGTCGATCTTCGTGGTGCGGTCATACCAACTGCACCATCCATAGATGGGCCCCTTGTTAAGGCGGGCGCCGTGCGTGGCTGCGACCCACTTGGTCCAGAGTCCGGTGGTTTCGCGCGGGGTGCCGAAGGCGAGCACGAGTTGTTCGCCTTTGCGACTTTCCCCCGAGCGGACCAGAACGCCATCCATCTGCGAATAGGCCTGCACATTGCCCTTCCGGACTTCCACCACGCCGAATGCTTCGGGCGGGCCCGTCGGTCCGATCAAAAAGCCCGAACCGGACTTGTCACAAACCATCGTCGCCTCGCTGAAGGGGCCATTGGCCTCCGGGAGCGGCACGGCCTGGTCGGAGAGCATGAGAGGAGTCACCAACCAGTTGGCAGGGTTGGCGATCGCGAGGGTGCCACCCGCTGCGGTGTTGATGGCGGTGATCCCTTGAAGTCGGGCGTCCTTGCCGCTGTTGTTGTGGAATGTTCCTTGAACGGCGACGGCGTTCCTCTCCTCCAGCACCGTTACAGTGACCGTGTAAGAGAAGGTTTTCTCGGGATTTGAGTAGGTGGCGGAGGTGGATTGCGCCTTGCCGAAAGGGGTCTCGACCTCGCTCCAGTCGGTGGTTTTTTCCACTTTCCCGTTGGTGGTGGAAAGGGCGACCGGCTGGTCGTCGATGGTCGCTCGGAAATCCGAACTGAACGAGAAATCCTGGATTCCCGGAGCCTTCACCATGATCTTGGTATGATCTGGAGAAAACCGGGCGAGTTGAGGGGGGTCATCGGCGGCGATGGAATTCATCGCAACACAGGGCAGAAGTGCCAGGGCCAGGGATCGCAAGGCGATTTTTCTCAGGATGGAGTGGTTTGGTCGTGTCATGGTTTTGTTTGGTTTAGATTTTTTGGGTATCCGGCTGGGACAGCGGAGCGGCCTGGAGGAGTCCGCTGGCCAGCAAGATCGAAAGGGCGGTTTTGATTTTCATGGAAATATCTTCTCTGGAACAGCTCAGAATTTCGGATCGTAAGGGAAGCGATTCATGAATTCATTTCGAGATTCGGCAGTACCATCTTGATGGCGGATGGCGGCGCGCAGATGGCGGACACTATTGACTAGCGAGGACTCGGTCGCTTGCGGATCGGCATAGGATTTCTTCGCTGCTTCGATCGATTTCATAAGGTCGTTGGAATCTTTCCCGTCGGCCAAAGCGGAGGCGGCGGCTCGTTCGCCGAGTTTGATCAGCGCCGAGAGACCTGGCTTCCAAGCGTAACCGTCCTTCAGAATTTTGGAGTTGGCACCGTAACCGGGGTTTTCCTGCCAATCGGGCAATGGTTCCGAGGTGATGCAATAGCGGTTCGAGTCGAGCAGGACAAAGGCGGCATGGGTCGCGCCCGGCGGCATCTCGGCCTCGACTTTGCCATCCAGAATCCGTGCCGACTTGAACAACCATTCCTCGCGATCCCCTCCCCCAGATTCCTTCGCGGCCGGGTTCAAGGTGTAAAGAAGCGTGGCCTCCGTGACGGGCGATTTGCCCTTGCCTGTTTCGAAGGTCGCCCAAACCACATCGCTGTCGGATCCCCTCGCCAGAATGGCGGGGACGGCGTCGCGCTCGGCGGCGGGATTTTTGTCACTCAGCGGGTTTTTATAAGGCAAACGGGCTCCATTTTTGGCGAGGAAGCTATCGAGCTCCGCGAGCAGTTCCTCGCGGCGGGCGGGCTCCTTCTCGGAGAGGTTTTGTTTTTCCCCAAGGTCGTTCGGGCTGCCGTCTGCGTTGTAAAGGCGGTAGAGTTCGATGCCTGGCGCCACATCACTGCCGCCATTGATTCCGTAGTTGTGCACTAGTTTCCAATCGCCCTTTCGGATCGCGGCGGACATGTGGGCGGGAAACGGAAAAAACCAGTAGATCGACTCGCGCGCTGTGCCATCTGGTTGGATCGCCGGTCCGCTGGCGCCGTGGAACTGGGGCAAAATATTGGAGCCGTCGAGTTGCAGGGCGGGGTCTGCTTTCAGCCCGGCCACTTCCAGGAAGGTGGGAAAAAGATCCACCAGCGTGATCGGTGTGTCGCATGTCGTTCCGGCGGGAACGCCGGGGCCCGCGACGAGGAAGGGGATGCGAACGCCGCCTTCGTAGGTGTTTTGTTTCCCTCCGCGCAGCGGAGTATTATCCGTGTAAGGCAGCACGCCGCCGTTGTCCGAGTCGAGGATCACATAGGTATTGTCGATGAGTTTGTGGCCGGGATTGCGGGGGTCGTCGGTGGTTTCCAGAAAGTCGAGGAACTTGCCGACCATCCAGTCGAGCGAATCGACCATGCTGGCGTAGTAGGGATTCGTGTGACCGCCCTTGCCTTGATTGAGTTCGGCCTTCGGATCGGTGGGGAATTCATAGCCCATTTTGGCCAGGTAGTGCTCGAATCGCTTGCGGTCGCGGGTCTGGATCGGGCCGTGGACCAAGAATGTTGCGAAGTTCAGGAAGAACGGACGGTCTTTGTATTTATCCATGAACCCAACCGCCATGTCGGTGAGCTTGTCGTAGGGGCGCCCATCGGCATCGACGCGGAAGGGATCGTCCTCCCTGTCGGTGGCGAAGTTCGAGAGGCGGTCTTCCGCCTTCATGGGCTTCCAGATGCCGCAGAACTGGTTGCGGGCGCCGTCTTTTGGATTCCACAGATCCTTGTCGTTGTAATCCCGTTCCAGAAAGCTGAAATCGAACCCTTGGTCGACCGGGAAGGGATAGCCCTCGGACTTTCCACCGGAGTGCCATTTGCCGATGTGACCTGAGAAGTAGCCGGCTTTCTTGAGGGTGTCGGGGAGCGTTGGTTCCTCGTTTGGGAGGCCGTAGCGGTAGAATGGTTCCATGACGGCGTTTTCCTTTTTATAGGGGGCGGGAAGGATGCCGCCCTGCACATGGTAGACCCCGGTATTCACGGGGTGGCGTCCGCGCAGAAACGCCACGCGCGACGGCGCGCAGGAAGGAGCGGGCGAGTAGGCTTGGGTGAACCGGCGGCTCATTTTGGTGAGTCGATCGAGATTCGGAGTCTCATACACCGGCTTGCCATCAATCTTGTGGCTGGCGATGTCCTGCCAACCAAGGTCATCGACCAGGATATGCAGAATATTGGGCTTCGGGGCGGCATTGGCGGTGGCCACAGCGCCGAGGAGGGCGGTGACGCAGAGTTGTGCGGAAAGGAGAATGTTTTTCATGATTATTAGCAAAATTCGATAGGTGAAATGTGTTTGGAGGCCTCCTTGGAGGCCCGGTTTCTCGTGTTTATCCCGTCTCGTGTCCTTGTTGGCGCGCTGGCTAGTTTTTCACAGGCTGGTTTTTCGGGTGCGGCCGTCGGCATGTTTTAGAGCTTTATCGT
>CALFPA010000140.1 GCA_937919825.1 uncultured Spartobacteria bacterium | reverse complement strand
ACGGCTGGGTAGCTTTTTTAAAAAGAAGATTCCGGTTATGCGAAAAGTCGACCCACGGCTCTTGGTAAATAGTAACTGGATATTTCGAGCAGATAGCCAAAGAAGAGTCCGTGCTCCCCGTATCTTGGACAATGATTTCGGCGAATGGGCCGAGCCGGTTGAGGCATCGCGCCAAATTTTCCGCTTCGTTTTTTACAAGAATGCAAACGGAGACGGGTATCGATGGTGTGGGCGATGATTGGTCGAATGACATCAGGAATGACTCTCAATCAGAAACACTGTCCGACTCTTCTATAAGAATGGGCCGAGGCGAAAAACGGGGTCACCGAGTCAGTGTGAATCTTATTTAGGTTCTAAAACCAATTCAAAAGTGGGCGGGGGAATTTAAAAATCAGACAACGCGGCGGTGATGGATTTTTCGATGGGGTGGGAGCCGTCGCCGTCGAGGTATTGGTCGATTTCTTCAAGGCGGCGGATGAGGTCGAGGACATGGGTGCGGGGATAGGGGCCTCCGGCCGCGGCGCAAAAATGTGTGCGGCAGCCGAAGGGGCGCGATTCGTAGATGAGGCAGCGGGAGGTTTTCGGGTCGAGGAGGGGACAGGCGCCGTCGGTGCGGGCGGGGAGGGTTTTTCGGCCGGTGGCGCGGAGGGCGTTGGCGGCGACGAGGGCTTCGCCGTAGGTGAGCTGCGGGGTTTTGCCGGTGAGCTTGAAATGGCAGCAGTCGGTGCGGAGGGCGCAGGAGCGCTCGAGGGGGCGGGCTGCAAGTTCGGAGTAGATTTTTCGAACCTCGCGGGCGGCGTTGGATTTTGTAGCAGAGAGTGGATCGGGCGCGGGCATGGGATTAGGGATTTTGGCGGCGGAGCATTTTTCGGAAAAGACGGCGGGTTTCCTCAAGCGGGGTGTCGTCGATGAAATAGGCAATGGCGGCGCGACCGAGCGCGTAGGTGCCAGCGCCGGCGACGAAGCCTGAGACGGCGCTGCCCCAGAAGGGAACTAGGCGGATGGCAGCGCGGGCGCCTTCGCGTAAGGCGAAGCCGGCGGCGGCGTTGATGCCGAGTGCGGCAAGGAATTCCCCAACGAGCCTTGGGCCGACGGGCCGGCCGGAGGTGTGGACGATCAAGCCGACCATGAGGCTTTGCAGAGCGAGGAGAACGGGCAGGTCGGCGAGGGGGATGGGCTGGAGGCCGACAACGCCGCAGACGGCGCTGAAGGATTTCAGGAGTTGCGAGGCGATGAAGGCTTGCGCTCGGCGCGCCGCGGTGAATCGAGCAAATTCCAACTGGGCTTCTAAAGGCAGTATCGCGCAGAGGATTTCCGGACAGGTGGGGTCGGTGATCGAAAGGACCGCGGTGGTTTTTTCTGCAAGCGGGGGATTCGCGCGGATGAGGTCGTTGAGGCGTGGGAGAAAAGAATCGGTTGATGTGATGGCGATGATTGGCTTGCCGGATGCGAGGGCTCTGGCAAGCACAGCGGCCTTGGCTGGTGTGTGGAGTTCGGAGTCCAACACCAAAAAAACAAGGTCGGGCTGCGCGTGGGCGAGGGCGCTCTGGATATGGGAGTCGGGGGATTCATCACGCGCATCGAGGATTTCCAGGTGGCTGCCAGTGGCGTTGGAATATTCGCGCCAACCTTGCTGGGATTCGCCGGTCGAGGACTGGCTGGCGCCGAGCGATGCAAGCAGAGCGGGGACGCTGGTGGCGGCTTCGCCGACGAGTTCAATGCGGGGCGGTCGCTGACCTAGAAAGATCGCGCGGATCGGTTCAAGCTCGCGGAGGATGGGTTTGTAAAGGCCGCCTGGGAGTTTTTCCAAAAGCCCGGAGAGCCTTTCGTAGAGCCGGAGAACGGTGGATGGAGGGGCGGGATTCAAAGTTCTTTTAGAATGGTGGGGACATGGTCCGCCGGAGAAATTTTTCGGTGGATAGAGCGAATCAGTCCATCCGGGCCGATGACGAATGTCGTGCGTTCTGTGCCCATGTATTTTTTCCCATACATGCTTTTCTCAACCCAGACGCCGTAGGCCTCGACGATGACGCGGGACTCGTCGCTGAGAAGCGGAAAGGGCAGTTGGTGCTTCGCGATGAACTTCGCGTGGCTCGCGGGAGAGTCGATGCTCACGCCATAAATCAGCGCTCCCTTGGCGAGGATGCCAGCGTGGTTGTCGCGCACGCCGCAGGCCTGCGTGGTGCATCCGGGTGTGTCGTCTTTCGGGTAGAAATAGAGGACGACGCATTTACCGCGAAGGCTGGAGAGGCTGATGGATTGGCCTTCTCCGTGGGGTCCGCCCAGTGCGGTGGCATGGAAATCTGGAGCGAAATCGCCGGGTTGCAGGGTGTGTTTCATGGGGTGAAGAATTTCACTCGAGTGCTGCGTGCGCAAGCCGCCGCCGTGTTTTTTTTCGATAGATGGTAGCCGTCGTCTGGCGCGGCGGTGAATTATTGGAATGGCCGGAGAGCCCCTTTAATACTGGCTTGGCGGGATTTTTCCGCCATTTCAAAAACACCTCCCAAAACCGCCCCGTATTTTTTTTGAGTTTTTTTTGAAAAAGCTATTGACCTCTGAAATCCGCTGACTATTGTGCTCCTCCCGCTGACGACAGGTCAGACGGAATTGATCTCAAGCGAACCAAAAAATCAGGTCTGAAATATCCGGTCAAAAATCTGGATTCACGCCAGGTTCGAATTGAAAAAGTTTTTTGAGAGTCCCATTCGGGTTTTGCCGGTATCGGCAAAATTCAGAACGCAAGATTGGAAATGACAACAAACAGCAATTGCTGAATTGTGCGTTTCCTGTCGATTTTGATTTTTTTAGCTTCGACGTCTTTCCCGATGTCCTGTCTCACAGGCTTCGTGGAATAGATTAGTCAGAAAACTTTCCCGCGTGTTTAGCGCATGCGGGGCAAACTTTTCAACGGAGAGTTTGATTCTGGCTCAGAACGAACGCTGGCGGCGTGGATAAG
>CALFPA010000139.1 GCA_937919825.1 uncultured Spartobacteria bacterium | reverse complement strand
ACAGCCACCTCGGCTACAACCTCAAGCCGCTCGACCCCCAAGCTGCCATCGGCCGTCAACAGCTCAAAAAACTCCCCTCCTTCATCGAAGCCCGAAAACGCAACTGGGAAATCCTCCGCGCAGGCCTCGCCGATCTCGAGGATGTCTTCGAATTCAGCCTCCCCACCCACGCCGCAGCATGGCAAACACCCGACAACCAGCAAAACCGGAAACCGGAAACCGGAAATTTGAATCAGGCAAATCCCATTCCAGTTTCAGGTCTCAGCTCTCAGGTTTCCAATTTCTCCTGGGATTCCACTGGTTGCCGCACCGACTGCTCGTGGTTCGGCTTCATGATCCGCGTCAAGCCCTCCGCTCCCTTCACCCATAGTGCGTTGGCACACCACTTGGATGAAAAAAAGATCGGCAACCGCATGTTCTTCGGCGGCAATCTCCTCAGGCAACCCGTCTTCGTGCAGATGCGCAAAGACCGCCCTGAATCCATCCGCTTGGTTGGTTCCCACGGCGCAACCCTTCCAGAAATCAACGACTCCAGCATCGCCGCCGCATTCCCTGGAGCCGATGCCATCATGAACACCGCGATCTTCCTCGGCACCTATCCAGGCCTCACCCAAGAAATGCTCGACTATGAGATTCAAGTGATTCGTGAATTTGTGAAAGAAAAGTCTCTGTAATGCCTCAACCCGTAAAACCACTTCCGTCCGAAGACCTCGAGCATGTGCTCGAGCACACGCGTGAGCTCTGGTCCGAAGCCAGCGGGAAATCGTTTTTTATCACTGGTGGCACAGGCTTTTTTGGCATGTGGTTGCTGGAAAGTTTTGCCCACATCAACGACCAGCTTGCGCTTGGTATGCGTGCTACGGTTCTGACGCGCGATCCCGCCGCTTTTGCCCGCAAAGCTCCGCATTTGGCTGCTCGCGCCGACCTTCAGTTTATCCAAGGCGATATCCGCTCATTCCCATTTCCAGAAGGCCAATTTGATTACATCATCCATGCAGCCACTGAGGCCAGCGCAAAGCTTAACGAAGAAGCACCTCACGAAATGCTTGATGCGATTGTTGCCGGCACCCGCCGCGTGCTGGATTTTGCCGCGCAATGCGGAGTTAAAAAGCTCCTCCTGACGAGCTCCGGCGCGGTCTATGGCAAGCAACCTTCCGACATCACTCATATTTCTGAAGATTACCTTGGCGCCCCAGATCCCTTGCTTCCAGGCTCGGCATATGGCGAAGGCAAGCGCCTCGCCGAGCACATGTGCTGCGTCCATGCCCGCCAGCACGGCTACGAAGCCAAAATCGCGCGCGGCTTTGCCTTCGTCGGCCCTCACTTGCCACTTGATGCCCATTTCGCCATTGGAAACTTCATCCGTGACGCCATGCGCGGCATGCCGATCCAAATCAATGGCGATGGGACGCCCATGCGCAGCTACCTCTACGCCTCAGACTTGGCTGTATGGCTTTGGACGATTTTTTTTAAAGCTCCCCATGCACGGGCTTATAATGTGGGTTCGCATGAGGATATTAGCATTTTTGATTTAGCAAAAAGGGTGGTCGATGATATAAAACTCAATTTGCCTATTAAAATAACGCAACATTTTCATAAAGATCGTCCTATTTCTCGCTATGTTCCCAGCACGCTTAGAGCACAATCTGAACTAAGTCTGAATACAAATATTTCTCTCTCTGGGGCTATTCGACGAACGGCCACATGGTATACAGATTAATTTTATGATTCGCGTTGCTGATTATATTGCTGAAAAATTGGCCAACCATGGTATCCGCCATGTTTTTATGGTTACCGGCGGTGGAGCTATGCACTTGAATGATGCATTTGGTCGTTCAAAAGATCTCTCCGTTGTTTGCTGCCACCATGAACAGACATGCGCCATGGCTGCTGAAAGTTATTTTCGAGTTACGAATAGACTCGCCGCAGTCAATGTCACGACTGGCCCAGGAGGAACCAATGCCGTTACCGGGGTGTATGGCGCTTATGTAGACTCGATGGGAATGATTGTCATTTCTGGTCAGGTAAAATGGGAAACTTTGGTTCGCAGCACGAACCTGCCGTTACGCCAGTTAGGCGATCAAGAAGTGGATATTGTAAAAATGGTCGAAGGCATTACGAAATATGCCGTTGTTGTCCATGATCCGCTGACAATTCGTTATCATTTGGAGCGTGCCCTGCATCTTGCTGCCACTGGAAGGCCGGGACCCGTCTGGTTAGATGTCCCAATTAATGTTCAGGCGGCAAAAATTAATCCCACGGAACTCAAAGGGTATGATCCTAAAAAGGATGAAATTGTTTTTGAGACGCAGAATATTCCCTTAGAAGTATCTCAAATCATTGAGCGCATCCGATCTGCTAAACGGCCTGTGATATACGCTGGCACAGGAGTGCGACTTGCTGGAGAATATGACACCTTCTTAAAGATTGCTGCTAGGCTGGGCATTCCTGTCGTAGGGGCTTGGAATTCGAACGACCTTCTCCCAAACGATCACCCTGCCTACACCGGTCGCCCAGGCTCGATTGGTGATCGGGCAGGAAACTTCACTGTTCAAAATGCCGATTTTCTTCTCATTCTTGGCTGCCGTCTAAACATTCGACTTGTTTCTTATAATTGGGAAAAATTCGCTCGTCATGCTTACAAGGTTATGGTCGATATAGATGCAGCTGAGCTAAAAAAGCATACGCTCCATATTGATCATCCGATCCATGCTGATCTCAAGGATTTCTTGCCCTCATTCGAAAAGGCGACCGGTGCTTGGCAGCCAATTCATGGGGACTGGTTAGCGTGGTGCCGTGAAAGGGTGGCTAAATATCCAGTTGTTTTGCCAGAATACTGGCAGTTATCGGACAAGGTGAATCCCTACTGCTTCATGGAAAGCCTTTCTGCTCAGCTTACAGAAAATGAACTCATTGCCTGCGGCGATGGCACAGCTTGCGTTACTGCCTTCCAAACTATTAAGATTCGCAGAGGTCAGCGTCTTTTTCACAATTCAGGCTGTGCCTCCATGGGCTACGACATTCCGGCAGCTATCGGTGTATCCATTGGAAATCCTGGGCGCCGCGTTATTTGCTTGGCAGGAGATGGTAGCATCATGATGAATATCCAAGATTTGCAAACAATATCTGGACGTAAACTCCCCGTAAAATTCTTCATCATGAACAACACCGGCTACCATTCGATCCGGCAAACCCAAGCCAATTTCTTTGCAGATAATATTGTGGGTTGTGGCACAGACTCCGGCTTAACATTCCCCGACTTTAGTAAAATAGCCCATGCATTTGAATTGCCATTTTATCGTTGCTCACGCCATGAAGATTTGGAGACCATAATTCGATCTACATTGGCTGAACCTGGCCCGGCCATTGGTGAAATTATGCTCGATCTTAATCAGTCATTTGCACCAAAACTTTCCTCGCGAAAGCTGGAAGATGGTCGCATGGTGACTGCGGCACTTGAAGACATGGCTCCATTCTTATCTCGCGAGGAACTCGCAAAGAACATGATTGTGCCTCTTTTGGAAAATTAATTTTATTGCCATGCGATCACGCACCGTATTGATAACAGGAGGAGCTCGCGGAATTGGGGGAGCAATCGTTAAAGAGCTTGTATCAAAAGGTTTGCAAATAGTAGCTCCTTCCAGAAATGAATTAGACCTTTCCGATCCACTATCTGTTGAAAATTATATATCTTGCAATCAATATATTGAAGTAGATGTTCTTATAAATAATGCTGGTATCAATATCCTTAATCTGATTGGCGAAATTGAACATGCTTCATGGCAACACATGCTCCAGACCAACCTGAGCTCTGCTTTGCGCCTTATCCAAGCTTATGCACCAGGCATGAAGGAGCGGAGCTGGGGGCGCATTCTTAACTTAAGCACTATTTTTAGTTTGGTGACTAAAGAGCGACGGGCAGCTTATTCGATGACGAAAGCCGCACTTGATGCGCTCACGCGCTCAGTGGCCGTTGAGTTTGGGCCTTATGGGGTCTTGGCTAATTCTTTAGCTCCCGGATATGTTGATACTGCGTTGACTCGTCAAAATAATTCGCCTGAAACTCTGGCTGCTATCAGCTTGGGTATTCCTTTAAAGCGAATGGCTCAACCATCTGAACTTGCAAAAGTGGCAGCTTTTCTTGTATCTGAAGAGAATAGTTATCTCACTGGACAGACTGTTGTGGTCGATGGCGGATTTACCTGTCTGTAAATATATATTTTTAAAATGTTAACGATTAAAAGTCGCTCGCACGAATACTCAGTCGAAGAATTCCAAACACTATCCTGTGCTCTGCGCTCCACCGATCGAAGTCGCGCCCATTATCTCATTGATCGTTCTATTATTCAATATTATAATGAAGTTATAGCAAGCGAAACAGAGTTAAGTCGAACTGTTCTGATCGAAGCCTCAGAGGAAAACAAAGCGTTTGAGCGATTGACTCCTATTTTTCTTGAATTGCTTGAAAAGGGGCTCAAGAGGGATGGCGTTTTGATTGTTATTGGTGGAGGTGTGCTTCAGGATATCGGATGTTTCATTGCATCTGTGCTTTTTAGAGGTTTGCGCTGGGAGCTTGTTCCCACCACCCTTTTGGCCCAAGCAGATAGTTGTATCGGGAGCAAAAGCTCAATAAATGTAGGCCCCTATAAAAACCAAATTGGCACTTTTTATCCGCCCTATCGTGTGCTACTCACTCCGCAGGTGCTCCAAACACTTCCATTTGATGAAATTCGTTCAGGGTTAGGTGAAGTCATTAAACTACAACTCTTAAATAATAAAGATGGATTTGAAGAGTTAATCGATGATTTAAATCGACTTTCAAGCGATACGCGCTTCTCAATAATCTCAAAATGGGTGCAGCGTTCGATGGAGGTAAAAAAACCTTATATTGAGCAAGACGAATATGATCGGGGCGTTCGCAATCTTCTAAATTACGGCCACACTTTTGGTCATGCCTTTGAATCAGCTTCCCACTATGGTATTCCCCATGGTATTGCAGTCATTCTCGGAATGCTCACGGCCACCTTTTTCTCGGCTCGCCTTGGTCTCATTCCTGAAGAGTATTATTTTGATTTAAAACAAAAACTCGCTCCTTGGCATAAGCCCTTTGGTGCCAAACTGCTAAAGGTCGACAGATCTGCTATCTTTTCAGCGATTAAACATGATAAAAAAAATACGGGTAACTCTATCAATTGCATTCTTACTAAAGGATTTGGCTGCATGGAAAAACACTCGGTAGACTTTGATGGAGAGCTTCAGCCCGCCGTGAACATTTTTATTGATCAAGAAATAAATTTATAAACAAAACCATATGAACAGAGATATCTTCGAAAACCTTTTCGTCCTTGAAATGACTAATAACCATCAAGGAAGCCTTCAGCGCGCCTTGGAGATTGTGCGTGAACATAGCCGTGTTGTCCGTTTCAACAATGTGCGCGCAGCTATTAAACTTCAGTTTCGCGATGTGGAGAGCTTTGTTCACAAAGATTTTCGGGACCGATCAGATATTCGTTATATCAAGCGCGTCCTAGATACCAAGATTTCTAAAGACGACTATGGCACACTCGTGCGGGCCATCAAAAAGAGTGGATGTATTCCGATGGCTACTCCATTCGATGAAAAATCAGTAGACTGGTGTGTTGATTTTGATCTTCCGATTATAAAAATCGCAAGCGCTGACTCGAATGATTGGATGCTTATCGAGCGTATCGCTTGCACACGCAAACCATGTATCATTTCATTTGGGGCCACACCCCTCAAGGATATGGATGATGTTGTTGCCTTCTTTGAAAATAGGAACATCCCTTTGGCGATTAACCATTGTATCGCCGCTTACCCGCATGAGGATTCAGAGTGCGAATTGGACCAAATCGATTTTTTTAAAAAAAGATACCCTGGACATACTATTGGGTGGTCATGTCATGAATATAACGATTGGGATACTTCCATTAAAATTGCCTATGCCAAAGGAGTGCGGACTTTTGAGCGCCACATAGATATTAATTCCGATGGTTTTAAAGTTGCAGCATATTCATCTCTTCCGGAACAGCTTGATATTTGGTTTAAGGCCTTTCACAAGGCTGTTGAATTTTGCGGAACGGCCAGCGATCAAAGAAAATTGCCCCTTAAAAAAGAGACCGATTATTTGGATACCTACATTCGAGGGGTCTATGCCAAGCGAGATTTAGTAGTTGGAGAATTTTTGGAAGAAAAAGATATTTATCTGGCTATTCCTTTGCAAAAAGGACAAATTTCTTGT
>CALFPA010000138.1 GCA_937919825.1 uncultured Spartobacteria bacterium | reverse complement strand
AGCGACCTCGGGATCGTGATCGATCCGAACGGGGAGCAGGCGTGGATCGCAGTGAAAGCCTTCAAGACCAAGCCGCCGATCCTCCTGCACCGTCTCCCGCTCTTCAACCGCAAACGCATCGAGTTGGATCCGTTTTGACCCATGACGACGACGCTGAATCCTCCCGCATCGCGGGCGAACTCCTCGCAGCCTACCGAATGGGCTATCTCACCGGCGCCGACGACCCCGAGGCCCGTTTCCTCGCCAAGGCCATCCAGCTTTTCCGTGGGCGGGTCAATGAATACTGAGCCGATCCGGCTTTCGCCAGGGCAATCCGCTGCCGTGGATCTCATTCAATCGGGAGCGAATGTGTTCCTTTCCGGTATGGCAGGGACGGGGAAGTCCACCGCGCTCCTGCAATACATCGGGCAGGCGTTTTGCCGGGTGGATGTTTGTGCCACCACGGGGATCGCGGCGCTGAACCTCCAAGACCAATTCCGCAAGAATGCCGGCGTGGGGATCGCGGCACACACGATTTACCGCTGGGCAGGCATGGCGCTGGGGCCTGCGCCAGGGCAACGGTTCGAGGACTATCTGGCCTTCCTCCAAAAGAAGCCGATGCCGTTCTCGCGTCATTCGGCATTTGCTCGGGTGAAGGCAACGGAATGCCTTGTCATCGACGAGATTTCCATGTTGCCGGGCAGGATTATTGATTACCTCGATTTCCATTGCCGCTCGATCCGCAAGGTGGACCGTCCCTTCGGCGGAATCCAACTCGTGGCCGTGGGGGATTTTCTCCAACTCCCTCCGGTGGCTAAAGATGGGAAATACGACTGGGCCTTTGCCTCGCAGGCGTGGCGCTCTGCCTCTTTCTGCACTGCCTATCTCACGGAGATTCACCGCCAGAAGGAACCCCTCTTCACCGAGGCGCTGAACAACTTCCGCGAAGGCCGCATCTCTAAGGATGTTGCGGATACGCTTTCCAGCCGGGTGAAGATGTTTGTCGACCGGCGCGTTGTGCGGCTGATGACGCACAACGCCCAAGTTGACAAGTGGAACACCTACCAAATCGGGGAGATCGAATCGCCCGAGGTGAGCTACGAGGCAGAATTTACCGGGGCAGAACACGAAGCTGATTTCCTCGCCAAGAACTCGATCACCCCGAGCCGCCTAACGATCAAGCGCGGAGCGCAGGTTATGGCTACTTGCAACATGGAAGTGCCGGACGAAGAGGACAAAGACAGGAAACACACGGTGGTCAATGGCCTCTGCGGGACCGTGCAGGACATGGAGCCGGAATCGGTTTGGGTAGCCTTTGACAATGGCGAAACGGTGAACATCCCCAAGCGGTCATCTCAATTTGACCCGCAGCGCGAGGACTCGGCGACCATGACACAAATCCCGCTCCGCCCGGCCTACGCCCTCACGATCCACAAATCCCAAGGCCTGACGCTCGACCGCGCCCATATCGACATCCGCGCCGCCCGTGAGCCAGGACAGGCTTATGTGGCCCTCTCCCGCCTTCGGTCCCTCTCGGGACTCTACCTCAAGGACTGGATCAAAGGCGTCCATGTCTCCGAGGCGGCGATCAACTTTTACAATAATCTTAAATGAATACACTCAAGACGAATATCTCAATTTTCTCCAACGCTTTTGCCGACGAACCGGACGAGGCGATCACGCTGGAGGCATTCTTCCAAGGCGTGAAGGATGGGCGGTGGCAGCGGCAGGTGGACATCCTCCGCGAACACCTCAAGCGCGGTGACGAGCCGCGCTACACAGCCAAGAAGCGCGACCTCCCGGCCGTTACCATTTCTTGCCATTGCCTTTCCCGTGAGCGCGATCTTTCACCTGAGGCGAAGGCGATCACTCACAGCGGATGGCTCCAAGCGGATTTTGATCTGAAGGATAACCCGATGCTTGCCGATGACTCGGTGGTACGAGCCAAGCGGGCGGAACTCCTCGCCGATCCTTATGTGGGTGCGGTTTTTGTTGGACCATCCGGGCAAGGCCTCAAGGCCGTGGTGTCAATCGATACTGAAAAGCACAAGGATTCATGGTTTGCCGCTGAACTCCATTTCCGTGAGAAGCATCGGTTGAGTCTCGACAAGGCGACCAAAGACCCGATGCGCCTTTGCTTTGTCTCCTACGATCCCGACATGGAGACAGCGGACATTTACCAGCCGATCCCCGTGCCGGACAAGATGCCGGAGCGGCAAGAAACATGGCGGCCACCCGTGGAGACGACAGCGGCAGACATCGCCGAGATGCTCCGATTCATCCCGCCGCGCCCGGATTACGATACCTGGCTGAAGATCGCTTCGGCAGTGTGGAGCGTCCTGCCCATGGTGGATGGCGCCCGGCTCCTGCACCAATGGTCGCCGGAAGAGAAGGAGGGCGAATATGCCGGAAAACACAAGGCGCGCCTCAAGCAAGTGGGAGTCGGCACGCTCGCGCACCTTGCCAGCCAACATGGATTCGATGCCCGGGCCGCATGGAAACGCAAACGCTGGGCGGGCCAGATCCGGTTTGCGGATTCCACCAGCGGACCAGGGCAAGGGGAAGACCCGTTGACTGGGGGAGAAATCTCTGCCATCCCGACTGAAATTTCCCGCGAGCGGGTAATGTCGGCCTATGGGCAGGCGCACAAAGGGGACGCCCGCCTCTGGGCGGAACTCCGGCGGGGCCTGCGGGTGTGGAATATCCACGCCAAAACTTGGATGGTCTACGATGACGGCCTATGGTGCCGGGATACGGGGAACTCCACGATCCTCGATATTTCCGACACGCTGACCGATGTCTACCAACGCGTGGCCGATTCGATCCGCGCTGAGATGGCGGCCAATCCCGCCGACGAGGAAAAAAAAGATCCGCGCATCAAGGAGATCAAGGGCCTCGAGGAGCGCTGCCATAAGCTTTGCCACTCCGAATATCTCGGATCGGTGGAGCGCATCGCCAAGAGCGAGATGAACCTTCCCGCCACGGCCTTCGATGCGAACCCCGAAATCCTTGTCGTTCTGAACGGCACGCTGGATTTCAGCGAGGGGATTTTCCGTGGTCATCGGGCCTCGGATTACGCCACGACTCGCTCGCCGATCAACTTTGACCTCTCCGAGCAATGCCCGAAGTGGGATGCCTTCCTCAAGCGGTTCATCCCCGATGTTGAGACGCGGGTCTATCTGGCGCGGGCCTTTGGCTATTCGCTGACCGGCCGCGTCCATCACGACGCCCTCTTTTTTGCCTACGGCAAGGGGGCCAATGGAAAATCTACCCTCTTCGGCGTGCTCAAAATCCTACTCGGCGACCTCATGACCACGGTTCCGATCGCCGCCCTCCTCGCTGCAAAGTCGGACAATAACTTCGATTATTACAAGGCGTCGATGGAGGGCAAGCGGGTGGTTCTCACGGACGAAATCCCCGAGGGCCGCAAGCTGGCCGATAGCCAGGTCAAGGCGATCACCGGCGGCGATGCCATCAATGCCCGCCGGCCATTCGAGCAACCCTACGCCTTTTTCCCGACCCACAAGCTCTGGCTCATGGGAAACCACAAGCCGGATGTCCAAGGCACCGACGAGGGAATCTGGCGCCGGGTCCACATGATCCCGTTCACCGTCACGATCCCAGAGAACGAACGGCGCGAACGCCACGAAATCCTCGGGGAATTTGAAGCGGAGGCGGCTGGCATTCTCAACTGGGCTATCCGTGGACTTCTCGAGAGCCGCGACATCGGCCTTCGCCCACCGCCCCAAGTGGTGGAGGCGACCCGGAACTACCGGGAGGAGAGCGATCAATTCGGATCCTTCCTCATCGAATGCACAGAGAAGGACATCACGGGCCGCTGCGGGATCGGGACGCTGGCCAAGACTTACGCCATCTGGTGCGACCAGAACAGCGAACAGCCACGCTACCGGGGGACGCGCCAACTTCGAAAAGTGATGTCCGAGCGGGGCTATCACATCGAACCGGATCGGAGTAATCACCCGACGATTTACGGAATCAAACTCAAGATGGAGGAGAAGAATGACGCCTTCGGAATCAGCGCCTGAGATCAAAGGAACCATGCACTATGCCGCAAATGTTGCGCGGCAAATGCGGCAAGGCGTGAGCTTCCTTTTTGTTGAGACGATCAAAAATAGCCTTTTGAGGCTCAAAACTGCGGCAAATGCGGCATTGGCAGCAAGGAGCATATTAAATGTTAGGAAAGGTAATTCTCTTATCTCTTCTTCCCAGCAACTGGGTTGCACCCCCCCTCTTTTGCCGCATTTGCCGCAACCCCGCTTCTCCCTCCGAGACAACCGCGAAGAATCTAAAAAATGAAAACCATATCC
>CALFPA010000137.1 GCA_937919825.1 uncultured Spartobacteria bacterium | reverse complement strand
GGTTGTTTCGCCGAAACGACCCAAATGAGGGGCAAAGCCGCCCACGCGCTTTGCCCGCCATGCATTCAAAGCCCCACTCGCTCCCCCTCGGAGAGCCTTCGGTGTGCCTCACCCCATTGAGACCAGTAATTTCCTGATCGAGAAGGCCGGCGAGCGTGAATTGGATGAGGACGATCCGGAGCTTGAGGACATGGGTGAAGGGATCGCGAGGCGAGGGGATCGCGAGGTTGCTGAGTTCGATCGATTGCTCGGTCGCGCCGAGTTTGTTGGTGATTTCGGAGGGGGTGAGATTTTGGAATGTGGTGGCGATGGTGAAAGTGATGTCGCTTTCTGCGCGCCAGGCATTCTCGCCGAGGCTGGCTCGAACGCCGGAGATTTCGAGGAGTCCGAGTCTCCAAGTGGGTGAGGGATTCTGTGCGGGATTTTTCGGCAGATGCGTCAACTGGTCGAGGGCAGACCCGATGGCCAACACCCCGCCGCAAATCCTCGCCTCGCGAAGTTCGAACCTCTCGAAAAGCTCGCGGGGACTGGCTTGGAGTCGAATGAGGTCCAGAACAAGAAATGGATTTTGAAAACCCGGAGCCGTGGCTTGGATATCCCACAGGGTGAAGTCTTGGAGCCCCTCGGAGTGGACGCCCGTCTCTTTCCAATCCATGCAAAACTTCGCCGAGATGTCGGGCCGTCCGGTGCTGCTGCCTTCGTAGCGGACTTCGCCGAAGTCACAAAAAATCCGCCGAATCGTCGGTGCGGGGGCGCTTTTTGATTCGGCCGCAGTTTCCGAAAAAAACCCCGACCATCCTGGGGAGATGACCAAGAGGGGATTGACCAAATGGATTTCCCCGATGCGGCACCGAAGGATATCCGAAAAGGTGAAGACGAGGCGTCCCCGCTCCAGACGGAGGAGGGGTTTTCCTGTCAGCGGATCGGGCAGAACGAAATTCTCAAAAATGATTTCGCCCGGTTCGCCGAAACGAACAGCGTCCACTGCAATGCCTGCCCGGGGCATGGCTTTTTTCAGAGCCCACTGCGCGACGGAGGTGGGGTTTTGTGACAGCCAAAAAAGCCCGGCAGCACAGACCAGAACGGCGATTCCCGCCACGGGCAGCCATGGAATCTTGCGGCGGTTTTTTTCCAAGGTGCTATTTTTTCCGGCGGCTGGAGACCTCCTCGAAGAGATCGGCAATGCCGTCGTCCACCCGCAGATCGATGATCTTCCACTGCGCGCCCGAGCGGTAAAAATAAAACCGCCAGCGCATCGGCACATCGGCGTTTAGCGAGACGCAGGTGAAGCGGATGAGCGAACTGCCGACTTCGAGGGATTCCACGGTTTCGTAGCCTTTCACCGGCCCGAAATTGTCGAGTGCGACTCGGGTTTTCTCCTTGAGTTGATCGATGTTCTCGGTGCGTTCCGAGATGATCGTGTTTTTCACGAGACCTTGGTAAGCGGAGTCGAGTTGATCCGCCTTCAGGTCCTCGAAGAATTGTTTCAAAACCTCGGTCGGCTCCAGCACGCGAGCGGCGGGTGTGGTTGGCGAGGCGGGCTTTTGCGTTGATGGCTTGGCAGCGGTCGGAAATACCAGACGCTTTTTCCCATCCTCGGCAGCCGTTGGATGGCTCAGAAACGGAATGGCGAGAAGACCAATGACAAAGGGAGTGACGCGCATTCGTGAGCTTTCGCTTCTTTTCTCCGGCGAGGCAAGCCTCTGCAGGCCCCCAGTCCCAGCACCATGTGACGAAACTGTTGCACGATACCCTTTGTGCCCCGATGCGTGACCGAGTTACTTCCGGCACTTCAACCAATGGGGGGTTGAATCGCGGGCGGAGGTTGGGGAACCTTCGTCCGCACTTTTTTTTCCAAGGAGAGTGGGCGCGACGCCCCCTCCTTGAAAATTCCAGACACATCCGAACAGTTCATTGGGCGATTCCGAACAATGATTCGTTTGGGAAACTTCAATAATCCATGTCGCGAGATCGTTGCAAAATGCAAGGGGCTTAAAAAGAGAGGCTAGCGTGACAATTGTGGCCGGCGTGCTCAGGCTTGGCATGGTATTTGCTCATTATCAGGGAGCTGTGCGGGGTGAGGTTACGGGATTGTTACGGGCGAGCAGTTGCGGTGCGCACAGCGATCTCCAAACTACGAGCACAAATCAAGCGCATCGGCCTACCTCATGAGGCCATGCCACCGCGCCAGCGGTCAGGGTCTCTCGCGGGACGGAGCCGCGGGCCAGGGATGAGTCCCCAACTCTCTCTTGAACCAAAAGGAAAAGCAGACCCCCTCAGGGCGCCAACCAAAAACCTTTAGGAACAAGCGATGAATCGAAAGATTTTAAAATCCGACAGCCCTCAAGAAGCGCGGGCGTCACGCCCACACCGTTCCAATCCACTGGGCGGCACACTCCCTCTTCTTGATCTTCTCGCCGCGCCCACCCTGCGGCTTGGAAAATGCGTAGTGATTATGGCGTTGATGGTTGGTGCGATCGAGCGCTTGGATGCCCAAACCCTCTACGCTTGGGATGTGGCTGGAGTGAATGCCACAGCGAACTCACCCCTTGGCGCGACTACGACCGCCTCTAATATCACTGGCGGTCAACTTTCACTTACTGGCCTCACCGCAAGCTCCACCAATAATACTTATGGTGGATCCAACTGGAATCTCACAGACACATTCGACGAGACAAACGACTACATTTCATTCAGCGCTACTCCTGCATCTGGTTATGAGATTACGTTTTCGAGCCTGGAATGGGATCAAGGCGTTACAAGCACCGCCCCCAACACCTCCCGCTGGGGATATAAAGTTGGAGCTGGAGCTTTTAACCTTCAAACCCCCTTTACAGTGTCTGGCAATACTTCAAATGCCGCATGGGATTTCGGCGATTTCACATCCACAGACTCGGTGGAGTTTCGTTTTTGGACCTATGGGGCGACAGCCACAGGGGGAGGTGCCTCATCAGCCTCTGGCGTATCCCGCATAAGGAACCTCGCAGGAGACGACCTCATCCTCTTCGGCTCCGTGGCTGCGATCGTGCCCGCTGGTTCCTCGATGTTCTGGACCGCAGACGGCACCAGCCTTGGTGGAACTGGCACATGGAATGCCACCAATACGAACTGGTCCGCCAACGAATCTCCTGTTTCCGGGGTCATATGGGACAACACCAAATCCGCCGTCTTTCAAGGCACCGCCGGCACTGTGACGGTCGGCGGCATGAGCGTTGCGGAGGGGCTTCTCTTCGGAACAACCGGCTACACGCTCAACAGCGGCACGGTCACCCTCTCCGGCGCGGCCTCGGCAAATAACACCATCACCACCCAACCCGCCGTCACAGCGACGATTGCCAGCACGCTTGCTGGTTCAAACGGCCTTACCAAAGCCGGTGATGGAACGCTGGTGCTCACAGGAAGCAACTCCTACACAGGAGGCACGACCATTTCCGTTGGCACTTTCCAGTTGGGATCCGGATCCACCAGCGGGAGCATTACAGGGGCGGTCGCCAATGAGGGGTCTATTGTGGTCAACCGGTCGGACGCTCTGACACTGGATGGAGCGATTTCCGGAAACGGCTCACTCACCAAGATCAGCAGCGGGGCATTGACCCTCTCTGGATCGAATTCCTACTCGGGTGGAACTACCATTTCGACTGGAAGTCTACAAATCGGACATAACAACGCCCTCGGAACCGGCTCACTGAAGCTCGGCGTTTCAGGGACGACTGCATCGATCACCTTCACCAGCACGGATTCCACGGATCGCACGATCTCCAACGCCCTCGCCACATTTTCCGGGAGCAGTTGGAACACCACCTTCGGCTCCGCCGGAACCGGCAATCTGACTTTCGGCAACTCGACAAGCGTCGAGCTTGGGGCCTTGCGCACATTTACAGTCAACAACAGCAGGACCTCCTTCACCAACGCCTTCACGGGAACTTCAGATGGCATCACCAAAGCAGGCACAGGCTCGCTGATCCTGATGGGCGCGAATACCTACACCGGTGCAACCACCATTAACGCCGGCACCCTCCAAATCGGCAACGGCGGTATCACTGGGGCGCTTTCCACCTCCAGCGCGATCACAGTGAATGGCACGCTGGCATTCAACCGTTCGGATGAC
>CALFPA010000136.1 GCA_937919825.1 uncultured Spartobacteria bacterium | reverse complement strand
TCGACTTTTGATTACTGTTTGTAGGTCAGGCGTCTCGCCTGCCATCGAACGACTTGCGAGACGCCCGCGCTACATTCAGAAGTCCAAAAGCAAGCTGCTTTTAGTATCAGTTCTCGACTGCGGCGTTGATCTTGAGAAGGAGGGCGAACTGATCGGCCTGCATCTGTGATCCATCCCTTGGCGCGACCCAAGTCAAGGTGCCTCCCGCCTTCAAGACCCGTGTCGTCCAATCAACCGCTTGATCCAAAGGAAACGCGCACTCCCCAGCATTCCAGTTTGCCTGCATCGGCATGAAAACATTGCCCAGAGCACCATACCCCTTGTCGTCTACTGGATTACCCAGAACATCCATCCAAGCGGACTTCTCGATCGCTTCAATCATAGGCAAGTTTACCGGATCCCATGCCTTGGCCCTCGTTCGGGGAGTGGGATGCCCTCCAAAAATATCGCATTGTCGGGTCGAGCGATAAGGCGGCCCAGCCATACGATTGAAGGCAACGATGGTGTTTGGATTTGTCGCACGAACGGCCTCCTTCCAGAGGATGCGCTCCTTTTCACTGATATGCCTGGCTCCGTCAAACCACCACCCGTCGATCTTGGCACCATACTTTTCAGCATAATGCTGGAGGATCAGTTGGCGGGTGCCATCCCATGGCCCCATCTTCTTGGACTTCAGGAGAGCGGCCCAGTCCGCGTTCATGCGGCGCGTGGCACTGGAGTGGTAGAATCCCTCACAGGCAAAATACACCAGCGCCTTTTTGCCTGTGGCATGAATCGCGTCCAATACCTCCCCCAACAGATCGCGTTTTGGAAACGACCCGTCTCCCATGAGCTTGGCCAGAGCGGGATGCGGCCCGGTGTAAAAACAAGAATTGGCCGGGTGGGTTACATTCACCATGACATGGGAGGCGCTGGTGAGTTGGGCGATCTGCTCGGCGAATGCGTCCACATCAAATGCCAGCAACTGGTCGTTCCACTGAGCGGAGGGAATCGACATGCGCACTCCCCATTTTCCCTCAAATGCGATGGCGGCAGGCGAGGAATCGTGCGACCGCCGCAGCAGAGCCTCGGCCTCCCCGGGTTCGAGCTTTTTCAGTCCAACCAACTCGGTCAACTCAAAGAGCACACTCTCCTGTTCATTCCGCCACTCCCCTTTGGCGATCATGAGCAAAAGGCAGTCCATGTAGTCGGTGACATTGCAACCGTTCCTCGAGGCTTTTTTTCTGACATCCTCTTGCACCCTGATGCTTTCGCCCTCGATCCCTAGAAAGTTATAAACGAGGCGGCCTTTTTTTCCCTTCTTTGTCTGTAGGCTCCCCATAAACACGCTTTCGCCCTCCTTCAAATCCACCAAGTCCTCGAGGCTGACCAAATCACCAAGAGACTTCGGAGCGCCTGATTTGGGAAGCAGCGCTTCCAACAACGCAGAACTAGTGGCCTCAGTCTCGGTGTCATCATCTTCCTCTCCGTCTTTAGGTTCTTCTTCCGCGATGTCGGAGCCTGCTTCCGCGATGTCGGAGCCTTCTTCCGCGATGTCGGAGCCTGCTTCTGCGATGTCGGAGCCTGCTTCTGTGATGTCGGAAGGCTTGTCTTCAACGTTGGCCCCTTGATTCTTGGACTCAGCCTCCGGCGGATTTCCAGAATACTCGTTGTAGAGCAACAAGGCATAGATTCCGAAAAACACCGCCAAACCGAGTGAGGAGAGAATCGCCAGAGAGTGGGATTTAATCCATGCGTTCATCATTGTTCTTTAGAAAAATCCTTGGGGCCATATCTCGCGGCGGGAGATCCAGGTCAGGGAGAGTTCCATGTCGCCGTGACAGCCCATCCTATTCGGAGATACCCACATGGATTTCCACGGGTTGGCTGGATTGAAACCCGCACCAGAGCACCAAGTCGTCTCCCCCGAGGCCTTGCTCGATGCCCCACTTGGGGTCACTTGGGGTGGCACCTTGCACTTCGATGCGCGGCGTTTTGCCGGATGGCCAATTTTTGAAAATAAGCACGGGGTTCACCACGACCGCGTCTGGCGAGGCTTCGATCCGCACGACAAGCGGGGCGCTTGGGTCTGGAGCTGAGGCGAGATCAAACACATAGGCTTTCTGGGCCTTGTCAAATCCGCGATTTTTCAGCCCGGCGCTGGTGGTCGTGGCAGGAGCCGGATTGAGCCATGCCTTGGCGAGAGTTGTCAGGCCCTTCGGGGTTTTATCGGTCATCCCATGCATCATGAGGTAGGTCTCGGAGGTCTCTGTAGAGCTGGAGGGATCCCAATGCTTCCAAAACGAGACCGTGCTGTGCGATGGGCGGCTCGGCTCGATGGTAT
Source organism: uncultured Spartobacteria bacterium (assembly GCA_937919825.1). GTDB lineage: Bacteria > Verrucomicrobiota > Verrucomicrobiia > Chthoniobacterales > Terrimicrobiaceae > UBA967. Next base: position 23,601 of record CALFPA010000136.1, on the reverse strand, counting down.
CTTTCGAGGGGGATTTGCCTTGGGAGACGGGCCAGTGGTTCCACCATTTGAAGATCGAGTTTTTCGAAACTCCCTTGAACATGCCGATAGCCATGTGTGGCGAGGGAGGCACGACGATGAATGGGCGGAGTTCGGACTTCAGGTTCACCACCTGAATACAGGGAAGATTGGGCTGGCCTTGGAACTTCCCGCCGGTGGCCACCTCGGGATAGGTATAGTCCGCCACTTCCCCCTCCAAATTGCCGATCGAGACGGCCGTTGCCTCGATATTGTCCTCTGGCTTGCGGCCGGGTTGGTGCACAACGATCGATTCCTGCCAGTCGGTAAAATAGTCGATCGTGGAGGAGTGGAGCGTCATCTCCCGAATCCCGACCATATCGGGATAGATGTAGTAATACTCGTCCACCCAATCGCCTTGGGAGGTGTAGGGATCGATGAATGCCTGCTTGTAGTTCACATCCACGAGGGCATACCGCCAGTGAATCACTGTCCGTGCCGGTGAGGACTGCAGGATGCGGACATGGGAAAACCGGCACCGCTTGTCGCTCATGGGCTCGATACAACCCACACAGCCGTCCGACCCGCCCATGCGCTCGACGAACTGGTTGTTATACCAAACGCCATTTTTTGTGACCCAGTGCGGAATCAGGCTGGTTCCCCTCCAAAAAACAAAATTCGCACCGGGGTCATTGAAGGTCACCACGACATCCGGCGAGTCGCCGACACGCCACTGGGCATCCCACTCGGGGGAGTATTTCAACTGCGAATAAAACGCGCCAAAGCGCTTGCCATCCTGCGGACCAGCAGGAAGCACGCGGTGTTTCAGCGGTTGCTTGGTCGCGGGCTGAGCGACTGCATAAGCCTTTTCGACCTCGGCCGGAGTCATGGCACGGGTCACGAGCTTGGCCTCATCGATCAATCCATCAAAAACCATGAAGGTCTTCTCGGCTGCATTTTCCCTGCCTCCCGGAGTCTGCTTCAAGTGGCTCATGCCGATCCACAGGTCGGTGCCGGCGGCGGGCTGCAGATTGCCGCGTGCCGGTTTCGAGGCGACCTGCTTGCCATCGAGATACAGCGCCATCCCGGTGGACGGGTCGAATGTCGCCACCACATGAGACCAATACAGAAGCGGGATCGGCCCTGGGGAGCGGCACATCTCCCACTTTCCAGCGATATTCGCTTGGAACAAGACATGCCCCTCATCGTCGATCCCAAGGAAATACCCCGCCTTGTTTTCTTCCGAGCAATCCAAGATGCCGGCGTGGTTTTGAGAAAACTCCTGGGGAGCGACCCATGCCTCGAGGGTGAAGGAACCCTCCATCGGCGGCAACAACTCCGCCTTCCGCACGACCTTGGTGGTGAACCCGTCGAACTTGAGGGCCTGCCCTTTGACTCCCTCCACGGAATCCACCAACCCAAAGACACTGTCCTCGGGATTGCCTTCCAGTTTCCCGCCGCCGGGGATTCGCAAGACCACATCCCGCGTGGTCAGCTTCTTGCGCACCGGCTCATGGGTTTTTTTTTGCAGCCGGTCGAAACTCCAGTGCTGGCTATCGGGTGCCGCGGCCACGCAGAGGGGCACCCCGTTCATCGCCATGAGCGCCATGGCGGCTATGGCTGACTGTGTGGAATGGATCAAACGCCTTAAGCTCCTTGTGTTGATTTCGCTGTTCCAGAGGTGCCGAGCTTTGGCAACTCCACGGGATCCTCAAATTCCCGGATCAACCCGCGGAGGCGTTCCTTCAACGCTTCGCGCTCCTCGGCACGGGCCGGATCGCTGGAGAGGTTGTTCATCTCGTCGGGGTCCTTCTCCAGATCGAATAGTTCCCACTGGTGGGATTCCGGCAGGCCGGGGTAGTGGATGAGTTTGCGGGTGGCGGTGCGCACACCGACCATCTCCGGCAGTGCCTTGCCATGCTCGTAGAAGTGGTAATAGTGGGCATCGCGGACTTTGTCGGATTTCCCAGCCAAAAGCGGTTTGAGCGAGTGACCTTGCATGTCCCCGGGCACAGGCAACCCGACCAGATCGAGCAAGGTCGGGGCCAAGTCGATGTGGTTGACCATCGACCCATTGACGCTTCCCGGGGCGATCGTGCCGGGATACCGGACGATCAAGGGCTGGTGGAGCGAGGGCTCATACATCCACTGCTTGTTGTAAAATCCATGCTCGCCAAGCGCGAAGCCCTGATCGGAGGTGTAAACGACGATGGTGTTCTTATCCAATCCGCTCTCCTTCAGATAATCCAACACACGCCCGACATTGTCATCCACCGACTTCACGAGCCGGTAGTATTCCTTGATGTAAATCTGATAGATCGCCTTGGTGAGTTCCTTGTCCGTGATCTTCGGGTTTTCTTTTTTGAGTTGCTTCCGCAATTCTTGATACTCCGGACGGAGGAGCAGCCTGTTGTTGGACATCTGCTTGGCGATGGCTTCCGGGGCACGCCCCTTGTAGTCGTCGAGGAGTGTGGTGGGTTCGGGGATTTCAATGTCTTTCAAAAACTCCTCATAGGTGGGCGGAGCCGGATTGTAGGGCGCATGCGGAGGTTTGGGGTGCAGGAGTAGGCAGAAGGGCTTGTCGCTCTTGCGGTTTTTCAGCCAATCCAGCGCCTCGGTGGTCATCACATCGTTGTTGTAACCCTTGAGTTTGCGTCCCCCTTTGAACGCCGATTTCTGATCCTTTGGCGACCACGGGATCCACTCGTGTTGAGGTTCGAACACGGTGGGGTTCGTGGGCATGCCCTGCATCTTCATCACGCAGTAGTGATCAAATCCCGTGGGCTGACTCAGGAGATGCCACTTGCCAAAGAGGGCCGTGTTGTAGCCCGCGGCCTGCAAGAGTTTCGGAAAGGTCTGCTGGGAACCGTCGAAGTATTGGTTCAGATGCGTAACCCCGTTTTTGTGGGAATATTTTCCGGTCAACACCGCCGCCCGTGCCGGGGTGCAAAAGGAATTCGGGGTCAACGCGTGCTCGAAGCGCATCCCCTCGGCCGCCAAGCGGTCCAACGCGGGCGTCTCGATGTCCTTGTTTCCGTAGCAGCCGATGGATTGGATCGCATGGTCATCCGAGAGGATAAAGACGATATTCGGTTTTGACTCGGCAAATGCGCTGAAGCTTGGCATCAAGGCGCACGCCGCAAGGAGTGGCAGGTGTCTTTTCATAAGGGTCTTTGGCAGTGGGTGGAGACTTAGGGTTGCGAGCGCACCTTGAGCACACGCTCCTTGGTGAATTGTTGAAATGCGGTGAAGAGGGGGTCTGCTTGCCCGCGATGCGTGGCGAGAAGATCCGTGGACTCTGCGAGATCGGCGTCGAGGTCGTAGAGACTGAAGTCGGCCAAGTTCAACTCCCCGGCATCCGCCTGCCTGCGCGAGGAGAGAAGTTTCCAGTTGGCATGGCGGATTGCATGACGGGCGGTCACCATTGGCGGTCGGGAGTGGCTTGCCGCTGGATCGGTAAGAACCGGCAGGAAACTCACGCTGTCCACGGCGCTCGGGTAAGGTTGTGAATCCAGAATTCCGGCGATGGTCGCCAACAAATCCGTGGCATTGACCAGCGCCTTGGAACGGGTTCCCGCAGGCACATGGCCTGGCCATTTGACAATCATGGGCACGCGGTGCCCGCCCTCCCAAGCATCGGACTTCTGCCCTCTCAAGCCACCCGCCGAGTCGTGTCCAATGGCGTTCATCGATTCGACGGCTGGAGGGCTCGGGCCATTGTCGCTGGTGAAAATGAGGAGGGTGTTTTTCTCCAATCCGGTTTCGCGGAGGGCACCAGCGATCCGGCCGACCACATCATCGAGTTGCATGACAAAATCCCCGTAGTCCCCTACCCCGCTTTTGCCTTGGAACTCCTCTGTTGGCACCCAAGGTTTGTGGGGAAGCGGCGAGGCGTAATACAGAAAAAGCGGCTTGCCGGTATTTGCCTCGGCATGGGCGTGAATCATCTCCACAGCCTCGCGGCAAAGGGAAGGAGACAGCTGCTCCTGATGGAAGCCCTCGGAGTCGGTTAACGCCCTGTCGCGGATCAGGCACAGCGGCGGCTCACCGGGCGACGAGGGGATTCCAAAAAAGGACTCGAATCCTCTGTCGAGGGGCCCGCCCGACAGGGGCTTGTCGGAGGTGATCTTCTTGGTCGCCGCTTTCCCTCCCTCAAAGCCGAGATGCCACTTCCCAACCATGCGCGTGGTGTAACCTCGCTCTTGAAGAAAGGCTCCGAGGGTCGGCTCGTTTCCTGAGATGATCGGGATCCCTTGCTGAAGCGTCGTGTTCAACACTCCGGTGCGGGCGGGATTGATGCCAGTGAGCAACCCATACCGCGAAGGGGTGCAGGTGGCCGAAGCGGCGTGGGCATCGGTGAACAACATCCCCTCGCTGGCCAAACGGTCGATATGCGGTGTGGGAATCTTCGCGTCGGGGTTGCAGACTCCGACATCTCCGTAACCAAGGTCATCCGCAAGAATGATGACGATATTCGGCCTCTCCGCATGGCAGGTCAGGGCAACAGCGACGCTGGCGAACCATGGGAGCGCACCCCTCATAGCACGGGTTCCTCCCAAGCAGGAATCCCGGTGGAATTGAGCTGCTGCTCGAACTTGTCATGGAATGGATTCGGGGCGCGATCCAAGGGGCCTTCATTGACCATCAGGGGGCGCACCTCATCCCACCAAGCATCATAGGCCTGACTCATCGCTTTCGCGATTTCGGGCTTCTGAACGATGAGGTTGGTTGTTTCCCCGCGATCCGCGAGGACATCGTAGAGTTCCTCATTGTTCACGAGGCGGTAGCGGGCATTCCGGACGGCGAATCCAGCGTCCTTGTCGTATTTCGAATGGTTAGGTTCAGCACCCCACTTCCAGCGACCGATGTGAAAAAAGAGGGTGCGATCGGGCCATGCGGCCGCGGGGTTTTCGAGCAATGGCGTGAGGCTCTTGCCGTCGATCTTTCGAGGAACATCCCCGCCAGCTAGAGCGACCAGTGTGGGCAGGAGGTCAATGTGGGCGGTCAGGGCCGCGGATTCAGCGCCCTCGGGCAGCACGCCTTTCCATCGAAAGATCGCCGGCACCAAAGTTCCTCCCTCATGTGGGGTTTTTTTGTGACCCTTGAGGCCGCCGTCATAGGCCTGGAGCGGCTCTCCATTCCGGGAACAATTCTGCATCGGATGCTTCACGAGCGGAACGGCTCCATTATCCGACATGAAAATCACCAGCGTGTCGCGGTCGAGATCCCGCTTTTGCAGGAAGTCCATGAGGCGACCGACATTGTCATCGATATTCTCGATCATGCCATAGAAGCCTTGTTGGTCGCGATTGAGGCCGTAGGCGGCGAACTTCTCCCTCCGGTCCTTCGGCGCGATGTAGGGACTGTGCGGGGCGTTCGTCGGGATGTAGGCGAAAAACGGTTTGTCCCGGTGGTCCTTGATCCATGACAGGGCCTGACTGAAGAACACATCGGTGCAGAAGCCCTTCGTTTTCACAAAGGTTCCATTGTGCCGAAGCACGGGGTCTTCGTAGGTGTTCTTCCGAGGGAGCAGCTCCTCCCCCGGCTTCGCTGGGGTGGATGTTTTTGCAGCCCTACCGAGCGTGTCGTCCGGTTGCCCGATGCCACCGGAACCATGAATGAACACCTCGTCGAACCCTCGTGATCCGGGTTGATAGGCCTCCTCGTCGCCAAGGTGCCACTTGCCGAAAATGCCGGTTGCGTAGCCCTGCTTCTTCAGGAGCTCAGGAAGCGTGACGGCCGACAAGGCCATGCGATCACGCCCGCCACCGGTATGCGTGACCCCGTTTTTGAAGGGGACATTTCCCGTCATCAAGGCCGAGCGCGTCGGCGAACATGTGGGACTCACCTGAAAATCGGTGAAGGCGAGTCCCTCCCGCCGCAACTGATCGATGTGCGGCGTCTCCAGCCAGGGATGCCCCTCACAGCCCAGCTGAGCGTAGCCTTGATCATCCGTGAGAATGAAGATGATGTTCGGACGCCTGCCCTGAAGACCGCTTGGCTCTGCCGCTTCGGCCTGTGCCGCTGAATGCGTGCCGAACAGAAATGTCAGGAATGCAACAGTGGCTTGGAGATGGCGGAATGACATTCGGGCTCTTCAGGGAAAATGCTGTTAGGAATCGCTCTCCTTGGGCTGCCCTTTCTGCTCGGGCTCGGCATCGGGGAATTTGACGAGGAAGTTGTTTTCATCCACGAGAGTGAACAGGTGGTCATTCGTCCCTTCCGGCAACTCGCAGGTCGCCTTGCCATCACCAGTCAGCGGGATTTCCTTGCGGAACCACTCCTCGGATTTGTCTCCCTTGTTCGTGGTGTAGAAAAGAAACGCCTTGGTCACCTTGGCTCCATTTTCCTTGTAGGAGAGAGTCACTGTGTTCCCCTGCACATCTTCCTTGAGGGCGGTGCAGACCTTGTCCTTGCCGGGGAGTTTCTCGGCACATGCCGGATTCAAATACGGGCTCGAGGCATCCATTTCCTTCAAGGCAGCCATGAGTTCTTCTTTGAGCGCGGCGGCCTTCTCGGGCATTTCCTTGGCGAGATCCTTGCTCTCCTCAAAATCGACGCGTTTCCCATCGGCATCATGCAATTGGTAGAGCTCAACCTCGGGGGATTTGCTCTTGCCGAGGTGGTCGTGGTTGTAGACCAACTTGAACCCATCGCGGCGAATGGTCGAACGGGCCCCAACGCCATGCGGGAAGTGGTGAATGATCCTGTCACGAACCTTGCCGGAGGAATTCTTCGCCAGCGTCGCATCGGTCGGATCGCTGCTCAGGAGAGCCGAGAGATCGCAACCGTCGAGTTTCACTCCCTCGGGCAGCGGGGTTTTTGTCCATGCGAGGATCGTGGGGTAAAAATCAATGCCATTCGCCAACACATGGGACTCGGCGCCTTCCTTGAGTCCCGGGCCGGCGATGATGAGCGGCACGCGGGTGCCGCCCTCGAGGGGACTCCCCTTGCCCATATCAAGCGGGGCATTGTCGGTGTATTCCTCGCCATGTCCGCCCTCGGCGCCGCCGTTGTCGGATGAGAAAATGATGTAGGTGTTCTCGATCAGCTTGTGGCCGGGCCAGCGGGGATCGTCGGTGGTTTCGAGGTAGGAAACGAGTTGACCGAGATAATGGTCAACCATCTCGACCATGGCGCAGTAGTAGGGGTTCTGTTGCCCCTTGAGCGGCCATCCCTCGGCTGTGGTGGGCATCTCAACGCCGAGTTTTTTGCAGTATTTTTCGAGGAGGCCTTTGGCGCGGGTTTGCACCGGGTAGTGAACGAGCCAAGTCGGGTAATAGAGGAAGAACGGCTTGTCCTTTTTTCCCTCCATGAAGTCGATGGCATTGAGTGTCACGCTGTCCTTGGGGAAGCCGTCCTTGTCCAACTGGTAGGGATCGTTTGCATCGGCCGTGGCGAAATCCGAAAGCCGGTCGGGATTCATTTTGTTGTTCGCCCCGCGTCCCGGATAGGTCACATCGAACCCGTGGTCTTTCGGTTGGGGAAAGGCATTGTGATCGATCGCGATATGCCATTTCCCACTGTGTCCGGTGCGATACCCGTTCGCCTGCAACGCCTCGGCGATGGTTGTCTCCGCAACATCCAAACGGCCCATGTGCCAAGGCTCGATCATGCGGGACTTGGTCTTGTTTTTCACCTGGGGCGGTTGACCGCCCTTCACATGCGTGCGCTGCAAGCGGGCGGGATGCTTTCCGACCATGATCGCACCGCGACTCGGGGAGCAAGTGGGCGCGGGAGAGTAGGCCTCCCAGAATTTCACCCCGCGCTTGGCCAGCGCATCCATGTGGGGCGTCTCGTAGGGACTCGGTTTGTCGATGTCGTAGCATTTCACATCCTGCCAACCGAGATCGTCGATGAGGGCGATGATGACATTCGGTTTGGCGGGACGCTCCTCGGCCTGAAGTGGGGTCGCCAACAGCAACCCGGCAGCAATGGTGGTGAGTTTTTTGATCATAGGGATCGGTTGGGTTAAGTGGGGGTTCTGGAGGAAAAAAGAGTCTTCTGATTACTTGCCGAGCAGGATGCTTTCGGTGAATTGATCCGCGTTGGAATAATCCTTGGTGGCATATTCACCCCCGATCGAGAGGTGGACTTGGTTGTGGCCGACGGCGGCGGATTTCTCCTGAAGTTTGACTCCGAACATGCCGTGGTGGATGCCGTGTCCGATCGACTTGGCGGGAACCGTCAGATCGCTCTTGTAGCTGAGAAAAACGGGCGGGTCGTCCTTAGTCATGTGCGTGATCGGTGAGAACTCACGGTAGGAGGCTTCGTGCTTGTCGTAGTTTTTCAAGGCATCCTCAATCGAGGCTTCACCCACAGAGCAAAACAGCATGTCGTGATAGACATTCGGCCCGATCCAGGGCTCGGCTTGTTTGGGGTCGATGGATGTTTGTGCTCCGGCGACCGCCGCTCCCTGCACACGGGTGGACTCGCGTTTCACAGGGTCCTCGGAATCGGGATCGGCCATGTCCTCATGCAAGGCCAGCCAGAGCGAGGAACACCCGCCGGCACTGCCGCCGGTGACGACAAAGCGGTTCTTGTCGATATTCCACTCCTTGGCCTTGCTGCGAAGGAACTGGATCGCACGCGCGGCATCATGGACAGGTGCGGGTAACGGGTCCTGTGGAGTGAAGCGGTAATTGATCGCGGCGACAGAGACGCCTTTTTCAAGCCACCCGGCCATCGAATCCCTCTTGCTCTTGTCACCTTGGATCCAACCACCGCCATGAATAAAGACCATCACCGGACGTGGCCCATCGCCCTCAGCCTGCCAGAAGTCGAGCTTGGTCCGCTCATATGTGTCATAGGGCACATCGGCATGGGTCGGTTCGGGACCCGCCTCTTTATTTTTTTTGGCAAAGGCCGTGCTCAGGCACAATGGCACGAGCAGTGTGGTGGTCAGCAGTGTGGTGATGCGGTTCATTTTTTCTTGGTAGGTGTTGGGGTTTCGAGGGGCCAATCGACCATGCGGAATGGCGAGGCAGGAAGTCCTTCCTTACTTTGAAGATTCGCTTCGGACGGGTTAGATTTGTTTCTTTTTCGAGGGTTTGGATCCCTTATCGGCTCCACCCCCTGTCCACTTCGAGGTGGCATAGAGATTCATGACAGGAAGATGCGCCTCTGGCACATCAAGGGCGCAAATGGCATGGCGCAGATCGCGAATCGCCGGAGCGTAGGATTTTTCGTCGGCGGGATTCGAGGAAACCGCCTTCGCTGAATCCAGCGCATCGACAAGCCTCGCGGTGTCGAGATTCTTCTTTTTGGCATTTCCCAATGCGCTTTGCCCTGCGGAAATCAAGGAAATCAATCCCGGCCGCCATGCATAGGTATCATCGGCATCCTTGGCCACTGTCCAGCGAGACTGACCACCTTTGCCGTGGGAATTCGGCATCTTTTTTGTGCTGATACAGAAGCCATTTTCATCACGCAGGTAGAAAATCGCATGAGTCGTGCCTGGAGGAACCAGGGCACTGACAATACCGTCACCCACCTTGACAGGAACTCGTCCCCACTCCTCGCAGTCTGCTTTTTCCCTGAGAAGATCGGATCCGTTCGTGGTGTAGAGCAGGTTTGCCTCGATGATGCGGGTCTTGCCGTTGCCAGTTTCAAATTCGACGGACACTTTGTCTCCCTCCTCCGACATCTTTGTAACCATAGGCACCTGATCGGCACCCGGGAGCGGCTTCCCGGGGGCGGCAGTAGCCGGATTTTTATATGGCAACTGAAGGTCGAACTTCGCAAACCATGCTTTCAGTTCCGCGAGCAACTCGTCGCGTTTGGCCGGCTCGGTATCGATGAGGTTTGTCTTCTCCCCGAGGTCCGCCACTGAACCATCCTCGTGGTAAAGCTGGAACAACTCCATGGCCGGGCGCCCATTGTCCTCGGGCGCATGGTTCAGATGAAGCTTCCACCCGCCTTTGCGGATCGTGCTGGCGGAACTTTTTCCAGTCGGCAGAGTGAAGTAGAGCGTGTCACGCACGGTGCCGTCGGCGAATTTCGCCTCGTCGGAATCCCCTTTGATCACGGGCAGGATGTCGCATCCATCCAGCTCGAGATCGCCCCGTGGAGCTGCTCCAGCGATCTCCATGAAGGTGGGGAAGAGATCGATCAAATTGATCGGGGTGTCGGTTGAACTGCCGGGTTTCACTCCGGGGCCCATGACGAGGAAGGGAATCCGGATGCCGCCTTCATAGATGCTCGACTTACCGCCGCGCAGCGGGGAGTTGTCGGCCACGCGTTCCTGAGGGCCAAAATTACCCTCCGCTCCGCCATTGTCGGCGCTGACGATGAGGTAGGTGTTGTCGATGAGTTTGTGACCGGGATTGCGCGGGTCGTCGGTGTTCTCGAGGTAAGAAAGAACCTTACCGACCCCCCAGTCCAATCCATCGACCATGGAGGCGTAGTAGGGGTTCACCTGCCCATTTTTCTTCTCCGTGATTTTGCCTGGATCGGTTGGGAATGGGACTCCCATCTTTTTGCAATAGTGCTCGAGACGCTTGCGGTCACGGGTGCTGATCGGGCCGTGCACCAGCGATGGGCAGAGGTTCAGGAAAAATGGTTTCCCCTGATCTTTCGCTTTCGCGAGCCACTTGACGGCAAGGTCGCTGACCCCGTCGAGCGGGCGGTCATCATCATCGGGATTCGTGCGGAACGGATCGTTCGGCTCGGCGGTGGCGAAGCCCTTGTGGCGGGGATCAAGGGGTTTCCAGATGCCATTCCAATAATCCATTTTGTTCTCGCGGTCCTTGTCCCAGACATCGGCGTCGTTGTAATCCTTCGAACTCGCATCCCAACTGAAATCAAACCCGTAGTCCAATGGCCCTGGCCATGTGTCGTTGCGTCCACCGAAGTGCCATTTTTTGATGTGTCCGGTGAGATAGCCCTCACCCCTGAGAACCTGGGCGATCGTCGGCGTGCCTAGCTGCAAGCGGGCGGGATAATATCCATCAAAGTAGTTTTGATCGATCCGCATCGGGCGCGGAGGGAGACCACCCGTAACATGGAGAACGCCTGTGTGCGGCGTGAATTGTCCCGCCATATAGGCCGCGCGTGACGGAGCACAGGTCGCGCATGGCGAGTAAGCCTGCATGAACATACGGCCCTTCTCGGCCATGCGATCAAGGGCTGGCGTTTCATAAATCGCCTCTTTTCCCTGAACCTTCCGGTAATAAGCAGCCACATCTTGCCACCCAAGGTCATCTGTCAGGATATGGACGATATTGGGTTTGGGTGGCGTGGAATCCGCCGCCTGGCTCGTTCCTTGGAGAACCAAAGCAGCAGTCACAGCGGCCTTGAGTGTTTTTTTCAGGGTTGATGTTGTTGTCATGATTTTAGGGGTTAAGGGGAGGGCTTCATGTGTGGTCAACCACACCACCGAAACAGGCCGTTGTGCTCGGTGGATGGATTACCAGTTGGCGTTTTTGGGGAACCAATTGAGCGCTGCCAACTTCGCCTCTGGCACATCCAGCGCGCGGATGGCCTGGCGCAGACCGCGCATCGCGGGGGCGTAGGTTTTTTCGTTGGCTGGCTGGGAAACAACCTTCTCGGCCTTCGCGATTTCGGCATCCAAGGCTGCATGATCAAGATTTTTGGATGCAGCCGATTTGCTTGCCGTGCGTGCTGTATTGATCAATGAAATCAACCCTGGCTTCCAGGCGAAGCCGTCCTTGATCACATCCACTCCTTTGCCACTCACATCAATGGCATCAGGCGAACCGCTGAATGGAGGCAAGTGTTCCGAGGTGATCATGAAATCGTTTTCATCGCGGAGGTAAATAACGCCGTGGGTCATACCGGGAGGGGCTTCAACTGTGACACGCGCACCATCGATCTTCGCGGGGGTCTGATGCCATTCCTCAATCGTCTGCCCGGCACGGAGCAGCTTGCAACCATTGGTCGTATAAACCAACTTGGCATCAACGATGCGGGACTTGCCGTTGCCGTCCTCGACCACCATCTCGAGCGTCTTACCATTTGAAGCGGTTTTTACGACGGCCGGCACCTTTTCGCTGCCTGGCTCAGGTGTGCCGGATTTTGCTGCATTCTTGTAGGGCAACTCGGCGTTGTATTTTTTCATCCATGATTGGAGGTCGGCCAGCAGGGCATCGCGCTTCTCCGGCATCTCATCAGCAAGATTTTTGCTCTCCGATTCGTCAACCGGAGATCCGTCTTCATTATAGAGATGGTAGAGCGCGACTGGCGGGCGTGAATTATCCATCGACCCGCCGTGATAGAGACGCAATTTCCAGCCGCCTTTGATGATAATCGAGGAGGTCGGCAGCACGCTGGGGTAGTGGTAATACAGGGTATCGCGGGGCGAACCATCCGCCTTCACCACTTTGTTGGTTTCACCATGGAACACCGGCAGGACATTTGCCCCATCAAGATCTAGGTGGTTGCCCGGCTTGGCTCCGGCAATTGCCATGAAGGTCGGGAACATATCGATCAAACTGACGGGGGTTTCGACATTGAGGGCGCCTTTGGGAACGCCAGGCCCGCTGACGATGAACGGGATTCGGATTCCTCCCTCCTCAAGCGTCAGCTTTCCACCATCGAGGGGGCGGTTGTCGGTGATTGTTTCGCGCTGCCCCTTGCCATTGCCATCCTTTACCGGAGAGGCCTGAAGGCCGCCATTGTCTGAACTGACGATGACATAGGTATTGTCGATAAGTTTATGGCCGGGATTGCGGGGATCGTCTGTCTTTTCCAAAAACTCCAGAATCTTGCCGACCTGCCAGTCGAGCGAATCGAGCATGGCAGCGTAGTAGGGATTGTTCTGCCCGGGCGCACCGTCGTTGATTTTACCCGGATCCTTGGGAAACGGGACGCCCATCTTTTTGCAGTAATGCTCGAGGCGCTTGCGGTCACGGGTGGAAAAGGGCCCGTGAACAAAGGAGGGGCAGAAGTTCACAAAGAACGGCTTGTCTTTCACCTTATCCATCCAGCGAGTGGACAGATCGACAACGGCATCGAATGGCCGATCGTCCTCATCGAGGCAATAAGGATCCTTGGGGTCTTTAGAGGTTGGAAAATCTCCGAGGCGGTGGGGATTCATCGGACGCCAGATTCCCTCGAAGTCCGCGGTTTTTTTATCCTTCGGATTCCAAAGTTCCCGGTCGTTGTATTGCCCTTTCCAGTCCCAGCTGAATTTGAACCCGTAGTCGAGGGGTGTGGGATAGCCATTGCCAGGTCCACCGAAGTGCCACTTTTGGATGTGGGCGGTTTCGTAGCCGGCCTTGCCAAGCTCCTCGGCAATCGTCGGGGTGCCAAGGGCAAGACGCCCCGAGTAGAAGGGATCAATGCGGGAGTGCCCGGAGTTGTAAGCACGAGCCAACCGGCTGCCCATCACATGATAGACGCCTGTGTGTGCGGGCCACTGTCCAGCCATGTAAGCGGCACGCGACGGGGCACAGGTCGGCGCTGGGGAGTAGGCCTGCCGAAACCGTGTTCCACTTGCCCCGAGACGGTCGAGATTCGGGGTCTCGTAAACGGACTCCTCTCCTCGCTCCGCCTTGTAGGCAAAAGCAGGATCGATCCAACCGAGGTCGTCGGTGAGGATGTGGACGATATTGGGCTGCGGGGCGGCGTGCGCCAGGGCTGCGGAAACAGCTAGGGCAAAGAACAGGAGCGATGTGTGGCGTTTGATCATGATTTATGGCTTTCTGTTGATGGTTTGCGTGGCGGCATCGGCATGCCGCTCGAAAGTGGATCGAAACTTCGGGAGGTATTCGTCGAGGTCAACCTGTGCGTCGTGGTTGCCATCGAAGAGAGCGAAGAGTTCACGCGAGTGGATCTCGGATTCGTTCAACGAGCCATTCCTATCAGTGTCTGTGTTTTTAAATTGTCCGCTCCAGTAGGCGTCGAACTCCTCCACAGTGACTCGGCCGTTTTTGTCTTTGTCCATAAGACCCCAGAAAAGATAGCGCTCCATGGGGGCGTCTCGACTGGCGGCGGGTTCGCCGGGAGCGAGACCGAGGGAGCGGATGACCAACGGCGCTGACACATTCAGCGATCCCTCGCGCATCGGATGGATGGTATCGGGCATGCACTGCAAAAAGAGGGCAGGATTTGTCTTCAAGAGTTTCTCCCACTCCGGGAAGTGGTCGATGAGCTGGAATCCACGCTGCTTCGCAACATCGCGATACATCTGGTTGAAGGCAGCTAGATTTGGACGCTCGGTCGCGCAGTGGCCCACGGGGGGATTCATGACCATAAGGATGATCTCCGTCTCGGGTTTGGCATCGAGGACGCGCCCGATCATGTTTTCCAAATTTTGACGCGCGTGCTCAACGGAAGTTTTTCGTTTATCCACGGCGTCGTTCACCGAAAACTCGATCAAGACCGTGTCTGGATGGTGGGCGAGCACTTTATTATCGAGGTTCTCGCGCCCCCAATCCGAGTTGGCGCCTCCTTGGGCGCCATTAATAACGGTGACCAAGCCTGGAAATTGCTGGTCTAACACGGAGCGGAGTTGATCAACCCACGCGCCAACGGCACTGAGACTTGTGCCGTAGACCACGAGGGTTTGTTTTTTTCCAGCCTCGAGGTTTTGAACGAACCGGCTCGGAGGCAGTTCCGCCTGAAGCGGCGAAAGAACCAGGAAAGACAGCAGGGATAGAAACAATCGCTTGATCATTAAGCACTCAATGTGTGGTTTCAGATCGTCCGATGCGATGACCAATTGCCCCGTAGAAGGCGACATAGGCATAGGCGATCAAGGGAACGAGGAACGATAGCTGGATGCTTTGCATGTGGTCGGCCACCCACCCTTGCACCGGCGGCAGGATCGCTCCACCGAGGATCGCCATGACGAGAAGCGAGGAGACTTGGCTCTTGTAGATTCCCGTGCCCTCCAGCGCGAGGCTGAAGGTGTTTGACCATCCCACCGAGGTGAAGAGGCCGACAGCCACCACGCACCACATGGCAGTAGTCCCTCCGACAATGATGGCCGTGAGAAGCAGCACGACGACTGTGGCCATGAATACAAACAGGGTGCGTCCGGCCTCGGACTTGCCGAGACGGAAGAGCACCCAGCAGAGGCCGACGAAGGGCAGGTATTTCAGGAAGACAGGCGCGTCCGCCAAAAAGCCGGCTTTCCACAGCGGTAGGATATTTTGACCAGCTTGGATCGCATCAAGCGGTGCGCTCTTGGCTACCCAGAGAAAAAACCATGAAACCAAAGGAATGACGACAAGCAGGAGGCGTTTTTTCGATCTAACCATCTCACTGAGTTCCACCGCACCCATGAAGCGACCGATCATCAATCCGCCCCAATAAATGGCGACATACTTGCTGGCTTCGATCTCCGTGAGACCGGCGATGTCTGGTTGCTCAAGCAAGTTGATGATCGCGCTACCGACCGTGACCTCCCCGCCGACATACATGAAGATGCCGATGACGCCCAAAACCACATGGGGGAAACGCAGTGCGCCTGCACCGGGTTCCACATGGCCCTCGCCGATATTCGGCAGGTGGATGAAGACAAAGACGACCGCCAGGGCCACGAAGATCACACAGAATGCGGCGTAGGGAAGTTTCACCGATTCCGCTCCGTGCGCGCCGGTTGAGGCGAAATACTGGAAGATCAGGTAGCCACCGATGAGTGGCCCGATCGTGGTGCCGATCGAGTTGAACCCTTGGGCGAGATTCAAGCGGGACGAGGCGGTTTTTTCCGGCCCGAGGATGGTGATGTAGGGATTTGCAGCGATTTGAAGCATCGCGAAGCCCAAGCCGACAACAAACAGGGCCCCAAGAAACATGCCATAGGAGGCCATGTTTGCCGCCGGCCAGAAGAGAGCACTCCCCGCCGCCGAGATGAGGAGTCCAAGCACGACGCCGTTTTTGTATCCGATCTTGGCGATCGGGTCGCCTTTCGTGGTCGAGATCAGGAAATACAGCAGCGAGCCGATGAAATAGGCCCCGAAGAAGGCGAATTGCACGAGCATCGCCTGGAAGTAGGAGAGATCAAACGCCTCTTTGAAGCGTGGGATCAGGATGTCGTTGAATACCGTCATGAACCCCCACAAGAAAAAGAGGGAGGTCATGATCGCGAATGCGCCACCAGCACGCTCGTTGTTGCCGGTGGTTGAGGTGCCGCTGGAGGTTGGGATGGATGCCATAGGTTTGCTTTGTTGGGTTGTTCTGGGTGGGTGAATCAGTGTTCTCTGTCGTGGAAAAGAGCGGCGGCGCCGATGAGCCCGGCATTGTCGGGATGCTCCGCTCCGATAATTTCCACGGCTTTCAATGCCCCCCAACCGTGTTTGCAAAGAGTTCCGCGGAACGATGCCAGCATGCGATCGGGGCTATTCATCAGTCCTCCGCCGACAATCACGCGAGCCGGCCCGAGGAGATGGACAAAAGAAACGATCGCCTCTCCCCAGTAACGCAGGCAGTGCTCGAGAATTTCCCGTGCGCAGGAATCTCCCGCATCGGCGCAATCCATCACTTCCTTGAACCCAGGCTTGGAAAGAGCTTTCAGGGAGCTTGCGTCCAACTTGGGATGTTCGGCGATGAGGGTTGGCAAAACCCAGCCGGAGGCCTCGGTTTCAAGGCATCCCCGAGCTCCACAGGTGCAGGGGCGACCATTGGAATGCACAATCATGTGGCCTCCCAGATTCCCTCCCGCAAATGCGGGACCGACAAGTGGACGCCCATTGATGATCGCCGCCGTGCCAATGCCAGTGCCAAGCGTCACCATGACCAAATCATCGCACCCCTTCCCGGCACCGTAACGCCATTCGCCAATCAGCGCCGCACGGGCATCGTTCTCGATGCGCACTTCAAGGCCATGACGCTGCTTTCCCCATGCAGCAAAATCAAAACCCACAGCGTCGTCGTATTTGCCATTGGTGGTGAGCACCCGGGCGTTGACACCATCCACGATACCAGTGCACGAAATCCCGATTCCTGCGCAGTCCGAGAAGGACTTCTCGCGGCCCTTCAGAAGCCCAGACAGCAAATCTGAGATTTCCTCCAGATGGTCTCGAATCGAGCCCCGGCTGGCTGCATCGCAGCTTGACGCCTCCAACACAACGCCATGGTCGACAAGGCCGAATTTGGTGCGGGTTCCCCCGAGGTCGATGACTGGAATCATTTGTTGGCGGAGGTCAGCGAGTAAGGGCGGGATTGTGGCGAGGTGCCCCAATCCGATGGCTTCGGCCCCATCACGAATTCGATCGTGCTATCGCCCTGCAGGGCGGAGTGCGGCAGCCAGCTCTTGTCCCATGGCTGGCCGTTGATTGTCATGGACTGGATGTATTTGTTCTCCGCGGAATTGTTCTTTGCGGTGATCACCACTTTTCCTCCAGGGAGGTTCAGCGTCGCCTTGTCAAAGAGCGGCGAGCCGATCGTGTATTCCGGCACCGAGTGCAGGTAGGGGTAAAATCCGAGTGCGCTGAACAAATACCACGCCGACATCTGCCCGGCGTCCTCATTGCCGCTGATGCCCCAGGTGTCATTTCGGTATTCCTTCTCGAGGACAGCACGGACGAGTTCCGCAGTCTTCGCTGGCTGGCCGGCGTAGTTGTAGCAATAGATCGCATGCTGGTCGGGTTCGTTGCCGTGCCAGTATTGGCCGAAGTCCTTGGCTCCGTCATGATGGCCACCTGAATCACCCCCTTGGGTCACAAAAAACTCATCGAGCTTTTTGCGGAATCCCGCATCGCCGTCCATGAGGCTCATCAATCCCTGCGTGTCATGCATGACATGCCAGAGCCACTGCCACGCATTCCCCTCGCAGTAGTCATTGTTCCCCTTCCCTGTGTAGGTCAAGGGGTCGAAATTATCCGGATACGACCAATTCCCCTTCTTGTCCTTCCCTCGGAAGAAGCCAGTCTTGGAATCCCAAAGATTGCGGTAGTGGAGGGAACGGGCGTGGAACTTGTCCGCCTTGTCATTTTTCCCCAAGGCCTCCGCGAATCGCGCGACCGAGAAGTCAAGATACGCACTCTCCATGGTGTGGGTCACGTTGATGTATGTTGGGTAAGGAACGTAGCCCAGTGTTTCGAAGTCGGCGACCTTGACTCGACGCCCCTCTACTGTGGCATTTTTCTCAATCAGCTCCCATGCAGCCTGTGTATCGAAGTCACGGATACCCTTGATGTAGGCGTCGGGGATGATGATGTCGCACCATGTGCCCGGCATGCAGAAGACTTCCTTGCACGCGAGCTTCCAGCGGGGCCCCCACCCACTGTCCTTGTAATCGTCGATGATCGTCTTGATCACATCGAGCTGCAGCTCCGGCTCGATCAGCGTGTAGAGCGGATGCGCCGCCCGGAAGGTGTCCCAAGTCGATAGCACGGTGTAGTGGTTGTGACCCGCTGTCTTGCGGACCTTGCCATCGAGGCCACGGTATTCACCATTCACATCACTGGCCAACTGCGGATGGAACAGGGCGTGGTAGTGGGCTGTGTGGAAGTTGACGCGCTGGTCGGGCGTGCCGCCCTCGACAGCCAGCTTCGAGAGTTTTTCATTCCACTCCTTGCGGGCATCCGCTTTGACCCCGTCAAAGTCCCACGCGGGGATTTCCGTCTGGAGGTTTTCACGAGCGTTTTTTTCACTCACGTAAGAAATCCCGAGCTTCACAAGCACCGGCTTTTTGGGGTCGCCCAACACATCGATGATCGCGCCTTTTTTGCCCTTGCCTTGGAACTTGATGGGCTCGTTGAACTCCATGAAGAACCAAGTCTTGTGTTCCCCCCAAGCCGTGGTGCGGGCATATCCCTCGAGCGCACGGTCTCCAACAAGCCTGACTTCCCCGTCAAACTCCCCTTTTCCCGTGTAGAGAATTGCCTGACTCAAATCCAAAAGAATGCGGCGTTTCTTCGCTTGCTCAGGGTAGGCATACCGATGGATCGCCGCACGCTTCGTGCATGTCATCTCGGCTGTGATCCCTTCATCATCCAGTTCGGCCTTGAAATACCCAGGCTCACCTGATCGCTTGTCAGGAGAGCTTTTGGCTTTGAACCCAAGTTCCTTGCCACTGGACACCGGCAAAAGCGTGATCACTCCATAGGAGCCGCAACCTGTTCCTTGCAGGTGCGTGTGGTTGAACCCGAGAACCTGTTTCACACGGTGCGAATACCCGCAAGAAGCCTCCGGCCGATTAAATGGTCCAGGGGAAATCATTCCAAAGGGGCGGATCGCCGCCGGCGAACACTGGGCACTCGAATCCGAACCCAAGAAGACATTCACTTCATCCACAGGATTCGCTTCTAGGCATCCCAATGAAAAGATCAGACAGAATGTAAAACATAAAATAAAGCGATTCAGGCGAGACTTCTTTGGCGTCATAGCAATTTTGTTCATGGGCGTGATTGGGTGCGTGAAAGTTGAAAATAGGTGCACAAGCCGAGATGCACAATGGGACAAATCTATCATATGTGGTATTAATTCTGTGGTAGTATATTGGAATTTGTGGTATTTATTTGTGGTAATTCTTGATTTTTGAGATGTAATTTATTATTTTGCAATTATTTGTATTTATTTGATATTAAATTTTAAAACATTGGCAGCTTAGAAGTTTGTGCGACATTTATGCTACATTGTTAGTGCCACCTTCCATGAACACTCAAATCTCTGCCACAAACCTGCCGAAGATTGATCGCATTGGGCTCTATCCTTTGGAAAATTCAAGTTTGGAATTTGTGTATAGAAATCCAACCAATGTAATTCATCTATTTGAGTATCATGGAAGTATCATGATCGACTCGGAAGTGATCAAGATTGAACCAGGCGACATCACTACGATTCAAAGCGGCAGCATTTACGCTATACAATCCCCATCCCCAGGTAGACACTGGTGCGTTCACTACTGCGATACCCCTAATGAACACGCTCCGATGCTGGAGCTTCCCAGACACACCCGCTTGGGTAACTCTTGGGTGCTCTATCGAGAACAATTTCAGTTCATTTCAAATTTGCATAATGGATCCCTGCTTCGTTCGGAAATGTCTCCACGAGCACTTGAGGCCCGTTTTCGTTTGAAATCAATGTTTCTCGGTCTTCTTAATCACAGAGAAAACACCGCCCGAGGCAAGCGGGGAGCAATCGTATTGGACTGGGATGAAATCATCCAATGGATCGACCAGCACCTCGCCGAAACGATCTGTATAGGGAGTTTATCAAAGCTCGCAAATATATCTCCAGCAAGTTTCAGCAAGAAGTTTCGAGAAGCTCATGGAGCTCCCATACAGCAATTCATTACCCACCGGCGAATCAACAAGGCCAAGATTTTGTTGGAAACCACCACGCTAACGATTTATGAAACAGGAGCCGCCGTCGGGATCACTGATGCGCAATACTATAACAAGCAATTTCGTAAGTTGACTGGGATGTGTCCAACTCAATATCGCGATTCATTCCGCGAACGAATGATGGTAAAAGATCTATCCATCGCCACCAAAGACGGCAACTGGGGTGCCCCCATCGAAAAGCGCAAGCCTCGAGGACCCCGCCCAAAAAAGTCACCTTAAATCCGCAGCATTCGATCCCACTTAATTAGTTTTATATTATTTTTTTAGGAAAAATATATCTAGTAGTGGGATGCCTCTCCTGCACCGCTTGGGATATGGATTTGCTCGACCATTTCCTGAACCTCCTTTGGAGGATCTCCCCCAAGTGGGCGAACAAGAAAAGCGCCCCCGAGACCTTCGAAGCCCTCAACGAGCCGACAACCCGCCGCCGCCGTGCCAGCGCACCCGCGAGGGACTACACGCCCGCCGAGGCCGTGGAACCCGAAGCCGAGTTTCCATCCGTTCCTCGGGTGAATATCCCGGTTGACCCCGCGAGATTCCAGCCACTCATCAAAAAGGAGCTTGGGAAACTTGTTCCCGAACTCGCCGAGATCGTCCGGCTTGCCGAGCGGGAGGCGCGGATCCTCGCCGCCGCCGAGCAATTCACCCACATTGCCGCCCGCGCCGATTACGAAGCCGAAGCCGCCGCACTCCGCGCCGATCCCACTCCCGGCAACTTGGAGAGGCTGAAAAATATCGGGAGCATGGCCGACAGGCTCGACAATTACGCCCGCCAGCACCGCGCCCTCGACGAGGACGCCGCCAGCATCCGCAGGGATGCCGCGCCACTCATCCGGCAATCATCTGCGAGGATCATCAAACACCTCGGCGAAATGGCCGACCAAGCCGCCCGCGAGGAAGCCGAGGTTTTGGAGAAGTGGCACATCCCGGCGACCTATCCGAGCCGCTCCCGCGACCACTACGACCGCGCCCGGCAGGAACTCGCCGCCTTTGTTCAGCATCAGTCCGAGGGGCGTTTCCACGCCGCAATTTCAAGTTGGTTGAAGAGGTTCATTTGAACCTTTTGGCATTGGTGAAATTCCGCGCCCTTGCATAAGGCGCGAAACTGGGAGAGCCGCCCGAGGGCAGATTCCTCGGGCGGTTTTTTTTGCCCGCACCACAACCCTTGCCGCGAAAAGAAAACGATTCTAGGGCCAACCTCGCGCAAAGATTTTTGATTCGCCGAGCGATTCAAGGATTCAAAGCAGGCCGCGCCAGCACATCGTCACCAACCCGAGGAGGAAAAGCCCAAGCACCCCGGCGAGCAGGAAAGCGATTTTCCGCCAATCGGGCGGGGCCGTGAAAATCGTTATCACCAAAACCTCGCCGACCTCCGCGAAAATTCCAAGGCCGTTGAGGATTTTTCAGAATCACGACCACGACCGCATAACAGGTTTAATCAAGTCCGAGAGATCAGAAATAGTTGGGGTAATTTCAAAGGCGCGGGATTTCCCACCATTACACATGCGCGAGGAGGGCGATCTGAATCAAGGCACCAAGCAGGAAAAGGCCTCCAAACTACTTGAGCAACGGTCGGCGGATCTCGCTCAAGAAGAAGGCGAGACCTCCGGGGATACCTGCCAAGGCGGCGATGCCCTGTCCGAAAAGGCATCCAAATATGATGAAAACATGAGCGGAATTAGGCATTCGACCTGAGTCATTCATCATTGCATTGCCCATGAAGGATCCCATAGCCCAAACAGCATGAGCTGCCAGCCACAAAATGGTGAAGCCGAGTCCAAGAACCACTAACACTGATTTACCAATTATGTGGCGAAGCGACGCTAAATCCATGGAGCCTTGTATGTGCGAAAGAAGAATATAACCATATATTTTTCTCGAAATGCCACCGCCCTTTCATGTCATGGCGAAGCCGATCGGCCCGATCTGCAACCTGGACTGCAGGTATTGCTATTACCTTAAGAAGGAGGCGCTCTACCCACGAGGTGAGAACTTCAGGATGTCGCCCGAGGTGCTGGAGACCTATATCCGCGATTATTTAGCACTTCAGGAGGGGCATGAACTCTCAATGACTTGGCAGGCGACAATTTTTGAGCGTCACCCACTCATCAGCGAATGTGGAATTGAGAAGGACGGCAAACGCCGCGACGACAGGGGAAATGAATTTGAACATGGGGCGCGACAATCTCTCCAACTCCGAGGGCCGCTGACCAGCAAAACCTCGCCCGCATCGCTCCGAGGATTTGGGCAGAGGGAGGATTTGGGTGACTAGGTAGAGCAACTCGCGTCTTCCGAGTTTTTCTTTGTAACCTTTTTTTGTAACCTGCCCCCCTTAAAATAGGCAGTAATGGGAAATCTCAGGAAATTTAAAAAAGCTCTGGAATGGGCTTCTGGCGCGGGTTTGCAGGCTTGAGAAATTTCGGGAAATTTTCAGAAAAGCGGCTTTATCTCCTCCCGAACGAGGCGCTCTACCAAGCTGAGCCACGGCCCGATTAATTCAGATCAAATGATTTACAACCGAATTGTAAAATTCAAAATAAAACTGAACACCTAAATTCGTAACCCGGAATTTTGATCGTGTAAAGACCGAGACAAAAATGGAAAAGCCACTGAAACCTTCACCACCATACACATCGACAAGAAAGTGCTTCGTGCACCGCTTATACCAAAATCCATCCGCTTTTGGACCTTTGGAATATAGCGCGGGCGTCTCGCCTGCGTGGGTAAGTCGTTCGATTTCAGACGACTCGGAAGATCAGCGGCAGCCGAAGTCCTGCTGGGGCAAACTTCAAAACCTCCGAGCCCGTCCTTCGTGTCCAATGCGATATCATAAACCCCTCGCCATCGCAGTAGTCCGTTGACCAGAAGTCCAAATGGGATCGGATTTTTGCATCACGGGCTCCGGAAGGGTTCCAGTTTTCTGGGAAATAGGACCGCCGTGGGCTCCCCCCCCAAGAGGAAACCTCACGGCGGCGGCCCCGGGTTGCCCCGGGGCTCTTTAATCCTTGGGACCATCCATGTCGCCCTCCCCAGGGCTTCATGGCGGCGGGACTACGGTTTCACGTAGGCCACATTATCCCATGCAGGAACCGCTGTGGACACCCCCCTTAGAGTTGGCAGCGGTTGCCTGCAAAACCAATTTATCCAAAGTCTCTTTGCATCCCTTTTATTTTAAAAATTCCTCCAAGTCTTTGCGCTTTGTGTCTGGTCTTCGGCGCCCGGCGGCGCGGACGCACAATCTCCTTAAGGCGCTGACGGCGCAGCGCCCTCCAAGTTCCTTGGTGTGGTGAATTTTTTTCTCTTCCGCCACAGCCACACAGCCCCGCCGAGGAGGAGCAGGATGCCGGTG
>CALFPA010000135.1 GCA_937919825.1 uncultured Spartobacteria bacterium | reverse complement strand
GAGCATGTGGATGACGCAGTGGGCGTGCTGCGCCGGATCAATAACGAGTGGA
Source organism: uncultured Spartobacteria bacterium (assembly GCA_937919825.1). Taxonomy (GTDB): domain Bacteria; phylum Verrucomicrobiota; class Verrucomicrobiia; order Chthoniobacterales; family Terrimicrobiaceae; genus UBA967. The sequence continues at coordinate 4,220 of CALFPA010000135.1, read as the reverse complement.
TGTCCGACAACGGGCGGTTATTTTTGGTTTGCCCGAATGCGAATGCGCCTTCGCGACAAATTGCGGTGAAGATGGGGTTGATTTCCCACAATTCCGCAATCACTCCTGGAGAGACCAAGCATGGTCATCACAGGACTTATTCGCTCGACACCCTGGAGCGGGATGCCGCCGCTGCCGGGTTGCGGGTGGTGCAGCGCTCGGGGATTTTTTTCAAGGCGCTGGCAAATTTCCAATGGGACAAGATTCTCAACACGGATGTGATTTCACAGGAATACTTGGATGGGTGCTATGCTCTCGGGCAGGTTTATCCGGACCTGTGTGCGAGCATTTTCCTGCTTTGCGAAAAGGGGAAGTGATTTTAGTGTGCCAAATTTTGAAATTTCTGAGTTTTTCAGAAAAACCATCTGGTTGACACAAAAGCATTCTTATGCTTATGTGTGTTTATGAGGACTACCATTGATATTCCCGAAGATCTGTTTCGAGAGGTAAAAACTCGCGCGGTTCAGCAAGGGACTACACTCAAGAATTTGATGACCCAGTTTGTTCTATCTGGATTAGCTGTTAAGGATACTGGCGCAGCGCCGATGGTGCGCCGTATGCCACCGCCCGTGGCAATTCTTCGCACAGCGGGTCAAGCCCCAATACCGGCTCTCACAAATCGGGAACTCAATTCGATTTTAGAAGCCGAGGATATGGAAGCCACTCGCGCCGTATCGGCAATGCTCCGCAACAAAGCATGACGGATCTTCCCGATGTGAATGTCTGGCTGGCTTTGGTGGACGAGAACCACGCCCAACATGAGAAAGCTATAACTTACTGGTGTGAACAATCGGCTGCGGAAATTGCCTTCTGCAGGGTGACTGCACTGGCTTTTTTGCGCCTCTCCACCCATCCGAAAATCCTCAGCCGCCCCCTTTCGTCCGAGGAGGCATGGGATGTTTACCAGCGATACCGGGCGGAAGCGCGGGTGGGTTTCATTTTGGATTCCCCGGGTGTGGATGAGGGATTCATGGAATACTCGCTTCAAGAAGGTTTTATTCACTCGCTTTGGACAGATTGCTACCTCGCGGCTTTGGCGCGGTTTAGAAACTGTCGGGTCATTTCTTTTGATCAAGATTTCCATCGATTTCCCAAACTGGCCTTTCTTGATATCGGTGCATGACTGTTTCAGAAAATCTTTGCGCCACGACTTTGATAAAAATGACAAACAAAACCAAACTCCATGTCGGGCGACCGAATATCGGCAACCGGGAGTGCTTTCTGGAGCGCGTGAACGGGATTTTGGATCGCCGCTGGCTCTCGAATGACGGGCCGGTGGTGCAGGAGTTCGAGAAAAAAGTCGCCGACTTACTTCGTCGAAGTTTATTTTTGCGTTTGGCCACTTTGAAAATACTATGGCGTTTAGAGTGTCCATATGTTAAAAGTAATGGCATATGGTAAATCGCAAGTTTTGGCTTGATCGGATAGAGGAGGCGTGGTCGGAAAGACCGATCCTATGGCTCACTGGGGTGCGAAGGGTTGGCAAAACCACTTTGTCGCACTCGATTTCGGGGGTAAGCTATTTCGACTGTGAGTTGCCACGCGTTCGGCGAATCATCGAGGAGGATCCGGAAGGATTTCTGGGTCAAGGCTTCTCGGGTCCGATAGTGCTGGATGAGGTGCATCGACTTGCCAATCCTTCAGAAATTCTGAAAATCGCGGCGGATCACTTTCCTTCTATTCGGATTCTTGCCACTGGTTCATCAACTCTGGGGGCGAGCGGGAGGTTTCGCGATACCCTTGCGGGGAGGAAGAGAGTATTGCATCTCTCGCCTGTTCTCTACAGCGAACTCCCCGACTTTGGTGTGGGTGATATTAAGAAGCGCTTGCTACTCGGGGGGCTGCCGGAGAACCTTGCTGCAGGGTCCTTTCCTGAGAAGGACTTTGCGGAATGGATCGATGCCTACTGGGCCAGAGATATTCAAGAGATGTTCCGCTTGGAGCGCAGGGCCGCCTTTTTGAAGTTGTTGGAAATGCTGATGGCGCAAAGCGGCAGCTTGTGTGAATTATCCGGCATGGCGGCACCTTGCGGGGTTAGTCGCCAGACATTGGGAAATTACCTGCAAGTTCTGCAGGAGACTGGTGCCGTGCATGTGCTGCGGCCGTTTGCGAAAAACCCGCAGCGGGAAATCACAGCGATGCCGAAGGTGTATGCTTTCGATACAGGATTCGTTTGCTTTGCGAAGGGCTGGCGGGAAATCCGTTCGGAGGATATGGGCTTGCTCTGGGAGCATCTTGTCCTGGATGAACTCAAGGCGAGGTTTGCTGAAAGCGAGATTTATTATTGGAGGGACAAGCAGAAGCATGAGGTCGATTTTATCGTGGCGAGTCGAGGATGCCGACCAGTGGCGATCGAGTGCAAGTGGAAACTGCAAAGTGCAGGCAAATCCAATTATGCCTCCTTCGCATCGCTATATCCCGATTCGCGGTTGATTGTGATCGCTTCGGATGCTGGCAAGCCTCGAGTGAATCGAGCTAAGGGATATGTGGAAACAGGCTTGGCTGAAGTCGAGGAAGCCATAAGATTAGCAATGAAGGATAATTTATGAAGGCTTTGCTACATGTCGGGCGACCGAATATCGGTAACCGGGAGCGTTTTTTGCAGCGCGTGAATGAAATTTTGGACCGCCGGTGGCTTTCCAACAACGGGCCCGTGGTGCAGGAGTTTGAAAAGCGGGTTGCTGAAACTTTAGGCGTCAAGCATGCGCTTGCCATGTGCAATGCCACGGCAGCCATCGAAATCGCTTGCCGCGCTCTTGGCCTCAAAGGCGAGGTTATTTTGCCCAGCTACACCTTCGTTGCCACAGCTCATGCCTTGCATTGGCAGGAGATCACGCCGGTTTTTTGCGATATGGATCCAGCGACGCACAATATTGATCCCACCAAGATTGAGCGGCTCATCACGCCAAAGACGACAGGAATCGTCGGCGTGCATGTGTGGGGCAGGGGATGCGATACGGAGGCAATTCAAGAGATTGCGGCCCGGCGAAATTTGAAGGTGATGTATGATGCTTCTCATGGTTTCGGGTGCTCCAAGGCGGGGCGGATGATCGGCACCTTTGGCGAATGCGAGGTCTTCAGCTTCCATGCGACCAAGTTTATCAACTGCCTGGAAGGCGGAGTCGTGGCAACGAACAACGATGAATTGGCCTACCAAATGCGGATGATGACGAACTTCGGTTTCACGGATTTCGATAAAGTGGAATACCTCGGCATCAATGGAAAGATGAATGAAATCTCGGCGGCGATGGGGATGACCAATCTGGAAGCGATAGATGAGATCATCACGGTGAATCGCCAGAATTACGAGGCCTACAAGGCTGGATTGGCCAATGTGCCGGGAGTCTCGGTGATCGACTACGATCCTGCTGAGCGCAACAACTACCAATATGTCGTGATCGAGGTGGACCCGGAAGTTTGCCCGCGCAATCGCGACGAAATCGTCGAAGCGCTCCACGCGCAAAACATCATAGCCAGGAAATACTTCTGGCCCGGCTGCCACCGCATGGAGCCGTATCGCTCCCTACAACCCAATGCCGGATTGCTTCTTCCTGAAACCGAGCGTGTCTCTGCCAAGGTTATTGTGCTGCCGACCGGGCAGGCGGTGGATGTGGAAACGGTGCAGCGCGTGTGCCATCTTATCCGGACCCATTCAAAAAATAGATAAAAAATGACAATAGCTGAATTTAGAAAAACTAACTTGCCAATCTGTCAGGCTAACAAAAGCTTTAATAAAGTTTTCGGTATTGGAGCGAACAAAACAGGAACAACATCATTACAAACAATATTCTATGCTATAGGACTAAAGGTTTCTCCGCAACATGAGGGAGAAATTTATGGGGTTCAATGTATGCGGGGAAATTTATCTCCGCTTAAATCTTATATTGAAAAGTATGATGCTTTTCAAGATGCGCCATTTTCAATAAAGACTGTTTTTGCTCAAGTAGATGCCCTCTTCCCAAGCTCTAAATTTATTTTGACAGTAAGAGATCCTGAAGAATGGTTTGATTCCCTCCTGAATTTTCATAAGAAATGTATGGGGATTAATAAAATGCCAACTAAAGCAGACATAGAAAAATTTCATTATCTTTATGATGGATATGTTAAAAATAGTGTTGAAAATAACTTCATACTAGATGTTGAAAAAGATTATGAAATCAAAATAAATTGGAATAAACTAT
>CALFPA010000134.1 GCA_937919825.1 uncultured Spartobacteria bacterium | reverse complement strand
AAGAACCGGAGTCCGGTGGTAGGGAGGCGGAACAGGTGACTGTAGGTATGAGCCATGAGTTCATTCGCCTTCTTGGTAGCGGCGTAGAGGCTAACGGGATGATCCACGCTATCGTGCTCGGAAAATGGCAACTTCTTGTTGCCGCCATAAACGCTGGAGCTGGAAGCATAGACCAAGTGCTCAACACTGTTGTGCCGGCAACCTTCCAAAATGTTCATGAACCCCGAGACATTGGACTGAATGTAGGCGTGCGGATTCTCAAGTGAGTAACGAACACCTGCTTGCGCGGCCAAGTGCACGACGCGCTCAGGCTTTTCCTCCCGAAAGATTTGCTCAATGGCGGTTATGTCTGCGACATCCGCTTTGAGGAAACGGAAGTTTCCTTGAGCCTGAAGGCGATCCAAGCGTGCCTGCTTGAGCGAGACATCGTAATAATCATTGAGATTGTCAATGCCCAGAACTTCGTCCCCGCGATCAATAAGCCGATGCGCGACATGCGAGCCGATAAAACCAGCTGCTCCTGTGACAAGAATTTTCATTTATGGAACCAATCTGAGCCGGATGATAAGCAACTTAATATTCTCGGAAAGAACCACAAGAATATCCAGAAGGCTTATTTCGTCGTCAGGTTGAGATGTAGGTGTAGAGTCGTTGTTTTGCATTTTTTAAAAAGGATTATGGCCGCGAAGAGGCTCAAAAAGACGCAAAAAAGAAAAGTCGAAGAAATTGCTGCGGGTAACTTGTAACGGGCAGCTCGTAACGAGTGAAAGCCGACCGGCTTCTACGCGTGCATTTTTATTTGTATTATTCGTGCTGATTGGTGGTTAAAAAATCGGGGAAAAGCGGGAAGGTGAAAGGTGGGAAAGTGCATGGCAATTTAATCCGCAAACTCGAAGCGGAGCAAAATGGCAATTAACGGGTTGCATTCTTGTTGGCCCCACATTTTAGCATTTTTACGCTTTCTCATTTGAATTCAAAGGCGCCGAACTTGATCATGATTCATGACATCAAAAAGCACAATCTCCTCCTCGGATATTTTGAAGATCAATCGCCATCTCAAATCCAAACGAATTTCATGAAAATGGGTTCCATGAAGTTGCCGCAGCCCGTATCCCGTGTGGAGATGCGGATTGCGAAGCAAGTCTGGCAAGGAAATCAAAATATCTCCGATTTTTTGTTTTTGCGAACCCGAAAGATTCCGCCAGGTTTTCAGAAACCGCCGTGCCGCCCAGATTGGAATGTGCTTGGGCATCAAGCACGACCCAGAGCATCGATGGCTTGCGATCCCGTATTGCCAAGAAATGTCAAGACCCCAGCGCTCCTATCGCTTTCAATTTCGGCATCGAAATCGTCCAAGGCAGTGCTTGGGATTTTCGGATGAAAGCACAAATCCGATTCCGTCACTTTCATCAAGGCCACTGTGGGGTGGGAACCACGCATAATGACGACCTCCTCCCCTAGTTCAGCAGCCTCGATGAGGGAGCTTAAATGAGTTTTTGCTTGTGAAATATTGACCAGTTTCATGGACCAACTATCGGGTTTGTTTTTTACTTGTCAAGTATCCAATGTCGATTTGCTCACCTCTGTTTGGTATTTGAACAAGCAGGAGGAGGAAAGATTCGCCTGCGCGCTGCGCGACTCCGGCGTGACCGGGGAGAGTGAAAGTGCGGAGTGGCAGGAGGGATTGTTATTGTTTCAGAACTTTTTGCGCGATTTCTTCCAAAACTTGAGCGAGGGAAATTGGAAGACTTGCAGTCACACTTTCCCCAATATGCTTATGATACGGAAATGTGGAAAGATGCCGATGATGGGGAGCATCATCCCAACGAATGAGAAGATTTCCTTCAGAAGACTGCCAGTGGTAGGAGAAATGCCTCTCGTCTTGATTATAAAACTCGCGAGCAAAGAGAACGCTTTCGTCTTGGATGACAAACTTGATTTTAAAGTAAAACCCGTCTTCCCAAGTCCGGAATTCGAAAACCTCGAAATCCAAAACGACTGGCGATTGCTCAAGCGAATGAAAAATCTCCACGGCGGATTTCCAAAATACGATTTGCCAAATTTTTCAAAACCATTTTGATACTTTGGTATTCCATCCAGTCGTCATAAAAATTGGTTTCCTCAATGGATTCTTCCCCAAAGGCTGACCACTCTTGTTCAAGCTTTGTTCCATACTTGCGTTCGAGAATTGTAGCCGCCTCGCGCAAACGGGTTTGCTCGGAGAGTAGTTCCAACAAAAAATATTTCGCACTTTGTTTTTTATCGAGAGTGAGCATAAGATGATTTTCTATCTTTTGAGCTTTTTTCAAGGCATAAAATTTCAACTTCGATTTCGCAGCTTCGCGCGAGCAAAGTTTGAGTTGATAGGGGAATAGAACCGTATTTTTGTGGCTATACAAAAAGCAACGAGCGTCCAGAGTAGATTCGGCTGCGCGCTGCGCGGCTATTGCGTGACGATGGAAGGAGATGGTTGCAAGTAATTGGTAGGGTTTGCCGCAAAAAGGCGCAAAAGGCGCGAAAAAGTAACCATCAGAATCAGAGCGGAGCGATTGGAGTGAGCGGAATCTCCTGCCTGCTTCTTTGCCAAGCCTCTTTAAGTTCTTCAAGATGGAGAAGTCTCCACTCATTTACCAACTCCATGGCTTTTTTGG
>CALFPA010000133.1 GCA_937919825.1 uncultured Spartobacteria bacterium | reverse complement strand
CCCAGAATTTGGAAATCCGCTGCGCGGATTGGTGGCGGAGAGGGTGGGATTCGAACCCACGGGACCTTGCGGACCTCCGGTTTTCAAGACCGGCGCATTAGACCACTCTGCCACCTCTCCTTGAGATTCAGAACTAATGCACCCCAGAGATCGGGGCGGCAAACCGAAATTGTAAATTTTATCGTAGGGCTTCGATGGCCTGTTCGATGTCGACGGCCGTGACGGAGTCTGAAACGAAGGCGTCACCGAGATTTCGAAGGAGAACGAATCGAATCGCGCCGGCGTGGAATTTTTTATCTTTTCGGAGCGCGGCGAGGATGGAGCCTGTCGAAATGTCGGCGGGGAGGTTTTGGGGAAGGTTGTGACGGGCGAGAGCGGCGAGGATTTGGTCCGCAGCGGATTGCGGGAGGCCGGATTTTTTGAGCGAAAGGCGACAGGCGGCGATGAGGCCAAGACAAATGGCTTCGCCGTGGAGGAGGCGTCCGTATCCGGCGGCATTTTCGATTCCGTGGCCGATCGTGTGGCCGAAGTTCAAAAGCGCGCGGACGCCTTTGGTCTCGAACTCATCCTCGGCGACGATGGCGGCTTTGATCGCGACATTACGGGCGATGAGCGGGGCGATGTTGTCGAGGCTGTCGTCGGCTGCGAGCATTTGGGGATCGCGGATGGCGGCGTGTTTAATGATTTCAGCGAAACCTTCGTGAAACTCGCGCGGCGGCAGGGTGCGGAGCGTTTCGGTATCGGCAATAACGAGGCGCGGTTGGTGGAAAGCTCCGATAAGATTTTTGCCGCCGGGGGCGTTGATTCCGGTCTTGCCGCCGACGGAACTATCGACCTGCGCGACGATGGTGGTGGGAATTTGAATGCAGGGAATGCCGCGGTAGTAAATGGCGGCAGCAAATCCCGCGAGGTCGCCGACCACGCCGCCGCCGAGAGCCACGAGCATGGAGGATCGGTCGAGCCCAGCCGCGATCATGGCGTCGCAGATTTTCGCGGCTTGCTCGAAGGATTTGGAGGATTCCCCAGCAGGGACCGTGATGCGAATGGGTTCGAACCCTGCTTGACGAAGAGAGGTCTCGACGGCCTCGGCGTGGAGGGGACCAACATTCGAGTCGGTGACAAGGGCGCAACGCGAGGGCTTCAGGAATTCGGCGATCCGGGCACCGCAATTCCTCATCAATCCGGGCCCAACGATCACCTGGTAGGGTGATCGGGCGAGTGGGACTTCGACTTCGATCGGAGTGCGAGTGGTGCGGCCGGCAAACATGGGATCATTTCAATAAAGGCGGGAGGCTCGGGCAAAAGAAGATTTTTCCTTTGACCAGCGAGTGGCTAGTGTCCCGCGCCTATGTTGAAAACCGGAATCGTCGGACTGCCGAATGTCGGAAAGTCCACCCTCTTCAATGCCGTCACTCGCACCCGCAAGGCGCAGGCGGCGAATTTCCCGTTCTGCACGATCGAGCCCAATGTCGGCATCGTGAATGTGCCCGATGACCGGTTGGCCAAGCTGGCTGCGATGTCGAAGTCGGAAAAAATCCTGCCCGCCGCAATCGAGTTTGTGGATATCGCCGGATTGGTCGCTGGCGCGAGCGAGGGTGAGGGCCTCGGAAATCAGTTCCTGAGCCACATCCGGGAGGTCGATGCCATCATTCAGGTCGTGCGTTGTTTTGAGAGTTCGGACATCCACCATGTCGCGGGAACGGTGGATCCGGTGCGCGACATCGAGGTGATTAACACAGAACTCATTCTCGCCGACTTGGCCTCGGTAAAAAAACGCGCCGAGCGAAACCAGAAGGCCGCCCGCAGTGGAGACAAGGCCGCCAAAGCCGAAGTCGCCCTGGCGGAAAAACTCATACCCCATCTCGACTCCGGCAAGCCCGCGCTCACTCTCGAACTCGCCGATTCCGAAAAAGAAATCCTGCGCGGGTTTTTCCTGCTGACCTCCAAGCCCACGCTCTTCGCCTGCAATGTCGGCGAAAACGATCTCGCGAATCTCGACGGCGACGCATCTGCTGCGAAACATGTCCGCGCCGTTCGCCAATACGCCGCCGAGCATCTCGGCTGCGGCGCCGTGGTGATTAGCGCACAGATCGAAAGCGAACTCGCTGACCTTCCGCCGGAAGAGGCGAAGGAGTTTTTGGCTGGCCTGGGCGTCGAGGACAGCGGCGTGGGCTTGCTCATCCGCGCCGCCTACCATCTCCTTGGCCTTCGCACCTACCTCACGACTGGACCGAAGGAAACCCGCGCTTGGACGATCCACGCGGGCGACAAGGCTCCGGCTGCGGCGGGCGTGATCCACAGCGATTTCGAGCGTGGATTTATTGCCGCGCAGATTGTCTCCTTCGAGGATTTGATGAATTACGGTTCGGAGGCAAAAGCTCGCGAGGTCGGCAAACTCCGCCTCGAAGGCAAAGAGTATGTCGTCCAAGACGGGGATGTGATCGAGTTTCGCTTCAATGTTTAAATAATCTGCCAATTCGGCATCTCGCAATAGCTTCACCCCCTCGCGAAAATCATTGAAAAGCAAAACGAGATATTGCAAGGAAGGTCGTTTTGCCCCAGTGTCCCCAACTCCACAAATCCCGGTATGGACAACGATCAATCGAACCCCAACAACGAAGTAATGAACGGCGACGAAGCGGCAGCATTTCTCCAAATGCCGAAATCGACGCTCTTGAAGCTCAGCAGCGAAGGGCAACTGCCTGGATTGAAGGTGGGCCGGAATTGGAGATTCAACCGCACCGCCCTCGAAAAATGGAAAAGCGACAGGGCCGGATCCGAAGTCGATTTCACTGAGGAATCCGAAGTGGTCGGGGAACCAACTCCGTTGGATTTCGCCGACAACCTTACGGAAGCCGAGGCCTCGGCGGGCAAAAAAATCAAGGAAGTGGTTGGGTCTGTGGGCGAGGATGATTTTGAAGATACGGGTGATGTCGTCGAACTCGACAATCTCTCCGAGGGAGTGGGAGAGGTGCACGAAATCGAGGAACCGGCCAAAAAGTCAGCTCGCCGCGGACGCTCGTCCTCCGCCCTCGATCTCATGGCGCAAATTTCCGATAAGTCCCCTGGCCGCCGTGGAGCCAAGACCACCCGCGCGAAAACCGCGCCAGCCATTGCCCCCCGATCCAAACCCTCCCCGGAACCCATTCCGCACGCTCCGAAACGCGACTCCCGCATCGATGACGGGGCCGTCGAGGTGTCCCGCCCCTACAATCGTCAAGCCGCTGCGGCCCCTGTGCCAAGGGCTCCCGAACGCCGCCCCGCTGGTGGCGGAGGCATCGGTGTGCTCAAAAAATTGGTTTATTGGGTGGTCGTTCTTGTCGTCCTCGGCCTCGCCGGCGTGGGCGTGAAGAGCATGCTGATTCCGATTTCCACCCTTCCCATTCTAACCTCTCCCGATGAGGCCGCCATGGCAGAGGCAGCCGCCTTGCCGGAATTCCAAGTGGTTTACCGCCATAACGAGGAGGAATCCCTCAAAGAGGACAAACTCGCCGTTCCGACCCCTCCCCCAGCCGCTCCTGCTCCTGAGGCAGCTGCTCCTCTCACCTCCTCAGCGCCTGTGGATACCGTGGCTCTGCAAGCCCCGCCGGCACCTCAGCAAGCCCCACAAGCTCCAGCTGCCACTCAGGAAGGCACGCAACAACCAGCCGTCCCCATCGCCACCGCGCCTCCCGTCAGCCGCAGCCTCGAGGCGATCAACCGACTCCTGCCCGCGCTCTTCAACCTTTCGGGCGCCACCGTCAACAGCAACAACAACGAAATTCGCATCACTTTCCAAGAAGGCGTCTTCTCGTCTGGAATTTCGGTCAACGATTTTGGAAAAGCCCAGCTCTCTCGTGTTGCAGAATTCCTGAAAGTCAACGCACCCGATTTCTGGGTGATCATCGAGGGCCAAACGGATAGCAAACCCGTCCGCTCGAACTCCCCATTCCGCGATAACTACACTCTCGGCCTTCGCCGCGCCGTTGCGGCGACCGAGGTCATGCGATCCGAGGCCCAGTTCCCGAATGACCGCCTCCTCGCGAGTTCCTCTGGCGGGCTCCCTCCTCCGTTCCCGGAAGACCAATCCGGATCAGCCGCTCGGAACCGCACCGTCATTCTGCGTCTCGTTCCAAGGATTCTGGAATAATTCCTGGGGACGCAGGCAAGAAATCTGCGCCTCATTTCATAAATCCAAACGCGAACAGCGCCAGGGATTACTTTTTGATTTTGAGCCTCAGGAAGGTCGGGACATCCAAATCCTCACCTTCGACAATCGTCGGCTCGCTTCTTTCGAAGCGCCCCCGGGCAATCGGTTCGAGCGGGAGGAAATCCTGTTTCACCTTTTGAGTTTTAGTCGTCGGGCTCGCGACTTCCGGATCCGCAACCATCTTGTCCTCGACTGGAGGAGCGGGAGCCGCAGGGGGCGGCGTGGAAATCGACGGCATGGCCACCGAGGGCGCGGGGGCGGATTTCCGTTCCTCCACTCCGGTGCGGCCAATGATCGTCACAATGAGCGGTGCAGAGTCATCCCCAGCCGAGCTAACCCCTAGGCAAAGGTGTGCCGAAGCCGAGGTGTTTTTTGAGATTTCCCTCATGACGGCGGCCACTTCGGCGAATGTCAGGGAGGCAGGACCTGAGAGATGGACTAGGATTTTCCCGGCTTCTTGAAGCAGGCGGCCGCGATCGAGCAAGGGGCTGCGAAGAGCCTGCTCCAAAGATTCGTGGGCTCGGTTCCCGCCCTCCGATTCGCCACAACCGAAAAGGCATCCGCCCGCACCAGCACGCAAAACAGAAAGAAGGTCGTTCACGGCAATCGGCAGCGGTCCGGGGTTGCCAAGCATTCGAACGATCCCGCCGATGGCTTGGAAAAGAAGTCCGTCACAAGCCGCAAAAGTTTCAGAAACATCCGCGCGCGGCTCGACAAGTTCGGCCATGCGGTCGTTCTCAAAGTGAATCAAGGCGTCCACATGCCGCTGCAATTCCGCCAGCGATTCCACAGCCTGTTGCGATCGGCGACGGCCTTCGAATTGGAATGGTGAGGTAACAACGGCCACTACGAGAGCCCCCTTCTCCTTGGCCATTTTGGCCAGCAACGGAGTCACCGCGCTGCCAGTGCCGCCCCCAAGTCCAGCGCAAAGGATCACAACATCCGACCCCGAAACCGCCTCTTGCAATTCGCCGAGGGATTCCTTCGCCGCGTCAATCGCACGCTCCGGGTCACCTCCGGCGCCAAGGCCGTGGGTTGTCATCGGCCCAAGAACCAGTTTTTTAGAAGCTACGGATGCGGTGAGCGACTGCTGGTCGGAGTTCAATGCGATCGTGCGGATCGGGAGAGCGGCACGCATCGCAAGTCGATCGGTGATGTTCACCCCGGCGTTTCCGATGCCGATCAAAGAGATCGCAGCTTCTTTGGCGGGTTCCTCGTGGTGTGGATAGGGGCTCATAATCCGAGGTTGAAATTCAGGAGTTTTTTGAATTTCGACATGATGGTTTCCTCTGGCATGTCGGCATTCACGGCTTGAGCGTATTTGACGAGGCCGATGCAGGTCGAAAGCTGTGGATTCTCAAATGCCGAAGTCGGCCCCGAAACCGAGTGGGCATGGACAAGGGTGACGGGCGAATCGAAAATCATCTCAGCCACCTCGCGGACTCCGCGGAGCATGCTGCATCCCCCGGTGAGAAGAATTCCCGATCCGAGCAGGTGCTCTGGAACGACTTCATGAATCCGTTTTTTTAGAATCTTAAAAAGCTCATTCACCCGCGCATTGATGATCATGTTCAGCAATTCGCGGTCGACTTCCTTGCCGGAAAATCCGGTGTCGTTTCGAAGCGTGATTTTTTCTCCGGGGGGATGACCGCCGACCATGGCAGAGCCCTCCTCGATCTTCAGTTTCTCGGCGCGAGTGATTGGGATGCGCAGGCCGATGCAAAGATCATTCGTGATGTGGTCGCCGCCGATCGCGATCGCTCCGCTGTGGCGAACGACTCCATCGTGATAGACGATGTAATCAGTGACTCCCCCTCCGATATCGATCACCACGGCGCCGGCTTGTTTCTGGGAATCGCTGAGGACGACCTGGGCCGAGGCGACCGAATTCACCACCACATCGTCCACATCGATATCAAATTCCTTAACACAACGGATCGTGTTTTGAATCCGGGTCATCACTCCGTGAATAATGTGGTAATCAGCCTCCAGCTTGGTGCCGAGCATTCCGAGGGGATCGATCACACCCTCCTGACCATCCACATAATATCGCTGGATGATCGAATGCAGGATCACATTTTCCTTCGGGATCGAGATCTCCTTGGCCTTGTATTCGACATCGCCGATTTCTTTTTCGGTGATTTCACTTTCCTCCGCCAAAGAGCTTGAGCTCCGATTATTGAAACTTTGAAGATGGCTCCCCGTGATTGCGAGCCAGACGCTTTTGATTTCCTGATCGCTACGCTCTTCCGCATCGGCGAGTGCGTCGTGCACGCATTTCGAAGCATTTTGAAAATCGACCATTTCCCCTTTGCGAACGCCTCGCGAGGGGCTTTCGCCAACACCGAGCAGGCGAATCTCGCCATCACGCCCGCATTCGGCCACCACGGCGCAAACCTTTGTGGTTCCGATTTCCAGACCGACATGGATTTTTTCCTTGGCCATCAGTTTTTCCGTTTGGTTTTTGAAATCGTCTCACTTTTTTTGCTCACACTGGGCGGCAAAGCAGCCATGACAAATTTGACTGGGGTGTTTTTCGTCACCATGAGATTCACCGAATCCAGCTCGCGACCCGTATCGCGGCAATGCTCGAGAAGGCGGTGGAGCTTGTCGATTTGCTGGTGAAAATCCGAGCGCCCGAATTTTACGCGCGCATTCTGATCCGTCAGCGCATCGATGCAGTAGCCCTTGGAAATATTCAGCGAACGAATCCGGACCAAAGAATCGGGGCGGGCGGAGGCTTCATCCAGGAGCGCGATCGCTTTTTTCAAGTCGTTACTCTGGAGCGGTTTCCCCTCGTAAATATCTTCAGGATTCACTCCATAAATCACGGGCAAGCTATGAAATTCCTGGGGAATCAAACGGGGCTTCATCAGGTAACCCGGGGCGTCCACAAGAAGCATCGTCGAGACATCGTAGGCTGCGGAGGGATCGTTCGATGACGAAACCCATGAAACCGGCACGCGAGATTTCAAAACGACGCGCATGCGGTCCGGCAGAACGCGCTCGATCGTGACATCAGCCACCATTGGAATCGTTCGAAGATGGCGGTCGGCTTTGCTGATATTGAGTTTGAAGATGTTCTTCCCCTCCAAAATTCCAGTTTCCTCACGGAGGTCTTCGGGCGTCATGATTCCGTCCAATTCCAGGTCCAACTCCGCAACATTGTAGGCTGGGTTGGAGAAGAAAAATTTGTCGAGCGTTCGACTGATTCCGAACCAAGCCAGACCGCAAAACAGCGTGAGGCCGATCACGACCATGGAAAACGATGTGAGTAACTGTTGGCGTTTCCGCTTCGCCGTCGCAGCCCTCATTTTGACATTCAACATCCGCTGCCCGCGTGCAGTGCGGCGGCCCGAAGATGTTTTGAGAAGGCGGGTCCTCATGGGCGTCGTTTTACGGATAGTGAAAGCTCGGCAATCTCTTCGCATAGCGATGCGAAATCGAGCCCCAACACGCCGGCGGCTTTGGGTAAAAGACTGGTCTCCGTCATGCCTGGAATCGTGTTGACCTCCAGGACGAACGGCTTGTTTGCGGCATCGAGTAACACATCGACGCGGGAATACACTTCGAGTCCAAGCGATCGATGCGCCGCCAAGGCTGCGGCTTGGATGGAGTGAGTGGTCGCTTCATCGAGGCGGGCCGGGCAGAAATAGTCCGAGTTGCCCTTCGTGTATTTGTTCTCGTAGCTGTAAAAATCAACCTTGGGCACGATTTCGACGACGGGAAGCGCGACCCCGCCCACGATGCCGACCGTCAATTCCCTGCCATTCACAAACTCCTCGATGAGCACTTCGCTGTCGCGTGCGAAGCAGTCCTCTAGAGCGGCATCGAGTTCCTCGGGTTTCAGAACGATATGAACACCAACGCTGGATCCCTCGCGGGGAGGTTTTGCCACGAGCGGGAGAGGAATGGAGGGCTTTTCGCCACGCCCAAGGATTTCCCAACGAGCATTTGGCACGCTGGCTTCATCGAATTTCCGTTTGCTGGCGATTTTATCGAAAGCCAATCGGCTGCCAGCTTCCCCCTCGCCGGTGTAGGGAACCCCAAGATTGTCGAGGATCGCCTGCAACTCGCCATCCTCGCCAAATGTCCCGTGGATCATGTTGAACGCGAGATCGGTCTTTTCAGGGATCGAGAAATTCCGTCCCGCAACATCGATTTCCACGACCTCCGCGCCGAGTTGGCGGAGTGCTCTGGCCACTGCCGCGCCGGAGTTGAGCGAGACGGGGCGTTCCTTGCCCGGGCCGCCCATGAGAAGAGCGACCTTCTTACCTCGCAAGATTCCGGAATGTTTTTGATTCATAAATCGACCCCTGTGATTTGGACCTCGGTTTCGAGGGTGATGCCGCGTTTTTCTTTGGCGGTTTTTTGGATTTCACCAATGAGGGCAAGGATGTCCGAGGCGCTCGCTCCCCCGTCGTTGACAATGAAATTTCCGTGGACTTCAGACACACGGGCCGCACCGACGGCATGGTTTTTCAAGCCCAGTTCCTCGATGAGGCGTCCAGCCGGAATTTCTGCGGGGTTTTTGAAAATGCATCCCGCACTCGCGGCCACGGGCTGGCTGGAACGCCGTTTGGCGACGGACGCGGCGATCGCGGAATCGATCTCCCCTGCCGTCCCAGGCTGACCGCGCAGCACGGCGGAGAGGGCGAAGTTTTGACGAAGCATGGGAACATTCCGGTAGTGGACTTCGATCTCGGCAGGGGTCTTGGTAAAAATATTTCCGTCCTGATCGCAGAAGCGGATGCGAACCACTTGATCGAAGGTCTGAATGCCCATCGCGCCGGCATTCATTCGGAGTCCGCCGCCGAGGTTGCCCGGGATGCCCTCCATCCACTCAAAGCCAGCGATCCCAGCCGTGCGGGCGAGTCCGGTGAGTTGTTTGAATTTCACTCCCACTCCGGCGGAAATTTCCATGCCTTGGATTTCGTGATGAGCGAACTCGCCTCGGGCAAGATGGACCACCACGCCGGGAATTCCCCCGTCGCGCACGAGGAGATTCGACCCACGGCCCATGACCATTAATGGGATGTTTTCGTCGAAACAAAACCTCACGAGGTCGGCAAACCCCTCCTCGGTTTCAGGCTCCGCCCAAAATTGCGCGGGGCCTCCGACACGCATCGTCGTGTGTTTGGAAAGGGGCTCGTAAAGTTTGATGCGACCCACCCCCATGATGCCCTGCAATTGGTCGCGTTTTTTCAAATCATCGACCAAGCGGGCCCCCGCCTCGTGGATATTCCCCGCGCCGAGACTTAAGACGAGATCGCCCTCTTCAAGAACAGCTCCAGCGGCCTCGTGCATTTTTGAAACACTGGGAACCGAATGCGCCGAGGAATGCCCGCTGGCGATCGCTGAATCAACGAGGGTCTGCCCGGTAATCCCAAGAATGGGCAACTCGCTGGCCGGGTAGATGTCGGAAATAAAAACATGATCGGCTTTTTGAAACGCCATTCCGAATTGATCCTTGAATGCCTGCGTCCGAGTGAACCGGTGCGGCTGGAACATCACTACGACTCGCTTGTTTGGCCCCGTGCGGGCGGTGGCGATCGTGGCAGCGATTTCCGTGGGATGGTGACCGTAGTCATCCACGACGATCTGGCGGGGGCTGCCGTAAAGAATTTCGAACCGACGCCGGGCCCCTCGGAAGGTTTCCATTGCAGAGGAAATTTTATCGAAAGCCACACCAACTTCTGTGGCGAGGGCGATGGCGGCTAGGGAATTGAGGGCATTGTGCGCGCCAGGGATATTAAGAATGATCTCCCCGAGGATTTCCTCGCCACGCTGGACTCGAAAATAGGAGCAGAAATTTTTCGTCGTCAAATCGACGATCCGGTAATGCGCATTCGGGGAATGCCCGTAAGAAATGGCACGGGGATTTTCGGAGCAAACGCGGGAAGCCCCCCGATCATCAGCACAGTAAATAATGCTCCTCGATGTCTGAGAGACGAGGCGCTGATAAACGGCGTCGATCGCGGCGAGATCCTCGTAGTAATCGAGATGCTCGGGCTCGATATTCAAAACGATCGCATGGCGAGGATGGTAGTTCACCAGTGTCCCATCACTTTCATCCCCCTCGGCGACAAAAAATGCCCCCTCCGAATCCCATCGGGCATTGGTGCCGAGGATCGGAATTTCCGCCCCGACATAGTGGGAGGGTTTCAGGCCAGCGGCGCGAAGCAAGTGCGCGGCCATGGCGGAGGTGGTCGTCTTTCCGTGCATTCCGCAAACGATGATTCCTTGCTTCGAGGCCATCACCGCCGCGAGGGCGTCGGCACGCCGGACCATCGGAATTCCGAGACGGGCTGCTTCATCGTAGGCAGGATTGCCGGGTTTGATTGCGGAGGAAAAAACCACCAGATCGGCCCCCCTCACGCATTCGGCCGAGTGCGGGCAGGAGAAGCGAAGACCTTTTTTGGAAAGCCTCTCCACCTCGATGGTGTCCACTTTGTCAGATCCTCCGACATCATGTCCGAGGCCGAGCAGCAGCGCGGCGATTCCGCTCATTCCAGAACCCGCCACTCCGATCAGGTGGATTTTTGCAGGAGCCGGACCCGCCAGAAGTTCGCGGAGTTTTTCAGCCCTCATTTCATTCCCTCCGTGACAGCCCGCTCCATGACATCAGCTACATTCGCTGCTGCCGCTTCGGGCGAGAGCTGCCGCGCCGCGGCAGCCATGGCGGATCGGCGCTCGGGGTTTCCAAGCCACTTCGAGAGGGCGGATGAGAAAACCTCGGGTTGAATTTCCCGCTCATTGATCAATTCGGCGGCTCCGGCGCGCACAAAAATCTCGGCGTTGGCCTTCTGGTGGTCGTCGGTCGCGTAGGGATACGGAATTAAAATCGAGGGCAGACCAAACATGGCGAGCTCGCTCAGGCTCGAGGCCCCGGCTCGCGAAACCACGAGATCAGCGGCCGAGTAGGCCTCCTCCATCCGGTGGTGAAACGGCGCGACATAATGAGGGATGTGGTCGCGCTGGTAGTTCGCAGCCGCGAGGCGGTCGTCATTTTTCCCCGTCAGGTGGATGATTTGAAGATTCTCCGGGGGGAGGAGCGGCGCGGTTTTGAAGAGAAGTTGGTTGATCCCGCTCGCCCCTTGGCTTCCGCCTGTGACGAGCAGCGTGGTGCGGGAGGGATCGAGGTTGAAAACTTTCAGCGCTTCCTCGCGAGGGATTGGGTGGCCGAGATTTTTCCGGACCGGCGTGCCCGTGACAACGCAGGAGGTGCCGCTGAAATACGGGCGGCAGTCCTCGAATCCGAGAAGAACACGCGTAGCAAATTTTGCGGCGAGACGGTTGGCGCGCCCTGCGATGGCGTTTGATTCATGAATGAAGCTCGGGAGTCCTGCCAAGCGAGCCGCGAGGATCGGCGCGGTGGATGTGAAGCCCCCCATGCCAAGCACGACGGATGGGCGGTATTTCCGGTAAACAGACCGGCACAGGCGATAGCTATCCCAAAATCGCTTGAGGAAACTAAGAAACGCCGGAGAGACAACCATCGAGGGCATTCCGATCGAAGGGAGTTTTTCGGAGCGGAATTCGGGGTGGGTTTTGAGCGCCGTGGCGTCGATTTCTTTTTCCGAAACAAAAAGCAAAACCTCGTGTCCCCTCTCGTGGAGCGTCTCGGCGACGGCCAGGCCCGGGAAGAGGTGTCCTCCCGTTCCCCCACAAGCGATAATGGCCTTGAATGGTTTCATACCCGGGGTTCGATGTGCGGGCGAAGAAGCACCGGCGCGAAGCGTGAGACAAGCGGTTGCCCCTGGCGGTGGATATTGACGAGAAGACCGATCAAAAAGAGGCACACCACGAGGTTTGATCCCCCGTAGCTGATGAAAGGAAGAGGCATGCCTTTGTTGGGAAGAAGCGAAGTGGTAACCCCCAAATTCACCATGCTCTGAATGCTGATCAGCATGGTGCAACCGAAGCCGAGTAGCATCCCAAAGCGGTCGCGGGCATTCGCAGAAATCAACGCCCCGCAGAGAAGAATCACCAAAAATGCAAAGACCGTGAGTGCCGTGGCTTTCAGGCCGAGTTCCTCACCGATCATCGGAAAAATGAAATCCGTGTGGGCATACGGGAGGTAGTGCATTTTCTGGCGTCCCTCCCCGAGACCGACCCCATCGAAGCCCCCGGAACCAAAGGCAATGAGGCCCTGCCATTGCTGAAGCCCCTCGCAGAGTCGGTATTTCTCGGGGTCCATAAAAGCCACGAGCCTCTGAACCCTCTCAGGCACGGCCAATGCGACAAGAAAGATGGAGGCGAAAGCCATTGGAGCCAAAACCGCGAGCCAACGCAAAGCCCCGCCGGCCACGAAGATCATTGCGAGAGCCGCTGCGCCGATGAGGGCGGTATTTCCGATGTCCACCTCGAGAAGAATCAGGGCCATCGGAACGGCGAGAATCGAAACGGGAAGAAGAAGGCCGTTTTTTAATTTTTCAAAAGTCATGTCCTCACGGGAAAACCACCAAGCCACAAAAAAGATCGAGCTGATCTTTGCAAATTCGCTGGGCTGGAGAGTTCCGAAACCGAGATTGATCCAGCGCGAGGAACCGTTGATGCGCTGTCCGATCGGCGGGATGAAACAAAGAAGCAGTAGAAACACACTTCCGGCAAAGAAGACCCACCACCACTTCCTCCAGAAATGGTAATCCACGCTCGCGGCAATCAATGCCGCAATGATTCCAACCACGAGCCAGATCCCCTGTCGCTTCACGAAAAGATACATGTCGCCATGGCTGTCCCGCGCAAATGCCCCCGTGCTGAAAAGCATCACCAGGCCGAGCGCGATCAACCCAGCGACTGCCAGCATCAGAACGGCTATGACATTTTTTTGCATGATCGGACTCTTGGCGGTTCTATGGGGTCAAATCTCAGGGAATCGCGAGTTTTTGGCCGATCTTGAGCTTGCGCGGATCGTCGATGTTGTTGGCTTTTATCAAGGCTTCTTGGGTGACCTTGAATTTCTTGGCGATCGAGTAGGGATTGTCCCCTTTGGCTACCACATAGGACTGCCCGGCGGCGCCTGCAGCTGACTCCTTGGCGGTTGCCACAGGTTTAGCCGGCGAGGTTTTGGCCACGACTGGCTGGACTGGTGCGGGCTTGGCCACCACTGAGGGAGTGGCTTTCGAATGAGCAACCGGCTCGGCTTTTACAGGGGCTGGCGCGGCGTTGGCGGAAGCCGCCTTGCCAACCACGAGAACCTGCCCGGTGCGAATGATCGCACCGCTTGCGAGGTTGTTGGCTTTTTCCAGCGACTCGATGCTCGTGTTGAATTTCGAGGCGATTTTTTTGAGCGTGTCACCAGCCACGATGGTGTAGGCCTGACCCGCATCGGAAGCAACGGCCGGCTTGGCAGCAGAGGCCTGCGGCTTCGCTTCAGCAACAGGCTCGGGGGCCTTGGCGACGACTTCTGGCGCGGCTTCTTTCTTTTCAGCGACCGGCTTTGGTTTCGTCTCATTCAGTTTATTGAACCCGTAAATGCCGCCAACAGCGACGACATGTAGAACGAGAACAACGAGGAATGCTTGTGAGAGTTTCATACTCGGCTCGGATTCGGATTCGTAGTCTTCGACTTCTTCCCGACTCGACGCCGCACGGGCATGGAGTCTCTTGCGGGATACCAAGCGGCGGCTTGGTCGCTGAGGTGTGTTGGTTGTTTTTTTGAACAGCATGGTTTTTTAGGGTGTGGTGTTTGGCAGTTGTTTGACGAAATTTTTGAAGAGGTTCCCGCGCTCGCCGTAATTTTGGAACATATCGAACGAGGAGGTTCCGGGTGAAAAGAGGACTGTGTCCCCGGCTCGAGCGAGACTTTGGGCGGCGGCCACGGCTTCCTCGAGGGAGTTCACACAGTGGCAATCAGTATTTTTCCAGGAGCTGGCGATGCGGTGACGCATCTCTCCGATCAGCACGGCGGCTCGGGCACGGCTTTGGACGAGTTCCGCGATATCATCGAATTCGAAGCCCTTATCTTTTCCCCCGGCAATCAGAACAACAGGCCCAGCCGCCGAGCGGAGAGCTTGAGCCATGGCGTCAAGATTTGTGGCCTTTGAGTCGTTGATCCACCGGACGCCATCGAGATCTCGCACCCATTCGCAACGATGGGCTGGCGGGGCGTAGTCGCTGATGGAAGCCGCGAGGGCCTCGATCTCAAGTCCCAACGCATGACCGATCCCGAGAGCCGCCATCATGTTTTCGGCGTTGTGGGGACCGGGCAATCGAGTTTGGGATTGATCGAGGATTCTCCTCGATCGGAAATAGATCGCGTGGTCGCGAAGAGTGAAGTCGGCCTTTTCCGTGGAAGCGCTGAATGTGATGGGTTGGGCCTTGAGCGGCGGAAGGTCGTTGACGGCATTGATCACCGCGAAATCCTCGGCCGTTTGATTTTCGAAGAGGCGAAGCTTTGCGGCGCGGTATTCCTGCATGCCCGGATAGCGATCGAGGTGGTTCGCGCTCAGATTCAGCCAAGCGGAAACCTTCGGGCGGAAAGTTTGGATCGTTTCCAGTTGGAAGGAACTCACCTCGAGAACCATCACATCCATCGACGCGCTTTGCCGGACGGCATGTGCAAATGGCAGGCCGATATTCCCACTCGCCATCGTGCGAAGTCCACAGCCTTGAAGGATGCGGGTCGTCAGTTCCGTCGTGGTGGTTTTTCCGTTGGTTCCTGTAATTGCGACAACCGGGCAAGAGCACCCCTGAAATGCCAACTCGAGTTCACCAATGACCGGAATGTTTTTGGCGATGACATTCCGCACGAGAGGAACCACGGGATCGATTCCTGGACTGAGGACGGCGAGGTCGTAGTTTGCGGGATCGGATTCGGCTTCGAGGCCGATCAAAACAGAAGCGCCGCGAGCACTCAGAGATTCCGCTTTTTTACGGATCGCCGGCGAGTCGGAGGTCTCACAAACCGTGACGGTGGCACCTTGCTCCAGCAAAAGATTCGCGGCGGCCTCGCCACTGTGGCCAAGACCGAGAACGACTGCTTTTTTGCCGGTGTGATTCATTTCAACGCAATTTCAATGTGGCCAGACCGAGAAGGGCGAAGAACACGGAGAGGATCCAGAAGCGCACGATCACCGTGTTTTCCTTCCAGCCGCTGAGCTCGAAGTGGTGGTGGATGGGGGACATCTTGAAAATCCGGCGGCCAGTTGTTTTGAAGCTCGCGACTTGAAGAATGACGGACATCGCTTCGATGACGAAAACCCCGCCGACAATCACGAGGAGGAGTTCCTGTTTGCAGCAAATCGCCACGGATCCAAGCATCCCGCCGATCGCGAGTGAACCCGTGTCGCCCATGAAGACTCGGGCCGGGTAGGCATTCCACCAAAGGAAACCAAGACAGGCACCGAGAAGGGCAATGCAGAGCACCGTGAGTTCCCCGGAAAATTGCACGAACGGAACTTGCAGGTAGGTCGCGGCCTTGAAGTTTCCTGCCACATAAGCGAGCACCGCGTAGGTCGCAGCCACCGTGGCAGTGCAGCCGGTGGCTAGACCATCCAAGCCGTCGGTAAGGTTCACCGCATTGGATGTTCCGACAATCACCAGTAGGTAAAAAATAAAAGTGAAAGCCCCCATTCCGAGAACGAGCGGATCTTTGAGAAAAGGAATGTAGAGCTGTTGGGCCGTTGCCGAGAGTTGCGGGTTGAGCAGGAAAAATAGAGTGAAGATTCCGGCGAGCGCACACTGGAGAACGAACTTCAGTCGACTACTAATGCCGTCCGAGTTTTTCTTGGAGACCTTCAGCCAATCATCGTAGAGGCCGATGGCTCCAAGGAAGAGCGTGCTGAATAGAACCAGCCAGACGAACGGATTCTCGGGTTTCGCCCAGAGCAAAGTGGAAATCACAATCGAACCGATCAAAAGAATTCCACCCATGGTTGGGGTTCCCTTTTTCGCGCCATGGAGTTCGAAAAGTTTGTGGACCTCGGCGGCGGTTCGAATCGGTTGACCGAACTTCAATGAGATCAACTTTCGGATGACGAGATTCCCAAAAAGCAGAGAAATCAGAAATGCCGTCACGCCCGCACAGATGGCTCGAAAGGTGATGTAGGAAAAAACATTCAGCGCCTTGAACAAGTCATTCGTCCAACCTCGCTGCACGGCCCAGTCGCCAAGTTCGGATAGGTAGTAGAGCATTAGTTCTGGAGGTGTTCGAATAAGGTTTCCATGCGGGCGGAGCGACTCCCCTTCACGAGGACCAAGTCCCCGGGACGGGCGAGCTGCGAAATCATTCTGGCGGCAGCGGCGGTGTCCTCGACATCGTGGACACGCCCAAGTCCCGCGGCACGGGCGGCGGCAGCGATCGAGGTGGCTTCCGATCCCACGGTTAAAAGAATATCCGCCAACTTGGCTGCAGCCTCGCCAGCCCGGCGATAGC
This sequence comes from uncultured Spartobacteria bacterium, assembly GCA_937919825.1. Classification (GTDB taxonomy): domain Bacteria; phylum Verrucomicrobiota; class Verrucomicrobiia; order Chthoniobacterales; family Terrimicrobiaceae; genus UBA967. The sequence goes on along the minus strand of CALFPA010000133.1, from coordinate 104,406 downwards.
CATCTGCGGCGTGCTCTCCGAGTTCGCCCATTTTTCCAAGCACAGCAATTCGGCGTCCACTTCCAGGCACAAGGCGGAGGGTATTCAATGCCGCCACCATGGACTCCGGATTCGCGTTGTAGCTGTCATCGAGATAAATGACGCCTGCGATGGTTTTTTGCTCCAGACGGCCACCGACTAGCCGTGCCTTGGCGAGTCCCTTCACGCCTTTTTCGAGGGGGACACCCATCTCCAGACCCGCAGCTAGCGCGAGAAGGGCGTTTTGAACCATATGGGTGCCATGAACGCTGATCGAGGCAGGGAGTTTGACGCCATCGTGGAGGATGGTGAAGCGAGTTCCCTCGGAGGTAGACTCGAGGTCGGATGCGATGAGGTCTCCATGGGAGATACCGGTTCGGACAACCTTGGCGTGACACCGTGCGGCGATGGAATCCGACTGATCGTCCTCCGCTGGCAGGATGACTGAACCAGTGGCGGGAACGGCCTCGGCGAGCATGCCCTTTTCCAGAGCGATCGCCTCCCGAGTCTTCATGTATTCGATGTGCGCGGTGCCGATATTCGTAATGATCGCGCAGGCGGGTTGGATCAAAGCGGCCAGCGGAGCGATTTCTCCGGGGTGATTCATGCCGACTTCCCAAACGGCCGCTTCGGCGTCGGTGCTGGCAGTGAGAATGGAAAGTGGAACGCCGATATGGTTGTTCAGATTCCCCTCGGTTTTGACGACGCGGTATTTCGAGCCAAGAACAGCGGCGGCGAATTCCTTGGTGCTCGTCTTGCCACTGCTTCCGGTGATTCCGAGCACGAGCAATTTCAACCGAGAACGCCAGGCGGCAGCGAGAAGGGTGAGGGCTTTGAGGCTGTCCTCCACAAGAAGCACAGGGTGGGACTCGGCAAGCTTTTCGGCCAACACTGGCGAATCGAGCAAGGCCGCGCCGGCGCCGAGTTCGAAGGCTTGGGCGGCGAATTCATTTCCGTCGAATTTCTCGCCGCGAAGTCCAATGTAGAGGTCACCGGGTTTGATGGTGCGGGTGTCTTTATTGAAGCGGGTAAAAGTTACTCCCGTATCTCGGCCGAGCAGTTTGGCTCCGGACATGGCGGCGATTTCTTTGAGTGGAAGCGGATCCATTAGAAATCTCCTCCCGTCTTGTCGGAAATCGAACGGGCGGCGACAGCGACATCATCAAAGGGAACTTTGCGGTCGGCGAATTCCTGGGTCTTTTCGTGTCCCTTGCCGGCGATCAAAACAATATCGCCTGGACCCGCCAAATCGATGGCGCGGCGAATCGCTTGTTCACGATCCACGATTTTCTCGTGATTGCTGTGCGAGAGGCCTTTTTCCATTTCCCTCAAAATATCTTCCGGATTTTCACTCCGCGGATTGTCCGAGGTGAGGATCGCGAGATCGGCCAAGGATTCTCCTGCAAAGGCCATGAGCGGGCGCTTCGCACGATCGCGATCTCCCCCGCAACCAAAGACCGTGATGAGACGCGCCGGACTTGCCTCGCGGAGGGTTTGCAGCACATTTCGCAGGGCGTCGTCTGTGTGGGCGTAATCGACAAAGACCTGGAAATTTCGACGGGACGGAACGCGCTCAAGGCGCCCGGGGACTTGCGGAGCGTCCGCGATGGCGTCGATCGCGCGACGAAGTTCCACGCCGCAAGTCATCGAAGCCGCGAGGGCGGCAAGCACATTATAGACATTGAAAAGCCCAATGAGCGGCGACCGGACGAGGTAACTCTTCCCACGCGCTTCGAGAGCGAAGCGTGTGCCATACAAATCCTGACGAATGTTGCTGGCGCGAAATTCCGCGTGGACATTCTGGCCAAAGGTAACGGTCTTGATTTTCTTCGAAATCCGATCGATCAGGCGTTGACCAAAGCGATCATCGGAATTCACCACGGCACGGCCTTTTTTGCCTTTCTGAACCGCGAGGGCCTGGAAAAGAAGGGCCTTTGCCTCGAAGTAGGAATCCATCGTCTCGTGATAGTCGAGGTGGTCCTGCGTGAGGTTGGTGAAAATGGCTGCGTCAAATTCCATTCCTCGAACGCGGTTCTGAACGAGCGCATGGCTCGAAACCTCAATGGCCACCGAGCGCCCCCCCGTATCGCGGATTTCGGCGAGCATTTGCTGGAGTTCGATCGACTCCGGCGTGGTGTGGGTCGCGGGGCGCTCTTCGCCAGCCACGATGTATTTGACTGTTCCAATCAGCCCGGAATGGAATCCGACCGAGTCGAAGATGTGTTTGACGAGATACGCGGTCGTGGTTTTGCCATTCGTTCCAGTGACTCCCACGCATTTGAGATCTCGGTCGGGGTGACCGAAAAATTCCGCTGAAATATCAGCCATTGCGGCGCGGGCATTGTCGACAAGGACGAGGGGATAGTCCTTTCCAGACACTGAATGTTCCGCCACCACGGCGACGGCGCCGCGTTCCACTGCCTGCTCGATGAATTGATTGCCGTTGGATTTGGCGCCGGGAAGTGCAAAGAAAAGACACCCTGGCTTCGCGAGGCGGGAATCGTGGCAGAGCGAGGAAATATCTGGGTCGGCCAAGCCGGGAGCTATTCCTGAGGCTTGGAGAAGGGTGCGAAGATTCATGGGATCAGCGAGTCGCCTCCTCGGCATCAAACAATGCCGTGATCGGATCGGGTTGCAGGGCGATGGCCGGTTGAGTCGGCACGAGGTCGAGATGGCGGGCCGAGCGTTCGGCGATTCGCGAGAAGATCGGTGCGGCAACAAGCCCACCATAATTCAAACCCGAGGAAATTTGGGCGTCATCGACCATCACCAAACAGACAAATCGAGGATCCTCGGCCGGCATGTAACCGACAAAAGAAACAACATATTTGCCCGGTGCGTAGCCGCCTTTTTCACTGACTTTTTGTGCTGTTCCGGTTTTTCCAGCGACATTGAAACCATTCACTCGCGCGAAGGTCGCGGTGCCTCCCGTTTGAGTCACTCCCGAGAGCGCGTTGCTGATGAAATGAGCGGTTTTTTCAGGAATCACCTCGCGGACAACTTTCGGTTGTTGACGCTCGACCGCTCCGTCTTGGCTTTCGACCGACTTCACGATCTGCGGAGCCATGAGGTCGCCACCATTTGCAATGACGGACATTCCCATGGTGATTTGGAGTGGGGTTACTGCAACCGAATGCCCCATCGGCATCCGGGTGATGGTGAGTTTGTCCCAACGCGATGGCGGGTGGACAAGTCCTGGGATTTCACCGGGAAGGTCGATGCCAAGCCGCTCACCGAAACCAAAGCGGCGGACATACTCGTGAAATTTTTCGCCGCCCATCATCAAGGCCATTTTTGCGCATCCGATGTTCGAGGATTTCACCAGAATATCGTGAACATTCATATGGCCGTGGCCGTGGAGGTCTTTGAGGGTTCGCCCAGCGTAGAAAAAGCGGCCGTTCTCACAAAAGATGGAGGATTTTTCATCCACCTTGCCTTCATTCAGAGCTCCTGCAGCGACGACGATTTTAAAGGTCGATCCAGGCTCGACCATGTCGATGATCGATCGGTTTTTCATCGTCTCGGGATCCGAACTCCCGGGCTTGTTCGGGTCAAAGCATGGGCGGCTTGCCATGGCGAGAATTTCGCCGGTTTTCGGATCCACCATGATCGCATTGACAGTGTGTGGCTTCAGGTCGCGGTAGGTGGCGTCGATTTCCTCCTCAAGAATCGCCTGAAGGCCCATGTCGATCGTGAGGCGGATATTTTTGCCGTGCTTTGCCTCTTGCTCTTGGCCTCGATAGAGAACGATCTCGCGGCCTCTGCGGTCGCGCTCGGTGTAACGAAATCCGTCCTCGCCGGCGAGGTGTTTTTCCATCGTCCGCTCGATTCCCTGCACACCTTTTCGCTCGTGGTTAAGATATCCGAGCACATGGCCCAACATGGAATTGTTCGGATAGGCACGAATGGAATCTATCTTGGTGTAAACTCCGCGCAGGTTGCGCTTGCTCATTTCAGCCTGCATCTTCAGAACCGTTTCGTCGGGAACCTTGCGCTTCAGGACAAGGTATTTTCCTCCGGTTCCTATTTTTTGAGAAACCTCGGATTGTTTGAGACCAAGATAACGCGCGATGAGTTCGGATAAGGCCTCAGCGTCTTTGATGTGGGATGCGTCGGCGAAAACGGTGTGAACGGGTAAATTAACCGCAAGTTTGTCACCGTTGCGGTCGAGGATCAGGCCGCGCTTGGCGGGAATGACCTGACGGAAGGTGTTTTTCTCAGCTGCGATGCGGGAGTATTCCGCGTGCTTGGAGACATGCAGGTGGACGAGTCGAGCGGAGACGATGGTGAAGAGCAGAGCGCCCGCAATGCAGGCGATGACAATTCGCATCTTCTCCGCTTTTCTCATTGAGCGGATTCCGAGTTGAAGGCTGTGCGCATGACGCCATCGGCAACGGCCGTGGCCGGCGGAGTGAGGCGGGCGATCTTGTCGCCGGTGATCGCCACGACGGCGATGAATTTCTCAGAGACTCGTTTTTGTAACATCGGGCGCGAGGAAAGTTCGGTCACCTTGGCGACCAAGACCTCGTTTCGCGATTGCACATCGCGGATTTGGCGCTCGGTCTTGCGGATTTGCTCCGCGAGGACGAATTGCTGATTTTTTACAAAAACATAAGCAAGCCCGATAGCACCGAGCAGAATGGCCAGTGCAACGAATTTCACGAGGTTCGCAGCCTGAATGGGATTCGAGGTCTGCGGGTTAGCGGGTTGAAGGGCTGGGTTCATAGGAGGATAGATTAGAGTTTTTCCACAACTCGCAGTTTGGCGCTGCGGGCTCTTGGGTTTAGCTGCGTTTCCCTCGCGGTCGCCGTTACGGGATGCGGGGTCAAAAGTCGGAAAAGACGGTCGGGATTTCGGCGGGGCTCGGGCCACTCCGGGCGGTCGATCCACTCGCGGCTGTGCTCGCGGAAAAAGACCTTCACGATCCGGTCCTCGAGCGAATGAAATGTGATCACAGCAAATCGGGCACCGGGCGCGAGGCTCGTGGGAATCTCGTTGAGCGCCCGGCGGAGGGCTCCAAGTTCATCGTTCACATGCATGCGCAGAGCTTGAAAAACCCGCGTGGCTGGATGACGCGGACCGCGGCGCGGGATGATTTCGCAGACCGCATCGGCGAGTTGCAGCGTGGTTTCAAATGGACGGGTCTTGCGAACCCTCACCAAGTGCGCGGCAACCTGCTTTCCCCGTGGTTCTTCGCCATATTGAAAAAAGATTTCGGCCAACTCGGAGGCCTCCATTCCATTAACCACCTCGGCGGCTTTTTGAGGAATTCCGGGCCCCATTCGCATGTCCAGAGGGCCTTCCTGCTGGAACGAAAATCCGCGTTCAGCGGCATCCAGGTGACGGGAGGAAACTCCCAGATCCAGCATCGCTCCATGGAATAGACGCGCTTCACCGATCCCCTCCAGCGCGGCATCGGCATTCTGGAAATTCGTTTCGACCAAACGCACTCGGCCCCCAAAATCCCCCAACTGCCGCCGGCACTCCGCCAGCGCCTCGGGGTCTTGGTCCAGCGCGACAACCTCCGCTCCCGCTTCGAGCATCATGCGCGTGTGCCCTCCCCCACCGGCGGTTCCGTCGAGAAACAATCCTCCCGGCCCGGGTTGCAAAAAGCCCATCACTTGCTGGCCCAGCACCGGCACATGGTAAACGGAGACTTTATCGAGATGTTCCACGCTGATTCCTAAAAATTGGTCGTAATCGAGGTTCTTCATGTTTTTTCCAGCCCCGGAATCCCGCCTCCTCGCCGCCGACCCGCTTTTCCGGGCCACGCATCACGGCATATGGCGTCGAGATTTTCAGCCCTCCCTGGTTTTCATGGTTGATGGTCCGATTTTCATAAATTTTTACAGGCCGATCTCCACAGCCACGCGTTGGTAGATGCCGGTATTTGCGCTGACATCCGATTCGTGGCGCTCCTTCGACCAAATTTCAAAACGCCGTCCCGCCCCGACGATTACGACTTCCGCCTTGAGGTCCGCAGCAGCCGCGTGGGTTTCGGGAACGAGAATTCGCCCCTGCTTGTCGGTGGTGACTTTGTGCGCCTCGCTGAAAAAGCGCCGAATCGCCTGGCGCTTCTCCTGCGCGGTCGCGCCAGAAGCCATGATCCGCTGCTCCGTGGAGTGGAATTCCTCCGGCGGCATCACCATCAGGTAGCCATCCTGCGGATGCGGAATCACATAAAAATCCGACCCCGATCCCTTGATCCAAGCCGATGGAACAGCCGCACGATGCTTCGCATCGATCGCTCGCTCGTAAGTGCCAGAGTAGAAGGGCACATCTTGAGGTTCGGTTGGCATGGGTTTCTTGGGATGATTAAACAATATTCACCACTGCCCCCCACAATTACCCACCAATCTCCACGGAAGCAATGAAATTTTTTAAAAAAAATTTGCCGCATCAGGCACCTCTACGACGATGCCAACGATGAAAAATCGAGCCGCCCCCGAGGCTCAAATTAAGCGATGCGGAAATTTCGGCTTGCCGCGCGGAAGCAGGAAAATAGGGTGTCCCGCATGTCCACAACACTCAGCCCCGTGGCTTACGACGGAAAGATCGAGGGCAATGTCATCTTCACCCAACTCGATGCCGCTATAAATTGGATGCGCAGCCATTCCCTTTGGCCGATGCCGATGGGCCTCGCTTGTTGCGCCATCGAACTCATGGCCGCCTCGTCCTCGCGTTTCGATATCTCGCGATTTGGCGCCGAGGTCATGCGGTTCTCGCCGCGCCAAGCCGATGTCATGATCGTGGCCGGCACAGTCACCTACAAAATGGCGCTCGCCGTGAAGCGCATCTGGGATCAAATGCCCGAGCCGAAATGGTGCATCGCCATGGGAGCCTGCGCCTCATCCGGCGGCATGTATCGGAGCTACGCCGTCCTTCAAGGCATCGACCATTTGATCCCTGTGGATGTCTATGTTTCCGGCTGCCCTCCGCGTCCCGAGGCGCTTCTCGACGGCCTCATGAAACTCCAGGCGAAAATCATGAAAGAGCACTCTGTGACCGAGCAGAAAAAAGAACTTCTCGAAAACCTATGACCTGCGAAGACGCCGTTAAAAAGCTCCGCGAGGCTTTTCCAGACTCGATCCACGAGGAAACCCAATTCCGCGGCGAGACCACTCTCCGCATTGCCAAATCCTCCCTTCGCGACATCTGCCTCCACGCCCGCGATCGCATGGGATTTGATTACCTCGTCGATATCTCGAGTGTCGACCATTTCGGCCAGGAACCGCGCTACGAGATGGTTTACGAGCTTTATTCGCTCCGCAATGAATTCCACCTCCGCCTCAAGACCGAGGTCAGCGAGGATGACAATACGGCCCCGACCGTGTCGGATATTTGGCCCACGGCCGATTGGCACGAACGCGAGGTTTACGACCTGATGGGGATCCGATTCATTGACCATCCCGACCTCCGCCGAATTCTCATGTGGGAAGGCTATCCCTACCATCCGCTGAGAAAGGATTTTCCGCTCGAAGGGAAAACCACCGACCTGCCCGGAGTGGCATTCAGCGAGCCCGCCCCGCTGGCCGGCGGGCCATTTGTCACAATCCCAACCGATGGCACCACCCAAGTCCGTGAACCCCGTGCGCGCCATGCTGGCGAGATCCCTTCGCCCGAGAAATTCCTCGCCGAGCCTTGATCACTGACCAGAAGGCGCTCGAGGATCTTGTCGAAGAATTCCACAGTCAGCAGCGCATCGCCATCGACACCGAGGCAGACAGCCTCCATTGCTATTTTGAAAAGGTCTGCCTGATCCAGCTCAGCAGCAGCAAGGGCCATTGGCTCGTCGATCCACTCGCCGATCTCGACCTCCAATCCCTCTTTGATGTGGTCTGCTCTCGCCGTCTTGTTTTTCACGGCGCGGACTACGATTTGAGACTCCTGCGCCGCATCGGGAATTTCGAACCTACGGATCTTTTCGACACAATGATCGCCGCCCGACTCGTAGGAAAAGCCGGGCTCGGCCTCGCAGCGCTCGTGAAGGAATTTTTCGGCGTCGAGCTTTCCAAAGCCTCGCAGAAAGCCAACTGGGCCATCCGCCCACTTCCACCGGAAATGATCGAATACGCGCACAACGACACGCGCTACCTTTTTGAAATTTCCGACCACCTCGAGGCGGACCTCCATCGCCTCGGACGCTGGGAATGGTTCACCGAATCACGTGACCGAATGATCGCTGCGGCACGCGAGGTCAAGGAACGCGATGACAACACCGTCTGGCGCATCAGCGGCTCGTCTGCCCTCTCTCCACGCGCTCAAGCCATCCTTCGCGTGCTGTGGTTCTGGCGCGACTCCGAGGCCCGCTCCTGGGACCGCCCGCCATTTCATGTCATTGGCAACGCAGACATGCTCCGCGCTGCCCAAGAAATTGCTGACGGCGGCAATTTTTCCGCTCCCCGAATGAATGGACGCCGACGCAAAAGCTTCGAGGTCGTCGTCGCCCTTTCGCTTCAGATTCCGGAATCCGAATGGCCAATCTTCGAAAAAGTCCGACGCAAACGCATTTCCCAGGACCAGATTCAACGCTGTGAGCAGCTGAGGAAAATCCGTGATCGGGTGGCGGGAGAACTTGGCCTGGACCCTTCGATCATCGCCCCCAGAGCCGCTCTGGAAGCCGCCGCAGCGGATATCTCTTCGAATGTCCTCATGAGTTGGCAGCGCCGACTTTTGGAGCTGCCTGCAGCCTGACCCTAAGGAATGCCCGACCTCATCGATCTCGCGCTTGCGGAAGACATCGGTTCTGGCGACCTCACGGCCAAATTTTTCACTAAACCAGGAGTGGTCGCCCGCGCGAAAATCATCGCGCGTCAAAGCGGCTGCTTGGCCGGTATCGACACCGCCGGGGAGGTTTTTCAGCGCGTGGACTCCAGCCTCGCGGTCATCCTTAAAAAAAACAATGGCGACTCTTTCGATGCCGACAACTGCGTTCTCGAAGTCTCTGGAAATGCCGCCTCAATCCTCACCGCTGAGCGCACGGCTTTGAATTTTCTCCAGCACCTCTCCGGCGTGGCCACGCTCGCTCGCCGCTTCGCTGATGAGATTCAGGGAACCCGCACCCGCATTCTTGATACGCGAAAAACCACACCCGGATTTCGCCTCCTGGAAAAACAAGCCGCTGCGGCTGGCGGCGCCCGCAACCACCGCATGGGCCTCCACGACATGTTTCTCGTGAAGGACAACCATCTCGCCACGGGCCTCGATTCCGACTCGCTCCAAAAAATGATCGACCGCGCACGGTCCGCTCATCCCGAGGCGAAACTCGAGATCGAAGCCGATACGCTCGAGCAGGTCCAAAATTTCTACGCCCTGCGCGGGGTGGATTTTATTCTCCTAGACAATATGAGCCTCGCCGATTTGCGAGAAGCCGTGCGCCTTTGCCCGCCCCATATCCAACTCGAGGCGAGCGGTGGCGTGACCCTCTCCACCGTCCGCGCCATCGCAGAAACCGGAGTCCATTTCATCTCTGTCGGCGCCATCACCCACTCAGCACCGTCCATCGATTTTGGCTTGGATTTCGAGCCTGCCTGCTGAAACCCCATCCTGGATTTGCCACCATGTCTGGCCTGAAGATACTCACTGCCATGCTTGGAAAATGGAAAATCGCGGGCACGCCTCTGCTCGCCACAGCCATCGCTTTCATCACGGCTTGCGAAGAAAAACAACCCGCCCCCGCAATTCCCTCCCCCACCCCGTCTTTTCCTCGCGAGGCACCACCTGAGCGCGTTGGCAAAAAGAGTCCCGTGGCCATCCTTCAAACCCTCCACCGCGCCTCGCAGGAGATGGCGCTCGATGGTTTCCAATTCGACAAACCACAACTCGGCTGGCCGTTTGACTGCCGATCCACCTCGACCTCCGACTACCTCCACCTGCTAACAGAAAACGGCTACCTTGGAGCCGACGACCTCCCCCTGTTTTCCGAAGTGGAAATTGCCAACCTGAGCGACGCCGATCCCGCCGAGTCCCCCTTCGCGAAAATTCCCCAAGGCAAAAAAAACTTCTTCATCCGAAAAGATGGAGCCGTGGTTTCTGAATTGCCCAAAAACCAAATCTCCAAGCGCCAACCAGGCTGGCTCCCCCGATGAATCCTCGCCTCACAGCCATCCTCGCACTCGCCGCGTCCCTCCTCGCCGCCTGTGCCACCAAGAAAGAATCCGTCCAGCCCACGCCGGACTCACCGCCCGAATTGACCGCTACTTTTTCCGATAGCCCAGCTCCAAAACCCCCATCCCTCGCCGGCCTCAGTTCTTTTTTCTCGAATTGGTTCCCTCGAAAAACTCCACCTCCACCCGCCGCCACCCCGGTGCAATGGGCGGGAGAAATTCGCATGGTCAACATCGCGGAAAATTTTGTCCTTCTCGAATCCAACTCCTCCGGTTCCGCCATTCCTGGTGAGAAATACCTTACCATCCGAGACAGCAAGGAAACCGGCACCGTGCGAATGACCACCCTCCGCAACCCGCCCTTCCTCATTGCCGATATCGTCTCCGGCGATCCCTCACCAGGTGACAAAATCCACCTGCCCCGACCCACAGTGACCCTTCCCGCCCCCACCCCAACGCCCAAACCGAAATTAGGATTCCTGCCAAAGTTTCTTCGCGGAATACTTCCCACCTCCAAGCCCAAGCAGTAGTGATTATCCGATACTGACATGACCCGATACCTTTCCTATCTCGCCGCCATCTTTTTCTCGGCCTCGATGTTGATCGCCCAGAGCCCGGAGCCCACCCCGCAAACACCCACTCTCCCGACTCCCCCGCCACTCCCTCAATTCACTCCGCTGCCATTGGATCCAGCTGTCTCTCCCAGCGGCACGCCCGCACTCCCCGCCCCGACTCCTCTGCCCGATGGCACCATGCCGCTGCCCTTGCCTCCGATGCCCGCCCTGCCTCCCTTGCCGGACGCCCAGCAGATCAACAACGAACTCGCGCCTCCCCTCCCGCCTCAGCAACCAGAGCCTCTCTCCCCTTCTCCAGAAACCTCAACCCTTCAGGATAGCGGACGCCAAGCCGTGACGAAGGAAATGGCCACGACGAATTTCTACAAGGCCCTTGATGAATTGATCGCCAAACAGCGCAACCCGAAGGTTCCCGACCTCACGATTCAGGAGGCGCTCACCACAGCGATCCAAAAAAATCCCGACATCCTCGTTGCGGCCCAAGAATTGAGCACCTCCTCAGGCCGATTCATCAGCGTCCGCTCGAAAATTATTCCTCAAGTCACCTTGAAATCCGACTACGGATACACGAGCAGGGAATTGAATGAAGCCCAAGAGCAATGGGGCGTGAATGTCGAATTCTCCCAACTCCTCTACGACGGCGGTGCGGTGGTTTCCGGAATCCGTGCTGCGATTTCCGATGAGGTCGTATCCTACTACCGCCTGCGTGCTGTCATAGACACGGTGATTTTTGAGGTAAAAACGAATTTCTACGAAGTTGTTCTCAACCGCGCGCTCATCATTGCAAACAAGCAATCCGTCGATCTTCTCGCGGAGCAACTTAAAGATCAGCAGAACCGCTACGAGGCCGGCACCGTCCCGCGCTTCAATGTGCTGCAAGCCGAGGTCGCCCTCGCCAACGCCAAGCCCCCGCTGATCCAGGCAGAAAACAACTACCGCGTTTCCATGTATCGCCTCGTTCGCCTGCTGGGAATCGACTACCCGCCGGGCTTCCCCTCCGAAGTGCCCTTCAATGTCGTCGGAAAACTCGACTACAATCCCCGCGATTTCCAACCCGACGACTCGATCCGCAGCGCCGTCACCCGCAACCCGGATCTCAAGGCCCAGCGCCAACTCATCCTCGGCGAAGCCGCGCGTGTGAACCAGCAATTCGCCGCCTACCTCCCGCAAATCAATGCCAAGGTGGTTCAGACCAACCAGAGCGACATGCTTACCTCGAGCCTCGGGGATATGGTGAATGGTTGGTTTTTTGGCGTCACGGGATCATGGGCTGTCTGGGACGGGCTTCTCACCTATGGCAACATGAAGACCGCCAAGGCCCGACTCGATCAGGCGAAAATTAATTACGACAACGGCGTGCGCGAGGTCATCCTTCAGGTCCAGCAATCGATCTCCAAAATTCTGGAAGCCAAGGAAACCGTGGATAGCCAGGAAGCCAGTGTCGTTCAGGGTGTGGAGGCCTTGCGCCTCGCCCAAGAACGGCTCGACGCTGGTGCCGGCACGCAGCTCGATGTCTTGAACCAGCAAACCTCGCTGCTTCAGTCGCAGACCTTCCTGCTGCAGGCCTACTATAGCTACATCACCAGCGTGGCGGAATACGACCGCGCCCTCTCGCTCGACACGAAATTCCAGGACATCTTCGACGATCCGCTCACCAAGCCGCAGGCGCGCCGCTTCTTCAAGATCAACGATCCCGACCGGCCTCAGCCCACGCTCCCGCGCGCCTACCGCAAGAAGGATCCGCTCGTGCCGATTCTCGAATCCGCTCCGAGCCCAAAGCCCACTCCTGCCAAAAAATCCAAGCCCAAAGGAAATTGATGTCCACCTCCCCACAGGAGGCACCTCTCGAAACTTTTCTCGCGCTCGACGCGCTCACTCATCTTCGAGCCGCCTTTTTCCGACGCGTTCCCGGCTTGGATGTCCAAACCGACCGCGACACCGCCATGGCTCGCCTGGCATCCATCCACCGCGCCGCCCTCGACCGCGCTGGGTTTTATGGAATGCCACTCGCCACCGCCGTGCAGGTCCACGGAAATTCTGTGAGGGAGGTTTTCGCCGGCGACGAATTTCCCGTGGCGGATTGCGACGCCTTGATGACTCGCGAGCGCCGGCTCTGCCTTGGGATTTATGTCGCCGATTGCGCCGCCGTTTTCATTGCCGACAAACTCGGCCGAGGCATCGCCCTCGCCCACTCGGGCCGCAAGGGCACAGAACTTGGCATCGTCCCGCGCACCATCGATTTTCTCCTCACCCAAACCGGCGCCTCGCCAAGCGACCTTGTGGTTCAAATTTCCCCCTGCATTCGCCCGCCGCATTACGAGGTCGATTTCGCCGCCGAAATCCGCCGCCAAGCCGCCGAGGTGGGCGTCATCGAAATTCACGACAGCCTCCGCTGCACCGCCTCCGACCCCGCCGCCTACTATTCCTACCGCCGGGAAAAAGGAAAAACCGGCCGACTCCTCGCCGCCATGGCGATGATTTGAAGCGCGTCTGCCGTCTTGCAACTCAACGACCGACGACTAAAGTCTCCCGTCCGACATATGAGCAAGACGCTACTCGACAAGGTGTGGGAGGCGCACACCGTTCGCACACTTCCCAATGGAGCCACCCAGCTCCTCATCGGCACCCACCTCATCCACGAGGTCACCAGCCCGCAGGCTTTTGGGATGCTCCGCGACCTCGGCCTCAAGGTGCTTTACCCTCACCGCACCTTCGCCACCGTGGACCACATTGTGCCAACTGACGAGCGCGTCGAACCCTTCAGCGACGACCTCGCCGACGCCATGATCAAGGCGCTCCGCCAGAACTGCGCGGAAAATGGCATCACCTTTTTTGATCTCCCCACCGGCAAGCAAGGCATCGTCCACATCGTCGGTCCCGAGCAAGGCATTACCCAACCCGGCACCACGATTGCGTGTGGTGACTCCCACACTTCCACCCACGGCGCATTCGGCGCGATCGCCTTTGGCATTGGCACCAGCCAAGTCCGCGATGTCCTCGCGACCCAAACCATGGCGCTCCACAAGCCCAAGGTCCGCCGCGTCGAAGTGAATGGAAAACTCGCCCCCGGCGTTTACGCGAAGGATGTCATTCTCCACATCATCCGGAAACTCGGAGTCAACGGCGGCCTCGGCTACGCCTACGAATTCGCAGGCTCCACTTTCGACGCCTTTACCCAGGAAGAGCGCATGACCGTTTGCAATATGTCCATCGAGGGCGGGGCGCGCGTGGGCTATGTGAATCCCGACAACACCACTTTCGAATACCTCAAAGGCCGCCCCTTCGCTCCGAAGGGCGCCGACTGGGATGCCGCCGTCGCCCGCTGGAAAGCCACCGCTTCGGATGCCGATGCGAAATACGATGATGTCGTGACCTACAACGCCGCCGACATTGCCCCCACCGTCACTTGGGGCATCAATCCCGGGCAGGCGATTTTCATTCACGAGAAAGTTCCCTTCGCCAGCGAGGTTCCAGAAAAAGACCGCGCCACCGCCGAAGAAGCCCTCTCCCACATGCACCTCAAATCCGGCGATCCCATCAAGGGCACCAAGGTCGATGTGGCCTTCCTCGGAAGCTGCACGAACGGCCGCCTGAGCGACCTCCAGGAAGTCGCCCGCCACCTCAAGGGCCGTAAAGTCCGTGAGGGCGTGAAGGCTATCGTCGTCCCCGGTTCGCAAGGTGTCGCCTCCGTCGCTGAAAGCATGGGACTTGCCGAGATTTTCCGAAATGCCGGCTTCGAATGGCGCGGTGCAGGATGCTCGATGTGCCTCGGCATGAATCCCGACAAACTCGTCGGCGACCAACTTTGCGCCAGCTCGAGCAACCGCAACTTCAAAGGCCGCCAAGGCAGCCCGACTGGACGCACTGTCCTCATGTCGCCGCTCATGGTCGCCGCCGCCGCTGTGACCGGAGAAATCTCCGACGCCCGCGAGGTCTTCGGCGTGAAATAAACCGCATTCCCACATTTCGAATTTTAAAAAAATGGCTCTCGAAAAAATCACCCAAGTCGCCGGTCGCGGCGTTTATGTCCCCGGCGAAGATCTCGACACCGACCGCATCATCCCAGCCCGGTTCATGAAGTGCATCACCTTCGACGGACTCGGAGAGTTTGCTTTCTACGACGCCCGTTCATTCGCCAAAGCCGACGGTCAAGTTCACCCGCTGGATGACGCCCGATTCCAAGGTGCCTCGATCTTGCTCTCAGGCTCGAATTTCGGTTGCGGCAGTTCGCGCGAGCACGCCCCGCAAGCCCTCTACCGCTTCGGCATCCGCGCCATTGTCGCCGAGAGCTTCGCAGAAATTTTCTTCGGCAACTCGATCACACTCGGAATGCCCTGCGTGATCGCCTCCAGCGAGGACATCCGCGCCATCGCGGCTCTCATCGAGTCCGATCCCGCCGCCCTCCTCACGCTGGATTTGACCGAGAAAAAAATCTCCATCGCCGATACCGATTTTCCCGTCACCATCGCCGACCATGCCCACGAGGCTTTGGTCAGCGGAAAGTGGGACGCCATTGCCGACCTCCTCGAGGGCCTTGATGCCGTGAAATCACGCGCCAACGCCCTCCCCTACATGGCCGCTTGAAACAGGAATTCCGAATCGCCTCGCGCGGAAGCGAGTTGGCCCTCTGGCAAACAAATTGGGTCCGGGGCGAGTTGCAAAAACGCTTCCCTGAAGCGCGTTTCGAGACGCTCACAATCAAAACCACGGGCGACAAAATTCTCGATGTCCCCCTCGCCAAGATCGGCGACAAGGGGCTTTTCACGAAGGAACTCGACACCAGCTTGCTCAATGGCGAGACCGATTTTGCAGTGCATAGTCTCAAGGACCTGCCGACCAAACTCCCCGAGGGTTTGGCGATTGCGGCGATCACGAAACGCTGGGACGCCCGCGATGTTTTGATTTCCCGAAGTGGCGAGGTTTTGGTGGATCTACCCAAGGGCGCGCGTGTTGCCACGGGGAGTCTGCGTCGGCGCTCGCAGCTCCTTCACTTCCGCCCGGATTTCGAAATTCTCGAGATCCGCGGAAACCTCAACACACGCTTCCGCAAATTCGACGAGGCGGACTGGGACGCCATGATCCTCGCGGCGGCGGGCGTCGAGCGGCTCGGATGGGGTGAGAGGATTTCAGAAAAAATTTCGACCGACATTTTGTTGCCGGCCGTCGGTCAAGGAAGCCTTGCGATTCTTTGTCGGGAGGAGGATGACGCGACGCTCGAATTCCTTATCAATATGGAGGACCGCGAATCGATGCTCGCCGCCCGGGCCGAGCGCTCGCTCATGCGAACTCTCGAGGGAGGATGTCAGGTTCCCATCGGCGCGCACGCGGTCGTTTCCGAAAAAGGAATCTCGCTGGCGGGCTGCGTTTGCTCGCTCGACGGGCGAACACTGGTTCGGGATTCCGTTTCCTCCGAAACCCATGACGATCCCGAAAACCTCGGCGCGGTCTTGGCTGGCAAGTTGCTGGAAAACGGCGCGCGGGAGATTTTGCGAGAGATTTTCGGAAAGGACAGTCGCTGATCGCTGGCGCGGCGGATTGCAAAAACCGGATCGAACTGGGAGGATTTGGCCATCGACACTGAAAAACATCTTTTCCTCCGCGCCTGCTACCGCCAGCCCGTGGAGCGGACGCCGGTCTGGATCATGCGCCAAGCCGGTCGCTACCTTCCCGAATACCGCGCCGTCCGGAAGAACCATTCGTTTTCCGAGATGTATAAGCGGCCCGACCTCGCCACCGAGGTAACCCTCCAGCCGATCGATATCCTTGGTGTGGATGCGGCGATTTTGTTCTCCGACATCCTCGTGGTCCCCGAGGCCATGGGCATGGAGTTGCATTTCAGCGAAGGCAAGGGGCCGCAACTCCCCAACCCGCTCCGCGATGAAGCCGCATTGAAAGCCCTCCGCCCCGTCGAGTCCAACCAAGACCTCGGATTCGTGATGGAGGCCATTCGTAACATTCGCCAAAACCTCGCCGATCGAGTGCCGCTCATTGGATTCGCCGGTGCGCCCTGGACCCTCGCCACCTACATGATCGAGGGCGGTGGTTCGAAAACTTTCCAGCACGCCAAAAAATGGCGCTTCGCCCGTCCCGACCTCCTTCGCATCCTCGTGGATCAAATCGCCGATGTCGTGATCGACTACTGCCGCGCGCAAATGGACGCCGGCGCGCAGGCGATTCAGATTTTCGATTCATGGGCGGGAATCCTCGATACAGCGGGGTTTGAGGAATTCGCCCTCGCGCCCGTCCGCCGAATCATCTCCGAAATCAAACGCCCAGGCATTCCGGTGATTTATTTTCCCAAAGGCGGCATGACCTGGCTCGACCGCGTGGTGGATTGTGGAGCCGATGTCATCGGGGTCGATTGGACGATCTCGCTCGAGTCCGCCCGCCGCGTCACCGGCGACCGTGTGGCCTTGCAGGGAAACATGGACCCCACCGCGCTCTACGCCCCGCCAGAGGCGATTCGCGAACAGGTTCGCTCGGTTCTTTCCAGCTACGGAAAAGGCCACGGCCACATTGGCAATCTCGGCCACGGCATGCTGCCCGACATCCCCGTCGAGCACACCCGCGCGTATGTGGACGCCATGAAAGAATTCAGCCCGGCATGGAAATGACCTCCGCCGCATCCAGCCCGAGGCTCGAGGTCGATCTCGACCTTCTTAAAAAATACAACCGCCCCGGCCCGCGCTACACGAGCTACCCGACG
The DNA here is from genome assembly GCA_937919825.1 of uncultured Spartobacteria bacterium. GTDB lineage: Bacteria > Verrucomicrobiota > Verrucomicrobiia > Chthoniobacterales > Terrimicrobiaceae > UBA967. Next base: position 87,001 of record CALFPA010000133.1, on the reverse strand, counting down.
GCACCGCATTTCCACGAGGGCTTCGGTCCCGAGGAATACCGCCAGGAAATCCTTGCGACCAATGCCGGCGAAACGCCGCGCGACCTCTCGCTCTACTTCCATTTTCCGTTCTGCAAATCGCTTTGCTACTTCTGCGCCTGCAATGTGGTCATCACCAAAGACGCCAGCCGCGTCGGCCATTACCTCGGTGTCCTGAAAAAGGAAATCGACCTCGTCGCGAACCTCGTCGATCCGCAGCGTCAGGTCGTTCAAATGCACTGGGGCGGTGGCACGCCGACCTATATGTCGCCCGACCAGATCCGCGACATCTTCGGTTACATCCGCGAGAAATTCCCCTTCGCCGCCGAGGCCGAGATCAGCATCGAGATCGATCCCCGCACCATCTCGCCCGAACACCTGCCCGCCTTGCGCGAGGCGGGTTTCAACCGCGTGAGCTTCGGCCTGCAGGATGTGAACCCCGAGGTTCAGACGGCCATCAACCGCATCCAGACCGACGAGCAAAATGCCTTCGTCATCAACGAAAGCCGCCGCCTGGGTTTTGACTCGATCAATGTCGATCTCATCTACGGCCTGCCTCACCAAACGGTGGAATCCTACGAGCGCACACTCGAAAAAATCATCGCCTGGGACCCCGACCGCCTTGCGGTTTTCAACTACGCGCACGTGCCTTGGCTGAAGAAGCACCAGAAGCTCCTTCCGCTCGAGGCGATGCCCGACGCCGCCGACCGTCTGCGGATGCTCAAGCTCATCATCGATCGCCTCACCGAAGCCGGCTACGCCTACATCGGCATGGACCACTTCGCGAAGCCCGGTGACGAACTGACGAAGGCCCTTCGCGAGCGCACGCTCCACCGGAATTTCCAAGGCTACAGCACGCGCGCCGAGGCCGACATGTTCGCCATGGGCGTGACCTCGATCAGCAAACTCGCCGGAGCCTATGCACAAAATCTTAAAAGCCTCGCCGCCTACGAAGCCGCGCTGAACGAAGGCCGACTGCCCACCGCGATCGGGCTCAAGTTCTCGCACGACGACCTCCTCCGCCAGCATGTGATCACCGAGATCATGTGCAACAACCGCATCCTCAAACGCGATGTGGAGCAAAAGTTCGGCATCACCTTCGATTCCTACTTCGCCGATGTGCCGGAGAAGTTGAACGAGTTCGTCCTCGATGGACTCGTCTCGCTCCAAAAAGACCGGATCGAGGTCAGCGAGGCCGGGCGGTTGGTCATTCGCAACATCGCGATGGCCTTCGACGCCTACCTCAAGCCCGAGGCCTCGCAGGAAAAACCGATCTACTCGCGAACCGTCTAGCCACGCCATGCCAAGCCACACCGATGCGATCATCCTCGGAGCAGGCATTTCGGGACTGACGGTAGGATTTTACCTTGCGGAAAAAGGCCTCCGCGTTCGCATTCTTGAAAAAAGCCCCCTCGTCGGCGGCGCGATCCGCAGCGAACGGCGCGATGGATTTCTCATCGAGTTCGGGCCGAACACTGTTCTCGATACGACACCGCTGCTCGGCGGGCTTTTCCAAAAACTAGGCATCGCCTCCGAGCGGGTGGACGCCTCCCCTCAGGCCAAAAACCGCTACATCGTGCGGGGCGGCCAACTCCACGCCTTGCCAACCTCTCCGCTGGCGTTTCTTAAAACCCCGCTCTTTTCCACCTCGGCGAAGCTCCGTCTCCTGCTCGAGCCGTTCATTTCCCGCGCGCCGGAGGATCGTGAGGAATCACTCGCCGAATTCGTCACACGCCGGATCGGACCCGAGTTTTTGGATTACGCGATCAACCCGTTTGTCGCGGGTGTCTATGCCGGCGATCCCGCTCAACTGGGCGTGCAGAGCGCCTTTCCCAAGCTCCACGCCCTGGAGCGCGAGTATGGAAGCCTGATCCGTGGAGCAATCCTCAGCGCGCGCCAACGCAAGAAATCCGGCGAGACCCCGAAAAATCGCGCCGCCATGCTTGGGTTCCAAAAAGGACTCCAAACTTTTCCCGATGCCCTCCAGCGCGCGCTCGGAGATTCCGTTTCCACCAACTGCGGCCTTCGGTCCGTTTTACTCTCAGAGTCGGGTTTTTCCGTGACGCTCGAGTCCGGCGAAATCCTCGAAGCCCCGGTTCTACTCTCCACCATTCCCGCCCACTCGTTTGCGAGCCTGCCGATGGAGTTCGCGCAACCGCTCGCCTCGACGCTCGACGCCATCATCCATCCACCCGTGGCCATGGTTTTCATGGGATTCGACAAGCCGCCCGGTGGCATCGAGCGCGATGGCTTTGGATTTTTGGTTCCCGCGAAAGAGAAACGCCAAATCCTGGGTTGCATCTGGAGTTCCACGGTTTTCGACGGCCGCACTCCGGCCGGAGGCGCGGGGCTCACGGCTTTTGTGGGTGGTAGTCGTCAACCCGATCTAGCCCGGTTGGATGACACTAGCCTCGCCGCGCTCGTTCTTGATGAACTCCGCGCGCTCATGGGAATCACCGCCACGCCATCGCTTGTCGCTGTGCAGAAGTGGGAGAAAGCCATCCCGCAATACCAGGTCGGCTACGGCAGGACGATGGATGCCATCACACGGTTCGAAAACGAAACGCCCGGTTTTTTTGTTTCCGGAAATTTCCGGGGTGGGATCTCCGTGCCTGATTGTGTGAAACAATCCCATGCCATGGCCGACCGCATCTCGGACTTCCTCCAAAGCCATTCGTTGCCTAAAACTCACCGCCAATGACCCCAACTCCACTACTCCGCCCACGCCGCCTGCGCAAAAACCCGGCCATCCGCGCGATGGTGCGCGAAACCTCGCTCAGCCCCGAGGATTTCATTCTGCCGCTGTTCATCGTCGAAGGTGAGAATATCAAAAAACCGATCTCCAGCATGCCCGGGCATTTCCAGATGTCCGTCGACCACCTCGCTAAGGAGGCTGTGGAAATCCAATCCCTCGGCATCCCGGCGGTGATCCTCTTTGGCATTCCCGCCCACAAAGATGCCTGCGGGTCCGAAGCCATGAGCGCGAACAGCATCGTCTGCCGCGCCATCCAGGCCCTCAAAAAAGCCGCGCCGCATCTCTATGTCATCGCCGATGTTTGCTGCTGCGAATACACCGACCACGGCCATTGCGGCGCGCTCGTCGGGCAGGATGTGGACAACGACGCCACGCTCGAATTGCTACAAAAGCAGTCCCTCGTTCTCGCCCATGCCGGGGTGGATATGGTCGCTCCCTCCGGAATGATGGATGGCATGGTCGCCGCCATCCGCGCCGCGCTCGATGGCGCCGGATTTTCTGGAATTCCGATCATGAGCTACGCCGCGAAATTCGCCTCCGGGTTTTACGGCCCCTTCCGCGAAGCTGCCGAGTCCACGCCGCAATTTGGCGACCGCTCGACCTACCAGATGGACCCCGCCAACGGCCGCGAGGCCTTGCGCGAAGCGGCGCTGGATTACGAGGAGGGCGCCGACATTTTGATGGTTAAGCCAGCCATGCCCTACCTCGATGTGCTTTCACAAATGCGCGCCTCCTTCGACATTCCGATCGCCGCCTACCAGGTCTCCGGCGAGTTCGCGATGCTCAAAGCCGCCGCCCAACAAGGCTGGCTCGACCACGACCGCGTGATGATGGAATCCCTCCTCTCGATCAAACGCGCCGGCGCCGACCTGATCTTGACCTACTTCGCGAAGGAAGCGGCGGCCAAGCTGGGGTGATTTTTTCATCTCCAAACAACAAGCTACCTCGCAGACGCTGAAAGTTGCATCATGATGCAGTTTGTATATGCTTTGATGCATGAGAACGACACTCAGCATTCACGAACCTCTTTTGCGGCAAGCCAAAGAGATTTCTTTGCAGCGGAATATATCTGTCAGCCAAGTTGTTGAGGAAGCCATGCAATCGGCTTTTTGTAAAAAAGCGACTAAGAGCCGAGGCTCGGCGCTTCAATTTAAAACCTTTTGTGGAGACGGGTTGCAGCCAGGCGTTGATTTGTCCTCCTCGTCCGCACTACTGGACCTTATGGAGGGGCGATGAACCTGCTGGATGTCAATATCCTCATCGCTGTCCACCGGGAGGATGCCGAGTGTCACGAGGAAATCATGGCTTGGCTGAATACCGAGTTTGCGGATTCAGGGGGCGTCGGGGTCTCTGAACTCGTTCTGAGCGGTTTCCTGCGGGTTGTTACGCATCCGAAGATTTTCCGCAAGCCCACTCCCTTGCTCGAAGCACTCGAATTTTCGGAACAATTTCGCACGCATGATGTGGTTCGCATTTTTGCCCCTGGGCCGGATCACTGGCGTCTCTTCACCCAACTTTGTCGAAAAACCGGAGCCAAAGGGAATCTTGTTCCCGATGCCTACCACGCTGCTCTGGCCATCGAAACGGGTTGCGAATGGATTTCCTTAGACAGGGGATTCAGCAGGTTTCCAGGGCTTCGCTGGCGTCATCCGCTCGACTGAAGCCTCCCGCACCTTGACTTGCGTATTGATCGCCTCCAAGGGGAGGGACTAGCGTTCGGGTGTGGATTGGTTCACTGCGAGGAATGTGTTTTTGTTGGCTGTCGTTTGCTACGGCGGCGGGATGATTCACTCGCTGTTTCTTTGGCGGCGGGGTTTTTTGCGGGATGCGCGGGTCGGGTATTTTCTGCTGGTGGCCGCATTTTTGCTTCAGAGCTGGGCGATGTTTTTGCGGGGCATCTCGATCAAGGCCTGCCCGGTAAACAATCTTTTCGAGGCGATGCTTTTTGTCTGCTGGGGGCTGGTTGTGGCCTGCCTGGCGTTGGGGATTTCGAGTCGACTGCGGTTCATTGCGGCGTTCGCCTCGCCGTTGCTTTTTGCGATGGGGGTTTTCGCGCTGATGCCTGCGCTGGATACGGCGCCAACGGGTCCTCCTCAATTCTCCGGCTGGCTCGTGAGCATCCACGCGGCGATGATTCTTCTGGCCTACGGAGCATTCGGGATGGCGGCGGTCTCGGCCATCATGTTTCTGACGCAGGATCACAATTTGAAGCTCAAGAAACTCTCGGCGGTGCTTTCGGTGATGCCGCCGATCCAGCGTCTCGAGAGGGTCTCCTCGGGACTCGTCGTGGCGGGATTTGTGATGCTCACGCTGGGACTCCTCGCAGGCGCGGGACTGCCGAGGCCAGAGGGGCTTTCCTATTTTGCGGATGTGAAGGTGAAATGGTCGGCCCTCTTGTGGGTCGCCTATTTCGCCGTGATTCTTTGCCGCTGGCGGTTTGATCTGGCCGGACGCCATTTCGCATATGCCGTCGCCGGGGTTTTCGCCTTTCTCCTGCTGACCTTCTGGGGCACAAACCTGCTCTCAACCTTGCACAACCCATGATCGTCACGCTGGGATTGAGCCACCATTCCTCGCCGGTCGAGTTGCGCGAGCGGTTCGCATTCGCAGAGTCGCGGATTCCCGAGGCACTTCAAATTCTCCGGCGAAGCGGAAACATCGAGGAGGCCGTGATCCTCTCCACCTGCAACCGGGTGGAAATCTACGCGGTCGCTGCCGACAGCGATGCGACACGGGGATTCTCGACGGTGCGGGAATTTCTCACCGAGTTCCATGGACACGAAGGTCCGCTCGGCTCCGAATTCTACACGCTCACCGAGCCGGACAGCCTGCGACACCTTTTCCGCGTGGCGGCGGGGCTCGACTCGATGGTGATGGGTGAGACGGAAATCCTCGGGCAGTTGAAGCAAGCCTACCAACTCGCTTTGGAAAACGGTCACACCGGCGGGCGGCTCAACCGCGCGTTCCAGCGAGCCTTCCAAGCCTCGAAGCAAATCCGCACCGAGACAAAAATCCAACGCGGTTGTGTGAGCGTCGCCTCGGCCGCGGTGGGATTGGCCGAGCACATTTTCAATTCCCTCGCGGAACAAGAAGTTCTCGTCATCGGCGCCGGGGATACCAGCGAGAAAACCGCCCGTGCCCTTCTCTCGCGTGGCGCGCGGGGCGTTGTTGTCGCCAACCGCACGGGTGAGCGATCCCAAGCTTTGGCCGAGACGCTGGGCGGCCGGTCGATTCCTTTTGAAAACTGGGAACGCGAGTTGGAGCGGCTCGATATCGTGATCAGTAGCACGGCCTCGCCCGGCTATGTTCTCGACCGGGCGCGCCTCGAGCCAATCCTAAAGCGCCGCCACGGCCGGGCGCTCCTGTTGATCGACATCGCCGTTCCCCGAGATATCGACCCTTCCATCAACCTTCTCGACAGCGTGTATCTCTACAATGTGGACGACCTCCAGGGCATCGCCGACGACTCCTTGCGCCAGCGGCGCGAGGAGCTCGAGCGATGCGAGGCAATCATCGCGGAACGCCTTCAGGGACTGGTTACGCTGACTGCCGCGCCAAACGCGGGTTCATTTTTCCAAAACGCGCCAACGCGCGCTTGATCCTCAGTTTTTCGCGAGGAATTCGCGGGACATCGTCTCGAGCGTGTCGATCCAGAGCGGGTGTTCGTTGAGGCAGGGAATCTGCTCCAAATCCTTGCCGCCGGCTTCGACGAAGGACTCTTTGCCGCGAATTCGGATTTCTTCGAGGGTTTCGAGGCAGTCGGAAACAAACGCCGGGCACATGACAAGGATGCGCTGAACTCCTTCCCTCGCGAGGCGCTCTAGTTCAAGGTCGGTGTAGGGTTTGATCCAAGGATCGCGGCCGAGGCGCGACTGGAAGGAGACCGACCATTTGCCCTCGGGCAGGCCAGCGCCCTTGGCGACTTCCTCGGCGGTGCGGATGCATTGGTGCTTGTAGCAGGCCTGATGCGCGGCTTCGCACGGCGTGTGGCAGCAATCGGCGACTTTCAGGCAGTGTGAGCCGGTGGGGTCGGATTTTTTGATATGGCGCTCGGGGATGCCGTGGAAGCTGAAAAGCAAGTGGTCGAACCCGCCTGCGAGATGGTCTTTCATGCTCGCCACGAGGGCCGCGATGTAATCGGGGCGCTGGTAGTAGGGAGGCTGCACCACGATTTTCATGGCCGGGTCGATTTGTGCGGCGAGTTCCTGCACGCGCACAACAGCAGTTTCGTAGCTCGACATTGCGTAGTGCGGAAAAAGTGGGATCAGCAAAACCTCGGTTGCGCCTTTGGCTTTCAGGTTTTTGATGGCCGATTCGATCGAGGGATTCTGGTAGCGCATGGCGAGTTCGACGGGCACATCGACGCGCTTTTGCAAAAGATCCTGGGAATGGCGGCTCGCGACGATGAGCGGCGAGCCTTCGGGCGTCCAAACGGTCGAGTAGGCGTGGCCGGATTCCTTTGGGCGGTTGATCAGGACGATTCCAACAATGAGCCGGCGGAGAATCCACGGCACATCGATCACCCGGCCATCCATCAGAAATTCGTTGAGGTAGCGGCGCACATCCGGGACGGACGGCGAATCGGGGGAGCCCAAATTGACCAGAAGGATTGCCTTGCTCATAGGGCGTGGAGGTTGCTCGCAGCGCTTCGGATTTTCAAACCTTTCCGCGCAGGTAGCGGCTTATTGACGGGCCGCACGCTGACGGTTCAGCCAAACCTTTGTGATCCCCTTCATCCGAGTGAGGATGTAGTAGACCGTCTGGCTGCGCTGGCGCACGAGGTCGGCCCCGACGATTTTCGGAACGAAGTCGGCCGGAATCTCCAAGACCTCCTCCGGAGTGCAACCGGCGAGGCCTCTGCAAAGAATCGAGGTCATCGCCTTTGTGAGCGTCTGCACCTGAGGACCAAGCGTGACGCGGAATTCGCAGGCGCGGGTGCTCGAGATTTTCAGGAAAACCCCAACGGTGTCCGTGCATTCCTCATCCTTGCGGACATCTTCCAGATCGAATGACTCGCCATCGCGAGGGGCATTTTTCGCAGCTGAAGTGGCGTAAGAAATCAGGGATTCGCGCTTTTCGGGAGCGGGCAGGGATTCGAAGAGCGAGACGATCTGGGCGAGCTTTTCTGGGTATTCCATGGCTTAGCCTCGCTCGATCGGCGCCCCCACGCGGTTGCCCCATTCGGTCCAGGAACCGTCGTAGTTGCGGACATTTTTGTATCCAAGGAGGTAGGTGAGGACGAACCAAGTGTGGCTCGAGCGCTCGCCGATGCGGCAATACGCGATGACATCCTGACCGCGCATGAGCCCCGCTTCCTCTTCGTAAATCACATGGAGTTCCGCTGCGGACTTGAAGGTGCCGTCCTCTTTGACTGCCATTTTCCAGGGAACACTTGCCGCGCCGGGAACATGGCCGCCACGAAGAACTCCCTCTTGGGGATACTCCGGCATGTGGGTGATTTCGCCTCGGAATTCGCCGGGGGAACGCACATCGATGAGCGCATGGCCGGCCCGACTATGGGCGAGGGCTTGGTCGTAGAAAGCACGGATCTCGGCATCGCGGCGTTCGGCAGCGGGAGTGTATCGACCCTTCACAAAATGTGGCACGGCGCGGGTGAGGTGGCGATTTTCCGCGACCCATTTGTCGCGGCCACCGTCCATGATTTTCACTTTTTCGTGTCCGAAAAGCTGGAAGGTCCAGAGCGCGTAGCAAGCCCACCAGTTCGATTTATCGCCATAGAAAACCACCGTCGTCTCATTCGAAATTCCGTGCCGCTCGCAAAGTTCGGCGAATTGTTTCGGGGAAACGTAGTCACGGATCGTCTGGTCCTGCAGGTCCGCACGCCAATCGATATGCACCGCTCCCTGGATGTGACCGGTGTCGTAGAGAAGGTAGTCCTCGTTGCTCTCCACAAGGCGAACGCCGGAGTCGGACAAATGCTCCGAAACCCACTGTGTCGTGACCAAGGCATCCGGCTGGGCGTAATTTTTATCAATCATGGTGCGCCATTAACATCCAAGCGCCTGTTGCGCGCAAGTGGCAATGGACCCCAATTAGGCCTTAGCCACCTCAAGCGCCTCGATGCGGGCCTCGAGATTCGTGATGGTTTCCGATGAGATGCGCAGCTCATTTTCGAGTTCGGCCACCCGGCTGATCAAGCGGCTCGTATCGGCTTCCTGATAAAACGGAGACTCCGCGACGCTCATCGTCTCCCCGGTGCAACAATTCACGATCGGCGTGGAGGCATCGATCTCGCCAAGATTAAGAAATTCCAAAATCGCCCCGGCACTCGTGGGGCCGTATAGCGGATTCCCTTTCACCTCGATCAACCAGTCCAAGTGGAGGTCTTCGATCATCGGCGCCTTGGTCCAAGTCTTGCCGTCATTCGAGATCGAGTCCTGTGCATTGATCTGGGCGGCGTCGGCCCACTCGAGGAGCTTCTCAAAAGGAACAGGTCCATGGACATTGCCAGAGCCATGTTTTTTCAACAGCCATACGGGGGACTGGTCGGAGGGCATATCGGGAAGCAAAGGATTTCCTCAGGCATGTGCGGAATGCAAGGGCGTTATTTTTGGGGGCTCCGAAAAAAATCCAGGCGCGTTACGCCCTGTCCTTTGCGAGTTTGAAATCCACCTGCTGCTTCAGCATGTCCACGCGATCGACAGCCACCTCGATGATGTCGCCGACCTGGTAAACTTTCTTCGTGCGACGCCCCACGATGCGGCACCGCGGTGCGTCGTGGACGAAAAAATCCCCCTCCAGCGTGGAAATATGAATGAGACCGGTAAGCAAAAACTCCGGGAGTTCCACGAAGAGCCCGAAATTCCGGGCGTCCATGATCACCGCGCGGAATGCCTGGCGTTTCTCCGAGGCGGCTTGAATTTGGAAAAATTCCAGTTTCTTGAGTCGCACGGATTCCTTTTCCGCATCAGCCGCCGTGCGCTCGGTGGTCGAAATGTGCTCCGCGAGCGCGCCGAGCGAGCTGGAATCCGGGCCGATTTTTGAGAGACCCAAGCGCCGTTCGAGGGCCCGGTGGACGATGAGATCACTGTAGCGGCGGATCGGGCTGGTGAAGTGGGTGTAGTCGCTTTTCGAGAGGCCATAGTGGCCGAGTGGCTCGGTGAAATACCGCGCGCGCTTGAGGCTCTTGAGCAGGGCGATTTTCACGGCAGGACCGAAAGGCTTGCCCTTCACGGCAAGGAGGAGTTTTTGAATTTCCGAACGCTGGGTGAGGTCTCCGGCATGGATGCCCTGAGAGGCCGCGAATTCGCGGAACTCAAGCAGCTTTTCCGGATCCGGATTTTCGTGGATTCGATAAACGGTCGGCTGCTTTTGGTGTTTGAGTTCGCGGGCGACGAGTTCGTTGGCGAGGAGCATGAACTCCTCGATGAGTTGGTGCGAAATGTCGTTCTCCACCTTCTCCAGCCGGATCGGCTTGCCGAGTTCATCGAGCCGCACCTTCACCTCGGGAAACTCAAGATCGAGCGACCCGGCGTCAAAGCGCTTGCGGCGCAGGAGCGAGGCGAGATCCCAGGCCGTGTGGAGCTTCTGAGCTAGGGCACTGGTGCCGCGTGGCCCTTCCAAAATGGCGAAGGCTTCCTTGTAGGTGAGCCTCTCCGCGCTGCGAATGACGGTTTTCGAGAAGCGCGCAGATTGAATTTTCCCGGCCTTGGTGATTTCGGCAAAAACCGAAAAAGCGAGGCGCTCGACTCGTGGCTTCAGGCTGCAAATTCCATTACTCAAGGCCTCGGGCAGCATCGGAATCACGCGGTCGGCGAGATACACGCTGTTGCCACGAGATTGCGCCTCACGGTCCAGCGCGGTCTTTGGCTTCACATAGTGCGAGACATCCGCGATGTGGATACCCACCTGCCAACCGGTTGGCGTCGTCTCGACATTGATCGCATCGTCAAAATCCTTCGCGTCGTCGGGGTCGATGGTGAAGATAAAATGCTCCCGCAAATCCTCTCGGCGGGCGGCTTCGTAAGAGTCGACCTCCGGCGCCACACGCTCGGCTTCGTGGCACACTTCGGCTGGAAATTCCACGGGCAGGTGGTGTTTGCGTATGATCGAGAGCATGTCCACCCCGGGCTTCCCGGCTGGACCGAGGACCTCGATCAAATGGCCCTCGGGATTCACATGGCGACTTTCCCAAGCATCGATTTTCGCCACGACCTTGTCGCCGACCTTCGCATCCAGCGGCGGCTTGGGAGGCAGGACATAGAGATTGCTCCCGAAGCGGGGATCGTCCGCCACGACATAGAAGAAATTGGACGATTTCTGGAGCGTTCCAACCAAGGTGTCGTTCGCTCGCACGAGAATTCGAATGATCCGGCCCTCCTGGCGCGCGGGAGAATCGGTGCGCGACCAGCGGGACTCCTGCGCCGGAATGATCCGCGCCACCACCCGGTCGCCGTGCATCGCGGTGAGAGTATTCTCAGGCCGGATATACAAATCGGCGGCGCCTGCGGTTTCATTAAGGACATGGGCTCCCCCGTTCAGGTGAAACTGGACCACTCCCGTGAAAAGATCCGCCTCTTTGGGAATAATGAACCGGTCTTTGCGGATTCGCGCGATTTCTCCCGAGAGCTCCAAATCTTTCAAAAGCGCGTCAAGCCGATCCTTCCACGCCGGCGGGAGATTCAATTCGGTGGCGAGGGCATTCGCATCCAAGGGACGCCGCGCGATGGCTCGCATCACGGAGATTTTGAGTTTTTCGGACAGCTCGAATTTTCCGCCGGATTTTCCGCGACGGTCGTGGTTTTTTTTAGGCCGTGAATCCGACTTGTGATCTCGCTTGGTAGGTTGAGAGGCTTTTTTCGGAAGGGGCTTGGAATCGGCCGCCTTCGGGTGCGGGGAGATGGAGGCTCGCCGCTTAGTGTGTTTTCCCATACCCCATCCATCGGTCCATGCCCTGGCGCTGGCAAGCCCAGCCTTTTTACATCGACGCACCGCTCGGGCCGATACCACTATCTCCGGCATGAAAGCCGTCCGCATCGTCGAACAACTCGCCATCTTTATCGCCAACCGCCCGGGCACACTCGTCGAGGTCTGCGACGCGCTCGCCGAAGACAAAATCAACATCTACGGCCTCACCGTTTCCGATACGGTGGACCACGCCGTGGTTCGCATGGTGGTGAGCGATACGCGCCGAGCGATTGCCTTGCTGGAGGCTCATGGAACGCTGGTTGTGGAGAGCGAGGTCTTGATGGTGGAAAATGACAACCGACCCGGCAGTCTCTCGCGAATCACCACAGCCCTCGCCTCCGTAAAAATCAACGTCGAGTATGCCTACCTCGCCTCGATGCCCGCCGCCCGTCGTGGTCTCCTCATCCTGCGCGTGTGCGATGTCAAAAAGGGCCTCAAAGTCCTTTCGGCGCTGACCATGGATTCCTAAGCACAAAGCGCGCGGAATTCCTCTTCGACGGCGGCCTGAAACTGGAGCAGCTAAAAGTTATACCGCCTCCATCAAAGCCGCCCTCAAAAGGTCCTCGCGAATGATGTGAAGTCGTGAGCTTGGGTTTTTAAATTTCTTGATAAATGCACTTGTCAACTTTCCACCTTGAAGCAAGCGCAACCAACCGGCTTCCGGATCCTCGCCCAATACCAGATAATCAATATCGTCTCCGAGGTGATTTGAGGTTGGCGTTATACCGCCTCGTCTTTGAATCTCTTTGCGCGCAGCCGAGCGTGGGCCCGTGACCATTTTGCCAGTGAACAAAAATTTGCACCCACCAAATAAAATTTCATGCTCATCATCGATGAGCTCATGCTCAAGGATAAGATCAGGTATCGAGCGGGCATTTTCGTATGCCTGGTTAATTGTTACAGCCTTGTGACGCTCCTCCCATTCAGCCCGAGCTAGCCGAAGCTTTTCTTTTTCAAAGTCCAGCCCTTGAACAATGCACCTACACCTAAGAACTGGACGCATCGTGGCAAATTCATAAATTTTACGTATCGAATCAAAATGCAGGCCTGCTAAGCGCGGAAATATCACTCGTTGCAGCAAATCAGTAGTGGCTTCTAAATCGCCCAGAGCAGAATGGGGCCGACAACAGTGCAAATCATAAAAATCACGCAAGTAGTCCAATCGGTGCGTCAGATGCTCAGGAAGTGCTCGACGCGCGAGTCCCCAAGAACAAAACCCCGGCTTACCTATCGGCTTAATTTGTAATCGATTGAATTCAGGAAATAAAACTCGATTCCAATCAAATTGGAGAAAGTGTGAAACGACTGGAACCTCTCCTATATACTCGCGCAATTGAGAATACGCATCCAGTGGCGGGAGTCCATTTTGAAGTATAAATTCCGTGGTGTATCCATGAACTAAAGTTGCTTCCAGCGGGATTTCAATTCTATGATTAATGAATACACGAAAGGGGGTTCCTACAGGCTTTAGACCTTCAAACTTCTGTGCGGCTACTTCAATCGCAAAAATTGGTGCATAGAGACCGTCTGTTTCCGTATCTATGAGCACCCAAGTATCCATGACTTTTAGCGTTTCAAATTTTTATCCATTAGAGCTTTTTGAAATTGATAGCGCCAACTCTGCGCTAGGGCCAAAGATAAGAAGTGAAACAAACTCATATTGAGTCATTTCATGTTCACTACTTTTTTGGAGCCGCACTTTGCTCTGATCAGGCAAAAATAAATCAAAGGAAATACGACCTGGAAAACGAAATCCTGCCTCTGAACTGCTTGCGGAGACCGCCCTAGTTACTTGGATGCAAATCCGGATTTTTTTTACAGCCTCGCTCCAAGGCTTGTAAGCCTCTTTTGTATCGTAAATTACATCCCCAACCGAGAAAGAGAAGTCTGCTCCTTGCGTCCACACCCAATATGATATTTTATCTTTTTTTCGCTCCGTATCTCGAATGTCCAAGGCGTTATTGAAAAATGGAGGAATATACATGAACCATTCGCTCGGTGAATCACCATGCGGTGATTTAAGGAGAGTTTCCGTTCGCTTTTGTTTTCCCAACTGAGAAGTCAGGCTCTTAAAAAGATTATGAATATCGACTAGATTATTTTTCATCAGGGAGATATCAATTTATTAAATTCATTCTCATCAATTATATTTATATTTAATTCTTGAGCCAAAGCTAACTTTGATCCAGCCCCCTCTCCCGCCAAAAGATATGTCGTTTTTCTGCTAACACTCCCAGAGATTTTTCCGCCATATCGGCGAATGATTTTAGCTACATCATCCCTAGAATTTGAAAGTGTTCCAGTTAAGACCCATACTGTATTTTCAAATCTATTATCGGAAGGCTCCGAGATCTCAGCAGGGTTTTCAAATCTAAGCCCCAAGTTCCTTAACTGGTGGAGCAATTCTGTGTTTTGCGCATTTTGAAACCAAGCATGTATCGCTTTTGCCATTACTTCACCGATACTATGTATTTGCTGAATTTTTTCTGCACTAGATTCTGCCAGTGTATCTAAGGATTGAAAATGATCCGCAAGTTCTCGCGCAGAAACTTCTCCAACATGCGGGATTCCAAGTCCATTTATGAGACAAGCAAGCGGGCGCAATTTACTGATCTGAATAGCGTCCAGGAGATTATTGGCGCTTTTTTCCCCAATCCGCTCCAATCCCAATAATTCTTCTTTTTTAATCAAGTAAATATCTGAGATATTTTTAAGAATTTCAGCATCAACAAGTTGATTGACCATTGCCGTGCCAAGGCCTTCAATATCCATGGCTTTTTTGGATGCAAAGTATTCTATTTTCCTTCGAATCTGTGCACTACAAGAGGAGTTAATGCATTTAAATGAAACTCCATCTTGTATTACATTTGATCTGCAAGATGGACAATGTGATGGCATTTCAAAAAACACCTCAGTGCCAATTCTGGAGCAAGGTTTAATTTGAATTAAAGCAGGAATTACCTCCCCGGCTTTCTCAATAATAACTGTATCCCCGATGCGAATATCTTTGCGCTGTATTTCCTCACCATTGTGCAACTGGGCCCGCGATACGACACTTCCCGATAGAGCAATAGGTTTAAGTTCCGCAACCGGAGTGAGTATTCCGGTTCTGCCGACTTGGGATGTAATTCCGAGCAAGGAGGTTTCGGCCTGTTCTGGCTTATATTTATAAGCTCTGGCCCAGAGGGGAGCCTTTTCCGTGGAACCAAATTCACCACGCAAAGCGAGACTATCAACCTTAACAACAGCTCCATCAATATCGTATGGAAATTCATTACGCAGCTGATCAATGCTTTTAATAGCATCCCAAACAGACTCTTTATCAGATCCTTCCAGAATTGTTTCAGGGATTGGCAGACCCCAACTCTTGAGGACTTGGAACATCTGTAGACTCGTAGCGGGTTGTTCGCCCTCCCAGAGTCCGCTGCCATAGAATATGGCAGCAAGTTTTCGCGATGCAGCAATGGCGGGGTCGAGCTGCTTGATCGAACCGGCGGCGGCGTTACGGGTATTCGCGAACGGAGGGAGCCCCTCTTCTTCGCGCTGAGAGTTTAGCAACGCAAATGCGGATTTCGGCAGGTAAACCTCACCACGAATTTCAACCCTCGCCGGAGCAGCGCCACGAAGTCGGTGCGGTATATTGGAAATCGTCAGGATGTTTTGGGTCACATCGTCGCCAGTCACTCCATCCCCGCGCGTGGCGGCGCGGACGAGGCGGCCGTTCTCATAGAGCAGCGAAATCGCAAGCCCATCCACCTTCGGCTCAATCGTGAAGTTGAAGGGACGACCCTCCGCAAGTTTGTGGATTTTACCAATGAAATCCCTCAACTCATCATCAGAATAGACATTTTGCAGACTCTGCATCGGCACGAGATGCTTGGCTGGGGCGAATTCCTCGAGAGGCTTGCCGCCCACGCGCCGGGTCGGGGAATCCTCGGCGGCGAACTCTGGGTGCTGATCTTCGAGGTCTTGGAGTTCGCGCAGGAGGGCATCGAATTCCTGATCCGAAATCTCCGGTGCGGCGTGCTGGTAGTAGAGCTGATTGTGACGCTCGAGTTCCGCGCGGAGGCGATCGATCCGCTCGCGAACGCCAGATTTGTCGAGCTCGGTTAAGAAATCAGACTGCGCCATATAAATCCGATTATCCGAAGCCCCGCCGAACCCGCCAATTCAAATTCCATCGGCTTCCACCGCACGCCGAAGCCTCCCTAGCACAAGCACGCCGCAAGCCGCGCCGAAAATATCCGCCGCCCAATCGTAGGGATCCATCCCCTTCCGGCCCGGAACGAATTGCTGGTTGTATTCATCGAGTGCCCCGGCCAACGAAAGAGCGAGAACGGTGAGCACCACCAACGAAAGCCCGCGCAGGCCGAACGACCTCGCCAACGCCCCCGCGAGAGCGCAGGCCCCACCGGCATAGAAGACAAAGTGGATCACCTTGTCCTGATACGGCAGAAGCGTCGGCATGTCCTGGGGCGATTCCGAACTGGAGAAGAAAAATAGAATCCCCAGCCAGATGGCGAAAAGAGCCCAAAGCAGCGGACCACACCGCAGGATGCGGGTGAGCACAGAGCGGAAACATTCCATGCGCCAAGGTTAGCAACCGCATCGGCATGGCCAAGCCCGCACGGATGCGCTTAGGTTTTTCCCATGGCAAAAAACAAACCCGGAATCGAGGAACGGAAAGCCCATGCGGAATTCGAATCCGCCGCGAGCCATTGGCTGGATGAGTCCTGCGAGCTGTTTCCCGAATACGCCAGCAAGCTGGGTTTCCGAAAATACGACCCGCTCCTCGGCGCCAACACTCCCGCGGTCCACGCCCGCCACATCGCTTTGATCGAACAAACCCTCGCGCGAATCGAGGCAACTCCCGAGGCGCTTTTCACGGGCGACGCCTGGCTCGACCGGCGCGGGATGCTCGCCCATTTGCGGATCGAACTTCTCTTCGAGCGCGACCTGCGCCGCTGGCGCACTAACCCGCAAACCCACACCGGCGCGGCGATCGACTCCATTTTCGAACTCCTCGTCCGCGCAGGGGAAAGCCCCGCCCAAATCCTCCCCGCCGTGGAGTCCCGACTTGCGCGATTGCCGGACTTCCTCCGCGCCGGGGCAAGCTGCGTGGAACGACCTGATCCGCTGTGGGTCAGCCTCACCGAGCAATCCTGCAAAGGCGCGGTGGAGTTTCTCGGAGGCCTTGAAACCGAACTGGCGAGCTTTTCGAAAAACCCGCGTCGACTTTCCTCCCTCCTGAAAACCGCCGCCAACGCTTTCACCCATTTCACCGCTTCCATCTCGCGCAAAAAAACCGCGTCGGCGGGCAGCTTTGCCATCGGCCGAGAGCGGTTCGAGTTTCTCATCCGCGAGCGTCTCGGGCTGGACCTCTCGCTCTCCGAGGCGCGAGCCGTGGGCGAATACCAGATCGCGCGTCACGAGTTTCTCCTGCGTGAGGCGGCGAAACGCCACGGTCGATCGCCCGCTCGCGAGCAGATCGACCGTGCCGCCGCCGCCTGGAACCCGGACAAGCCACTGATCGAGGTTTATCGCGAGGCAACCAGCCGCCTTCACGCTGATCTCCGGAAAGCCGGCCTCGTGACATTGCCCCAAGGCGATGCGTTGAAGGTCCTGCCCGTGCCGCCGTTTTTGAAACACCAATTCCCCACCGCCGCCTACAGCGCGCCGGAACCGTTTTCGGCCGACCGAACCGGGATTTTTTGGGTGAACGACCTCAGCCTCGACCAGAAGACCCCCGCGCGTCGCGCCGCAGAAATTCGCCAACATCACGGCCTGGAGCTGACCTGCGTTCACGAGGGCTACCCCGGCCACCACCTGCAGTTCGTGGTCCAATACAACCACCCAAGCCGTTGGCGTCGCCTCTTCGCACATGCGATTTTCTACGAGGGCTGGACGATGTGGTGCGAGAAAATGGCGGTCGATCACCGCCTCGTCGAGAGTCCGTGCGCCGAACTCACCCAGCTCCACGACGCCCTCTGGCGCGCGCACCGCATTGTGATCGATTGCGGCCTACAGGAGGGAACGCTTACCCCGTCCGGCGCCGCCTCGAGGCTCAGCCGAGGCGTAGGTTTCACCGCCGCCCGGGCCAAGGCCGATGTGAACTGGTATACCTCCAGCCCCGCGGTTCCGATGAGTTACCTCCTCGGCCGATTGGAGGTGGAAAAACTCCACGCCCGGCTCGTCACGGGTCGCGGATGGAGTTTGAAAAAATTCAACGACTGGATGCTCTCCCACGGCGCGCTGCCTTACAGCTGGATCGTCCGCGCCGGGGCGGGGGGCTTTCTCATTGACCGCACTCGGTAAGAGCCTCATGGAGAAACCCTCATGAAATACGGATTCTGGCATTTTCTTACTGTGCTCTGGGCCAAGGCAGTGGCTTCATCGGCTTGCCTGGCGACCGCACCTACAACGGGCTCCAAATCCAAATGATCGATCTCAAGAAGGCGAACTTCGACCAAGCCGTCCTGCGGACGATCGAGCTTCCAAATGATTTCGAGCCCGAAGATATCACCGACGACGCCGAACCTCTGGCCTTGAAGTCCAAGTAAAACGACGTCAACCACTCCGCTCCTTCGGTCATTCTTGGACCCTTTAGCGGCAATCGAGTGAAAGGCCTTGCCATTCGAAGGAGGGCATGAATTCTAACCGGCCCGTCATGCCTTTCAGGGTGTTTTCGGAACCCGCAACAAGGCACACCAATTGGCGTCGACTCTCACTCATCATGTTCAAGAATTTTCCCAAGGAATGGTTTTCAAATGTCCCGAAGGATTTGCTGGCGGGATTGGTTGTCGCGCTGGCACTCATCCCCGAGGCGATCGCCTTCTCGATTATCGCCGGCGTCGATCCGAAGGTGGGACTCTACGCCTCATTCTGCATCGCGGTGGTGACCGCGTTCGCGGGCGGACGGCCAGGCATGATCTCCGCGGCCACCGGAGCGATGGCATTGCTGATGTTCACCCTGGTCAAGGAACATGGCTTGCAATACCTGCTCGCGGCCACATTGCTGACGGGCTTTTTCCAAATCCTCTGCGGGCTCCTGCGGCTTGGCGAGGCGCTAAAATTCGTCTCCCGCTCGGTAATGACCGGATTTGTGAACGCGCTGGCGATCCTCATTTTCATGGCGCAATTGCCAGAGTTCAAAGGGGCTGGCTGGCAAATGATGGCGATGGTCGCCGGGGGGTTGGGCATTATCTACCTCCTGCCCCGCTTCACCAAGGCAGTGCCCTCTCCACTAGTCTGTATTGTCGTCCTCACACTGATCGCCGTGTTCACCGGCATGGACCTGCGAACGGTGGGTGACATGGGGCAACTCCCCTCGACATTGCCCCTCTTCTTCCTGCCGGATGTGCCTCTGTCCCTGGAAACGCTATGGATCATCCTTCCCTACGCGATCCCCTTGACCGTTGTGGGCCTGTTGGAATCCTTGATGACAGCGACGATCGTCGATGACATGACGGACACCGACAGCGACAAGAACCGTGAGTGCGTGGGCCAGGGAGCGGCAAACATTGTCGCGGGCTGCTTCGGCGGCATGGCCGGCTGCGCGATGATCGGGCAGACGGTGATCAATGTGAAATCCGGCGGGCGCGGGCGTCTATCATGTTTTTCCGCTGGAGTTTTCCTGCTGATTCTCATCGTCGTCCTTGGAAACTGGGTAAAAATCATCCCCATGGCGGCTCTGGTAGCCGTAATGATCATGGTGTCGATCGGCACATTCAGCTGGGAATCGGTGAAAAACCTCCGCACCCACCCCAAGACCTCAAGCCTGGTCATGGTTACCACCGTTCTGGTGGTTGTGTTCACTCACAACCTTGCCATCGGCGTGGCGATCGGCGTGCTCATGAGTGCCGTGTCCTTCGCGCGCAAGGCGGCTCGACTGGTGCGTGTGGGCACGGAATTGTCGGAGGACGGTGAAGTGCGGACCTATTTTGTGGAAGGCAATGTGTTCTTTGTCTCCGCTGGCCAATTTGCCCGCTCGTTCAACTTCCGGGAGGCTGTGGCGCGCGTGACGATCAATGTGACCCACGCACATTTTTGGGACATCACCTCCGTTGCAGCCCTTGACAAGGTGGTCTTGAAATTCCGGCGCGACGGTGCCCTGGTCGATGTGATCGGACTTAATGAAGCGAGTGCGACACTCGTCGAGCGGGTGGCGACCCACGACAAACCGGATTCCGCCCAAACCCAGCCCCTCCACTAAACCCACACCGCCATGAAAAAAATCCTCACCTGCACCGACGGTTCCGTCTATTCGAACAGCGTCCTCGACCACACCGCATGGGCTGCCGTCCGGTGCGGCGCCTCCGTTCGTGTGCTCCACATGCTCGACCCCCACCGCGAACGCGCCGAGTTGGTCGATATCAGCGGAGCCATGGGAATGGACACCGGTGCCGCCTTCATGGCTGAGCTGGCCGAGCTGGAGGAAAAGAAAAACCGTCTCGCTCGCGAGTGCGGCAAAGCACTCCTAGGAAATGCGGCCCAACGCCTCCAGGACGCGGGCGTCGAAAATGTCACCACCGTCCAGGAGCACGGTGAACTCGTCGAATCGGTCACCGCCATGGAGCGCGAGGCCGATCTCGTCGTGATCGGCAAGCGCGGGGAGTCGGCCGATTTCGCGAAGCTTCACCTTGGATCGAACCTTGAGCGCGTCATCCGTGGAAGCATCCGTCCAGTCCTCGTCGCCTCGCGAGAGTTCCATCCCATCGAAACGGTGCTCATCGCCTTCGATGGCGGCGAGAGCGTTGAAAAAGCTATCCGCTTCATCAGCGAAAGCCCGCTCCTCAAGGGCGTGGCTTGCCGACTGATCCATGCGGGCCAGAAAAACAGCCACTCCGCCGACGGTCTTGAGGAGGCCACCGCGCGGCTCATTGCCGCAGGATTTGACGCCCTATCCGAGAGGGTGTCCGGCCATCCTGAGGAGGTGATCACCGAAGCGGCCTCAAGGCACCGCGCGAACCTGCTCATCATGGGGGCCTATGGTCATTCTCGCCTTCGCCATCTCATCATCGGAAGCACCACCGCCGCCCTCGTCCGCGCCTGCAAAACGCCCATTCTCATCTTCCGGTAAAATATCTGACCGTTAGAATCTCTGGAGACAAACGCCACCGTGGCACCAGGTAAAGAAACGGTGACTGTTCAGGCCGACGCCAAGCCTCCGATCCCCGCCGACAAATCATCTCAAACCCAAATCGGCATTGCAGGGCTTCGCTGGAAGCGCGTAGTTTGAGGGTCTATGGGAAGACAATGGCTCCATGCCAAGCGCGAGGTCGCGAACCTCAAAAAAGGCCAGGCTGTCGGCAAACTGGTGAAAGAAATCATGGTCGCTGCCAAAACCGGTGGCCCCGACCTCGAAGGAAATGCCCGGCTTTTTGCAGCGGTCGAAAAGGCCAGAAAAGCCTCAGTGACGAGGGATGTGATCGAGCGCGCGATCAAAAAAGGGGCGGGTATCGGTGACGAAAAACTCACGCTCGAGCATTTGGTTTTTGAAGGCTACGCGCCCCACAAGATTCCCGTGATCGTCGAAGTTCTCACCGACAATATCAACCGCACCGCACCCGAGATGCGTGTGCTTTTCAAGAAAGGCCAACTCGGCACAGCTGGGAGCAACAAATTTCTCTTCGACCATGTGGGGATCGTGGAAGCGCACCACCCCGACAAATCCACCGACGCCGAGACCGCCGCGATCGAAGCGGGAGCGAATGATTTTTCCATCCTTGCCGAGGGCGAGAACGACGACATCCCCGCCGGCACACTGGGCGTGAAATTCCTCACCGAGCGCACCGCCACGGCGGCTGTCTCGAAATGGCTTTCGCAAAATGGGTGGACCGTTGTGACCAGCGAACTTGGTTTTGTGCCGAAGCAGCTGCCCGAACTCACCGACGAACAACGCGCGGAGACGGGTGAGTTTTTGCAGGCCCTGGAGGACCACGACGATGCCCACCGCGTCTGGGCGGCCTTTAAGTAATTCGGCGCCCAAAACCACGATCGTCCCGATCAGGAGGGACCTGCTTGTCAGGTCCGCAAATGACTTCCTCAACACACCAACCCGGCTCTGACAAGCAGAGCCCTCCTCACCATTTCTCACTAATGGAAGCCACCGCCACACGCCTCGTCGAACGACTGCGCGCCGCCGGCCACGAGGCGCTTTTTGCCGGCGGCTGCGTGCGCGACCGGCTTCTTGGGAAGGAAGCGCACGACATCGACATCGCCACGAGCGCGCGACCCGAGGAAATCCAGAAACTCTTCCCACGCACGGTGGCGGTTGGCGCACAGTTCGGGGTGATCGTCGTGCTGGAAGACGGGGGAGAATTTCAAGTCGCCACCTTCCGCTCCGATGGCGCCTATCGCGATGGACGCCACCCCGAGTCCGTGGCATTCACCAACGCCGAGGGCGACGCGCGGCGGCGGGATTTCACGGTCAACGGCCTTTTCTTCGATCCCCTCACCCGCCAAATCCTCGACTTCGTCGGCGGTGAGGCGGACCTCCGCGCGGGCATTCTCCGCAGCATCGGCGATCCCCATGCGCGCTTCGCCGAGGACAAGTTGCGGCTCATCCGCTGCGTGAGGTTCGCGGCCTCACTGGGATTCGAGATTGAAGCCGAAACTTGGCGGGCCTTGGTCGAGCGGGCGCCGGAGATCACCGCCGTGAGCGCCGAGCGCATCCGCGACGAACTCGTAAAAATTTTCACCCACCCCTCGCGCGTGCGGGGATTCGATCTGCTCGATCAATCCGGCCTACTTGCCATCCTGCTCCCCGAGGTCGAGGCACTGAAAGGCTGCGAGCAACCGCCCGACTTCCACCCCGAGGGCGATGTTTTTGTGCACACGCGCCTCATGCTGTCGCTTTTGCCGGAGCGGGTCTCCACACCTCTCGTCTTCTCGGTTTTATTCCACGACATCGGCAAGCCACCGGCGTTCCACATCGACGAAACAGGCCGCATTCGGTTCAACGGGCACGAATCGATCAGCGCCTCGATGACGGAAAAAATTTTCGCTCGGCTGAGGTTTTCGAACGCCGAAACGGAGGCCACGGTCGTCGGGGTGAAAAACCACATGGCCTTCAAGGATGTTCAAAACATGCGCGTCGCCACGCTCAAGCGATTCCTCGCCCGGCCAACGATCGATGACGAACTCGAACTCCACCGCGTGGATTGCCAGGGCTCGCACGGCTTACTCGACAACTACGATTTCCTCCTCCTCAAGCGGGAGGAGTTTTCCAACGAACCCCTCATTCCGCCGCCACTGATCACCGGACGCGACCTCATCGCGGCGGGACTCCAGCCCGGGCCGCCTTTCAAAAAGCTCCTCGACTCCGCACAGGCGCTCCAACTCGAGGGCGGATTGAAAACCCGGGACGATGCTCTTGCCTGGCTGAAAGAAGAATTGGCCCGCCCCGCTTAGACCCTGCCGAGGATTTGGGCGAGGGCGCGGATCGACTCCGGGGAGCGGAGGATTTGGGTGCATAGTGCTTCGATCTCGGAGGCCGGGATTTTTCCCTCGGCAAATTCCATCATGAGCCGCCGCAACTCCGGTGGCACGGTGATGTCGCGAGCGCCATCGGGAAAACTTTTTTCAAGAAAGCCAAAAATGTCTTTTAATCCATCCTCCGCGTTTGGATCGGCCTCGCTCGAGGAATCAGGCGACATGGCGGTTTTCTGAAAAAAGAAGGGAGTTCGAGCACACGCCGGAGATGTCCTGCCACTGCAAATGCAAACCGGGATCCTCTATTTGAATGGATCGCAGGGTTTGGTCCCGGACGATTCTGCGGGCGGAGGACAACGCACGGGAGAGCTTGCTCGGGGTGCTGCACCAGCAGATGCAAAGCCGATTTTGCGCAACTCCATAACCATGCCTCAACCACAACAGAAGCCTCGCCTCCGCCGGCAACGACTCGATGGCTTCGCGAAGCGCCTTGGAAACGATCGCCTGCAAGGCCTCTTCCATCACCTCCATACTTTCGCAAGGCAGGGATTCAATCTCCCCAATCTCCGCAGGCTCCATCAATCGCTCGCGGCGTTGACGGGAAATGAGGCGGTTAATCGCCACGCGCAGAAGCCAACCATCCAGCGGGCCTTCGCCCTTGAAACGCGCCAGCAGATTGCGCGGAGACTCGGCGACACATTCGGCGAGAATTTCGGAAACCACATCCTCGGCCACATCCCGCGAAGCCCCTCGGGATGTGAGGCTGACGATCATCCGGGGTCGTAATTCCTCGTTAAGTCGGAATAGAAAATCAGGGTCAATTTTTTGCCCACCGGAGGCGCTGGAAGGATCGGGGAGAAACTCAAACACAGAGTCGGAATACATCAAAAAGGCTGTGGAAAATAAGGCTTCGTTTTGCGTCTCCAGCCTGACTATCCGGTCTTAAGCGGGATCAACTTGAGATCAGACTATGCTTTTTATCCTCTCCGAGAAAAGCCATTTCCCACGCATTACGGAGCATTTGATCGACATCCTTTGGGCTTAACCCTGTTGCCGGGGCTCCGACATCCAGTTCATGGGGCAAATCGATGCCGCTAATTCCAGGGTTATCGGTGTTGATGCAGGCGAGCAGCCCCTCGGCGAGAAATCGGCGGAGTGGGTGGCTGGCGAGATTTGGCACGGCGCTGGTTTGGACATGCTCGTGAAATTCACTTTGAAGCCGATGCGGCGCTCGCCTGAAATTCCGCCGAGCCACCACATAGCGCCCCGTCGGCGCAATCCCCAACGCCCACAGTCTTGATATCCAAATTCAGTGACAGCCGAAGCCGTAGCGAAGGCTATTTCTGTTCGTCAGCGAAACGCGCGAGGCGGTTCGAGAGGATCAGAAATGTCGGCGCCCATAGGCCAACAAAAATACCGAAAAGCTCGCCGTGCGTGCGGGCTTCAAATGTTGCCTCTTTTCCGCCGGCATAATACCAGATGGCGATGGAGGCGAGGACCGAGGCGAGGCCAAGAACGAAGCAGAGGTTGCTTAGGATTTTCATAGGGTAATAACCCTAAGCTCCGCGCACTGTCCAACAAGAGAAATACACCGAGGCAAGGGTCAGTTGATCACCCCATCGCTGCGCCTCGGTATCTCTGCGGGAGATACTTTTACTTGCGGTTCCCCTCCTCTGCGCGTGGGCGGGTTATTTTTTGCCCCGGCCCGGGAAGGTGAGCTCGGCGACGCCGGATTTGTCCAAGTCGCCAAAGCCTTCCGACACCATGCGGTCGTATTGCTTCTTGGTGGCTTCGGCGAGCGGGAGATTAAGGCCTTTTTCGTGGGCGAGGCTGAGCGCGATGCCGCTGTCCTTTGCGGCGTGGGCGCCGGAGAAGAAACAGGAGTGGTCGCGGTTCTGCATGTCCTCGCCGTCGGTCTTGAGGACGCGGGAATCGGCGCCGGTTTGCGAAAACACTTCGCGGAGCATGGTGAGATCCAGACCGAGAGCGGCTCCGAGGCCAAGGCCCTCAGCGAGTCCGGCGGTGTTGATATTCATGACCATGTTGACCAAAGCCTTGACCTGAGCAGCCTGGCCGGTGGCGCCGATGTGGCGGAGCGAAATGCTCATATCCTTGAGGATCGCTTCCGCGCGCTGGAAGGCGGCGGTTGAGCCGCCAGTCATGAGATAGAGGGTTCCTTCGCGGGCTTGGGTGATGCTGGAGGCCATGCAGGCTTCGAGCGATTCCGCGCCGGCTTGGTGTGCGAGGGCCTCGACATCGAGGTGAACCTGAGGAGAAACGGTGGCGCAGTTGACGAAAAGTTTGCCTTTCGCGCCGACGAGGAGGCTGTCGCCCTGCTTGGCAAAAATGGCGTGCATGGCCTTGTCATCGGTAACGACCGTGATGATCAAGCTGGCGAGTTCGGTTGCGCGGGCCAGAGTTTGGCAGGCTTCCGCGCCGATTTCCGCCGCGAGCTCGGTGGCGAGCGGGGCGTGCGAGTCGTAGACGGCGGTGACGGTGTGTCCTTTGTCCTTGAGGCGGCGGGCCATGTTGGCGCCCATGCGACCAACTCCGATGAATGCGATGGTTTCTTTCATAGTGGTGTTTGGTGGTTAAGCGGTGAAAAAGGGATTGGCGTGTTTTTGTTCTCCGACGGTCGTCAGCGGGCCGTGGCCGGAGCAAATAATGGTGGCCGCGGGAAGGGTTAGGATTTGCTCGCGGTTGTTGCGCAGGGCATCCGCGTAGGAAACCATCCCTCCGCCCATGGATCCCGCAAACATCGAGTCACCGACGATGGCGACGGGCTGCGAGAGGCCTTGGATGAAAAAGGTCACCCCGCCGGCGGCATGGCCGCTCGTGAGTCGGGTTCCCACCGAGAGCTTCCCGATTTGAAAAACGCGACCGGGGCTGAACGACTCGGCATTCGGGAGCGGTTCCTTCTCGCACACCCATGCATGCGCGCCGGTGGCTTTGACCAACCGGTCGAGATCGAGAATGTGGTCGGTGTGGATGTGGGTGATGAAAATCTGCTTCACTTGAAGCCCGTGGCTGGCGGCAAAGTCGAGCATCGGCTGGCCATCTGCTCCGGTATCGAAAAAGGCGGCCTCCTTCGAGGCGGGATCCCAGACGAGGTAGGAATTCACGGTCATGTCCTCGAAGACCGTATTGAAATGCGCGAGGCCCTCTGGCTCATGGACGGGGGCGGGCTGGTAGGATGACTTGGCCAAAGCGAGGAGCGCGTTAGCTCCGAGGCCGAGAACACCCGCGACCTGGCGCAGAAGGGGCTCCTGGAGTTCGCCGGATTTCAGGATCAAGATTTCGGCGACTGTGGCGCCGGACTTGGCTGCGAGCGCCTCGTCGTTGATGGAAAGCCCGCGCTGGGCTTTTCCGATAATGTCCGTGTAGCTGTCTTCGATCGGGATGCTGATGGGCATAGAGGTAGGATTATTTAGGGGAGGCGGATTCAAATCTGCCCGAGGTGAAAAGGGAACTTCAAAAATCGAATTTTGCGATCCTCCCGAGCGTCCTCACGCACTTCGGAATTGTCCACGCCCATGGAATTGCCCACCATTAGCCTCCTATCTATGACCACAAAAAACCTCGCCGCCTCGATTCTTTTGGCCACCGCCTTTTCCGTTCAAGCCCATCCGGACCAAAAGCCCGCCTCGACACCTGCGCCTGCAGTGGAACCAAAAGTTGGTGCCCTCACCGGCCAAGGCGATTGGGTTTACCAAACCGTCCCCGACTGGGGGCACATTCCCGGCCAGGAATTCATCGGCCACACCAACGGCAATATCGCAGTCGATAAATCGGGCAAAATCTATGTCTCCACCGACGGACCGAACGGCATCATCATCTATCTGCCCGACGGCACCTTTGTCCGCAGTTGGGGCGAACCCTCGCGCCGCTTCCACAGCCTCGTCGTCAACGAGGAGGGCGGGAAGGAATTCCTCTACGCCGTCGGCGGCGGCCGCGTTTGCAAACATGACCTCGACGGAAAAGTCATCTTCCAAATCGACCACAAGCCCGGCTCCGAAGACCGCGGCTGGACCAATGCCACGGCAGTCGTCGTCGGCGCGGACGGCACCATTTATGTCGCCGACGGCTACGGCACGAACCTCATCTACAAATACGCGCAGGACGGAAAATTCCTCGGCAAATTCGGCGCCCCGGGAACCGAGCCCGGCCAGTTCAAAATCTGCCACGGTATGACCCTCGATGCCCGCAACCCCAACAAGCCGATCCTCATCATCAGCGACCGCGAGAACCACCGCATTCAAACCATCGACCTCAACGGAAACCCCATCGCCATCCCGATCACCGGCCTCCGCCAACCCACCAGCACCTTCGTCCATGGCGACCTCCTGCTCGTCGCGGAACTCGGCGGCCGCGCCCTGCTTCTCGATAAAAATTACAAAGTCCTCAGCGAGCTCGGCGATAACCCCATCCTCACCCAACGCGCCGGTTTCGGCGTCCCACCGAAGGATTGGAAAGACGGCGTCTTCACCGCTCCCCACGGCTGCGCGATCGACCAAAAAGGCGACCTCTACATCCAGGATTGGAACAAGTGGGGCCGCATCACCAAGCTGGTGAAAAACCCCCTGAACTGAAAGCGGCCTCTACCCCTCTTGCTCCAACGACACCTCGATGAATTTCGACATCGGCGTATGGCTTTTGACGGCGTGTTCGTCGATGCCAACGAGGACATTGGTCTCGGGGTAGTAGGCGGCGGCGCAGCCTTTCGGGATCGAATAGGCGACGGGACGGAACTCGGGCGCACGGCGCTCCCTGCCGTCGGCAGCGTGGCTCCGGATCGTGACACTGGATTTTTCCGTGAGGCCGAGTTCGCGCATGTCGTCGGCATTGAGAAATAGAACGCGGCGCTCGCCAGTGATGCCGCGGTAGCGGTCGCCGCTGTCGTAGATCGTGGTGTTGTATTGATTGTGCGAGCGCAGAGTCATCAAGCGCAGATGGCCGGGTTGCACGGAAATGCGGGGCAGGGTGTTGGAAATAAAATTCGCCCGTCCGGTGGAAGTGCGCCACTCGCGGTTAGCGGGAGGATTTGGCAAATGGAACCCGCCGGGTTGCTGGATTCGCTTGTTGTAATCCGCAAAGCCCGGGATGACCGACTCGATGCATTCGCGGATGTGGTCGTAATCTGAAACAAGGTAATTCCAGTCCACCGGCCCGTTCGGGAAAAGTTTGGCGCCGATACCAGCGATGATGGCGGGTTCGGACTTGAGGTGTTCCGACGCCGGGCGGTTGATGCCCGTGGAGGCGTGGACCATGCTCATCGAGTCTTCGACCGTGACCGATTGCCTGCTGCCAGCCTGGATGTCGGCCTCCGAGCGGCCGAGGCAGGGGAGGATCAGCGCGGCCGCGCCATGGACGACATGGCTGCGGTTCAGGTGGGTCGAGACATGGACCGTCATCCCGCACCGGCGCAGTGCCTGCCAAGTGAGGTCGGAGTCGGGAGTGGCGGAGGCGAAATTCCCGCCCATGCCGAGGAAAAATCCCACGCGTCCCTCAGCCATGGCCTTGATGGTGTGGACGGTCGAGAAGCCGTGATGGCGAGGCGCGGTGAAGCCGAATTCCTTTTCCAGACGGGCGAGAAATTCCTCCTTGGGTTCCTCGGTGATGCCCATGGTGCGGTCACCTTGGACATTGCTGTGTCCGCGAACGGGGCACGCTCCGGCACCCGGGCGGCCAATATTTCCGCGCAGCAGAAGTAGGTTCACCACCTCTTGAATGTTGGCGACTCCGTGGCGGTGTTGGGTGAGCCCCATCGCCCAGCAACAAATCACAGAGCCCGCGCCGAGATAGACCTCCGCCGCCTCGGCGATCTGGTGGCGGTCGAGTCCACTCTGCTCGAGGAGAACCTCCCAAGGAGTTTCCGCGACGAGGCGGCGATATTCCTCGAATCCGTGCGTGTGGCGCTCGAGAAAATCGTGATCGAGGACCGAGCGGTCGGACTCGGCTTTTTCCAAAATGAATTTCGCCATCGCGCGGATGGCGGCCATGTCGCCTCCGATCTGCACTTGATAGTAATGCGAGCTGATCGGCGTGCTGCGGCCGAGGAGCATGTCGACGGCATTTTGGGGATGCGTGAAATTCAGGAGACCCGCTTCCTTGAGCGGATTGAAACTCACAATCCTCGCCCCGCGCTTCGAGGCTTTCTCGAGCTCGGAGAGCATGCGCGGGTGGTTGGTGCCGGGATTTTGGCCGAAGACAAAGATTGCGTCGGCTTTTTCAAAATCCTCGAGCGTCACAGTGCCTTTGCCAGTAGCAATCGATTCACCCATCCCGACGCCGCTGGACTCGTGGCACATATTCGAGCAGTCGGGGAAATTGTTCGTTCCGAAAAGCCGGCCGAGCAGTTGGTAAAGGAATGCCGCCTCGTTGCTGGTGCGGCCGGAGGTGTAGAAAGCCGCCTCATCCGGCGAGCCAAGCGAGCGCAGGTGCCGCGCGATGCGGTCAAACGCCTCGTCCCACGAAACCGCCTCGTAGCGGTCGGTGTCGGGATTGTAGGCCATCGGGTGCGTGAGCCGGCCGGTGTTCTCGAGTGTAAAGTCATCCCATCCGCGCATCTCGGTGACGGTGTGTTTCGCAAAAAGCTCGGGCGTCGCGCGCTTGGTGGTCGTTTCGTAGGTCAAGGCCTTGACGCCATTCTCGCAGAATTCCGTGGGCGAAGGATTTTTAGGGTCCGGCCAAGCGCAGCCCGGGCAATCGAAGCCACGCGGCTGGTTCATGCGAAAGAGGGTCGCGTTGCCTTTGAGGAAACTTTCACGGCGGAGGAAGTGCAGGGAGGAATTGAGAGCTCCCCATCCGCCGGCTTCGGTTTTTTGTTCAGCCATGGCTTGTGTCGGGTTTCTTTGCGGACTGGCCGCCGGGAGATATTGGGCTGATGAGGCGCGAGAACAAGTCGTTTCCAAGCAAGCGGGCGGGCGGTATGTTTTCGGGTTTTCCAACCCGATGTCATCCGATCCCGCCACCACCCCGCCACTCGACCAGCTCGGGCGCCCGGTGCGTGATCTGCGGGTGTCGCTCACCGACCGCTGCAATCTGCGGTGCACTTATTGCATGCCGGCCGAGGTTTTCGACAAAGACCATGTGTTCCTTCGCAAGGAGCAGTTGTTGCGGTTGACCGAACTCGACCGGATCATCGGGGCGTTCGTCCGCTGCGGGGTGCGGAAACTTCGCCTCACCGGCGGCGAGCCGCTGCTCCGGCGGGGTGCGGTGAAATTCCTGCGGGGGCTCGGGCGCTTTGCGGAGCTGGAGGATGTGGCCATGACCACCAACGGACTGCTTTTGGCGGAGTTCGCGGAAGAGCTCGCAGAGGCCGGCCTGCATCGCGTGACCGTGAGCCTCGACGCGCTCGATCCCGAAATATTCGGCGCGATGAACGGGCGCGGCCACCATCCCTCCCGCGTGCTCGAAGGCATCGCGGCGGCGCAAGCGGCCGGGCTCGGAGTAAAAGTCAACATGGTCGTCCAGCGCGGCGTGAACGATTCCCAAATCCTCCCGATGGCGCGGCACTTCAAGGAACTCGGCGTGACCTTCCGCTTCATCGAATTCATGGATGTCGGAAACACGAATCATTGGGATCCGGGGATGGTTGTTCCGGGCACGGAAATCCTCGCGATGCTCGCGCGGGAATTTGATTTCGAGCCGGTGGCGGCGGACTATCCCGGCGAGGTGGCGAACCGATACCGCCACCGGGACAATGGCAGTGAGTTCGGAGTCATCACCTCGATCTCCGCTCCGTTTTGCCGCCAGTGCTCTCGGGCGCGGCTCTCGGCTGATGGACGGCTTTTCACCTGCCTGTTCGCTTCGGAGGGCTTTGATCTTGTCGGAGCGATAAGGGCCAAGAACCTCGATGACGAGTCGCTCCACCGTCTGGTGTCCGAGCTCTGGAGCCGGCGGAATGACCGCTATTCGGAAATCCGCTCCGTCAGCGGACCCGCGCAGAAGGTCGAGATGTCCTTCATTGGCGGGTGAATTTTTCGCCATGCTTCTTGCCTTTCTCTTTTTTCTGGTGGCGCTGGTGTATTCGAGCGTCGGGTTCGGAGGAGGTTCGTCCTACCTCGCGCTTCTGCATTGGCACGGGGTCCCGCCCGCTCTGCTACCCATTCCCGCTCTGGCCTGCAATCTGATCGTCTCCGCAACCGGCTTCGCGCAATTCGCCCGGGCCGGGCATTTTCCTTGGCGGAGGAGCCTACCCTTCCTCGCCTGTTCAATTCCCGCCTCCTATCTCGGAGGCCTCTTTCCGGTGCGCGAAGCGGCATTTCTCTGGCTGCTGGCCGCGTCGCTCACGGCGGCCGGGGTTTTGTTGCTCGTCCCGATCAAGCAGGACGACTCGCCCTCCGACAGCGCGTTTCGTCGATGGATAGGAAAAGCCGGGCCGATCCTTGGAGCCGGTCTGGGTTTTCTCTCGGGGGTTGTCGGGATTGGTGGGGGAATCTTTTTGGCACCCATCCTCCACCTCGCGCGCTGGGCTCCGGCGAAGCAAGTCGCAGCCCTTGCCGCCGGTTTTATTTTTGTGAACAGCGCCTCCGGGCTGGCGGGTCAGTTGCAAAAATTCCAAGGCGACGGCGCGGTATTGTGGGCATTCTGGCTCCTCCCGCTCGCAGTTCTTGTCGGCGGATGGCTCGGGTCCCGCTGCGGGTGTGGGTTTCTGCCGCCGTTGCGCGTGCGGCAGATCACCGGCGGGATTATTCTCCTCGTGGCGGCGAATCTTTGGACAAAGATTCTGTAGTCGATTCGACACGATGGAGGCTGCTGTAAAAAGTGGCGCGGTTGTCGCGGCAAAATCCGGCGAGCGTGATCCCCCAGCGTTCCGCTGTTTCCACAGCGAGGGAAGAGGGTGCAGAAATCGCCGAAAGCACGGGAATGCCTGCGCGGGCACATTTTTGAACAATCTCGAAGGAAACCCGACCACTGACTGTCAGCACGGCGGCCGAAGCGAGGATTTCGTTTTCGAGCAGGAACCCCACGACTTTGTCCACCGCGTTGTGGCGTCCAATGTCCTCGAACACGCAAAGAATCTCACCGCTGGCCGTGGCGGCCGCCGCGCCGTGGCAGCCGCCGGTGCCGGAGAAGGTGGACTGACGCGCCCGCACGGCGGCATGGATCGCGCGAAGACGCGTGGCGTCGATCGGAATATTTTTGGAGACGGGTGGGATTTCGAGGAACGACGGATCGAGGGATTCCTTGCCGCAAAGCCCGCAAGACGAGGTTGACGCCAATCGCCGGGTCGAACCCGAGTGCGATGGATCGTCGATACAAACCTCAATGAGGGTCGCATTTTTCCGCTCGGTTTGGAAAGCGACCCGGTAGCCCGTGGTGTCGATCCCCTCCGAGTGGAGAAGCCCCCGAACGAGGAGCCCCTCATCTCCGGGCGTTTGCATGGTTACGGAATAAAGCGACCCGTTGAGCAGGATTTGCAGTGCCCGCTCGACAGTAAGGTCGTCGACGACTTCCCGCGTTTTTGTTTCCTCCTGGAGCAAGGCCGGGCAGGGCTTCGAGCGGGCTTCGGGTAGGTTTAATTCGACTTTGCCGCATCGCAGGGTTCCGCCAGTCAGAATGTGGCAACGCAGGCCACCGCGTCCGGCAAGAAAGGCATTCGCTCCGGGGCCAACCGCCTCGTCCATCCAGTAACACGGCTTGCACTCCTCCACTCCCTCGAACTCGACATCGCCGATGGAGAATTTTTTTCCAATCAGGCCGTTCAAATCCACGCCGGAGACCAGAACATTCCGGCGAAGCACCGAATAATCGAGATGTGGAATTCCCAGGTGGCGACACATTTCCTCCACCACCTCGAGGGAGAGAAGGGTTATTTGGGTTTTGGAGTTCGGATCCTTGCCGTGGTAGCGGTCGCCAACGATCCCCATGCCCGCCTCGCAGCGGGCTTCGTCGAGTCGGATGGTGCCATGAGTTTCGCGGCCGAGGCCGTGGCGTCCCTTGAAGTCGTGGCCGGGCGAAATCCAGATGTCGTGGATGCGAAGAAGCATAAATCAATGCGAATGCTGCGACCCGCACGCGCATCCCTCGACCCACTCGCCATGGCCGTCGGCATAGGTTTCGCGTTTCCAAATCGGAACGCGGGCCTTGATGGCATCGATCAACTCCCGGCACGCCGCGAACGCCTCCTCGCGATGCGCTGCCGCCGCGCCGACCCAAACGGCGAGGTCGCCGGGCTGGAGATCACCCGTGGCGTGAATGGCTGCCGCGCGCACGCCGTGTTTGGTGGAAATTTCTTCCAGCAACCGGCGTCCCTCCTTCTCTGCCAATTCCAGATAGGCTTGGTAGTGAAGCCCGACCACCGACCGGCCCTCGTGGTGGTTCCGCACGCGGCCCTCGAAAAAAACCAAGCCGCCGTGTTCGTTTCCCTCCAACTCCTGTCGGAGAGGCGCTGGATCGATCGGATGGGGATGGATGCGAAAACTCATGGAGTCAGCCGCCGGAGAACGGCGGAAGGAGGGCGATCTTGTCGCCAGGACGAAGCGGTTGGTCGCCCGAAGCGAACTCGTCATTCACCGCCAGGCGGGTGGTGGAGAGGTCGAGGCCATGGCGTTGGGAAAGCTCGTGGAGCAAGGCCCCGGCTGTCTCGGTTTTGGTGCGAATGGTTTCGTCGCTCAGTCCGCGCAGCTCCGAAAGATGCCCGAACCACGAGAGGTGGATGGGGAAACCGCCCGCTTCCTCCAGGTCCTGTGGCGTGTTCAAGTTTGTCAGGGCTTCCGCCGCTCCCTCTGGCAACGCGATCAAATCGGCTTTTTCCTCGATCAGGATGTGGCGCGGGCAGAAGTGGCCACGCGCGGCGTGACGCTCCAACACCGCCCGCGCCGAGGGTTCGTAAATCGCGCAAAGCGGCTCCGGGAGGCTGTCGCTTGATGAGGCGAACGCGACAAAAGGCGGCGCGTCGTTTGTTTTTCGGTGGGCGATCAAGTCCGACAGCACCTGCTCGGAAACAAACGGAAGATCGCAGGCGAGCACGAGCCAGGCTGCTTCAGGGTCTTTTTGGAAAGCCGCGAGGATTCCGGAAAGCGGACCCTGGGCCAACGGGGAGTCCACCAAAACCTCGAGTCCCTGCGCCCCTTCGGGCGCGGTCTGGCCATCGCGGAGGGAAACGAAGGTGCGTTCGCAGAATTTGCCGAGCAGATCCGCCCCGCGCTGGGCCTGGGTGATGCCATCGCCCCCGACAACCATCGAGGCTTTGTCACGACCCATGCGGGAGCTTTTCCCACCGGCAAGAAGGAGTCCGTTCAGACGCGGAGTCATAAGCCAGCGGTGTAGTCGGTCTTTCCGCCACGCTTTTCGAGCAGGCGGACGCGGCGGATTTCCATGGCGGGCGAGAAGGCCTTGCACATGTCGTAAACGGCCAGCGCGGCGACACTCGCTGCTGTCAGAGCCTCCATCTCGACGCCGGTCTTGTGGCTGGTTTTTGCCAGCGCCTGGATTTTCAGAATTCCATTTTTCGGGGGATCAATCGTGATACGCAAACCTTCCAACGGAAGCGCGTGGCAGAACGGGATGAGATTCGATGTCTGCTTGGCGGCCATCGTTCCCGCGATGATCGCGGTGTGAAAAACAGGCCCTTTCGGCGAGCGGATGTCACCATCCTGCATTTGCGCGACGATTTCCGGAGGCAGCCAAACCTCGGCCTCGGCGACGGCGGTGCGGGCGGAGGGTTGTTTTCCCGAGATGTCGACCATGGCTGGATTCTTGTTTGAATCCAGATGAGTCCAGCTCGGTGCGGGTTCCTCTTTTGGCGGTTTCATTTCGCGAGCCAAGGAAAGTAAGGAGCGGCCTCGCCCTCTGCAAAACTTTCATCCACCTCGACGATGCCGTCGCTACCGGTGAGACCTGCGAAGTCCCCCGAATTGGCGACCGGAGCGGGAGCCACCGTGCCGTTGGACATTTCCCGGACCGGCAGAAAAAGCGTCAACCCCGGCGGCTTGGTGAATCCCCCGCGCAGAATCCGGCGTGTCCGCGGCGCCGTCGACTCGCCGCTCCAGTGCGACAGCGCGGGAAGGACATAGCGGTGCAGGCAGACAAGGGCCGACACCGGGTTGCCGGGGAGCCCGAACACCACCTGACCAGCGGGCATTTGCCATACTCCCATGGGTTTTCCCGGGCGTTGGGCGATGCCCTGAAGGATCGATGCCGCGCCGAGACTGACGAGAATTTCCGGCACCAAATCCCAGCGCCCTTTGGACACACCTCCGGTGAGAACCACCAGATCGTTCTCGGACAAAACCGCCGTGAGCCCCTGCCGCAAATCCTCGGGATCATCACGCAGGCATCGGGTCGCAGTTGGACCATGCCCCGCCAACTGCAGCGCCGCCGCGAGGGCGTGCGTATTGGAGCGGCGAATCTGGCCGGCCTCCGGAACCTTCCCGACCGGAACCAACTCGTCACCCGTTCCGAGAACCGCGATCCGCAGCGGAGCGGCCACTTGAATTTCGGCACAACCACACGCCGCCGCGATGCCAATTTCGACTGGCCCGAGACGCACTCCCGAGCGGAGCAACGCGTCGCCCGCACGGTGATCCGAGCCTTGCCGATGTATAAACTCCCCCGCCCGCGTTTTCTTTCCGGGATGAAGAACCGCCACGCCTTCGTGCAAGTCATACCACTCGCAGGGCAGAACCGCATCGGCTCCGTCCGGCAGCACCGCGCCGGTCATGACTTCGATCGCCGCGTCTTCGGCGGGAGGAAGGGCAATCTGCGGCTGGCCCGAAGGCGCTACGCCCTGGACCAAAAACCGGCGGCACCCGCTCGAGCGCACCGCCAGCCCATCCATCATGACTCGGTCAAACGGAGGAAGGTCGTGGTCCACGGTGATGTCCTGCCGCAAAAATTTTCCAGCCGCCGCCTCCAGCGCGCAACTCACGGACGGCACCGTTCCTCGAAGCGAAAAAATCCGCTCCTCCGCTTCGCTGGGAGACAAAGGCTTCATCTCGGAATTGTTCCAAAAAGCCAGCGCGTTGTTGAAAGTCTCGCGGGCAAATCAGGACTGCTCGGCGAGCAGTTCGTTCCAGATTTTTTTGATGTCGTTGCCGAGGACAATGGTGTCCTGCCAGACATTTGGGAAGCAACTCAGGTTGTAGCCGATGGTGGTGCCTTGCTCGGGCACGACCCAGAGTTCGTTGGTCGGGCGCGGGCCGGCCAGCCAGTGCTTGAGGGCCTGGCGGATGAACGGGCGGCAGTCCTCGTATTCGGGCGAGAAGTTGCCTTTGCCGTCGGTGATCGGAATCATGCAATGGTGCCCGTTGAAGGGGCGCATGTGCCAGAGGGTGGACTGTTGGAAGACGGGGATGTTGGTTTCGTCAAAGAGGCGCGAGATGTAGTTCTCGGGCAGGAGGTGCTTCACGATGGCCGGGTGCGAGAAATCGTAGTTGATGAGGGGCAGCTGGCCCGTGGCCTTGAGGACGCCCTCCACGATGGCGACGGCTTTTTCCGGGGTCTCGGTGCAGGTGTCGCGGTGGACTTCGAGATGGACTGGCGCGTTCTGTTTTTTTGCCTCCGCCATCAAGGCGATCGTCAGGGCGACCGCCTCGTCGGTTGGCGTGTCATGGTCGGCGAGTTGGCAATTGATCGGGCCGTTGTCGATGGCCATGAGGGCGGCGATCTTGGGGGCGAATTGCTCGACACGGCCGGCGTCAAAAGCCCCGCCGAACCGCAAACCGTATTCCTGAATCAATTCCTTGATCTTCGGGAAGTCAGAGGTCCCGCAGTAGCCTTGGAATCCGGCGTCCCGGACCAGCGACAAATGAGTGCGCAGGCCCTGCTCGGTGGTTGGATCGCCTTCGTCGAGGAGCGACCAGTAGTTGATGTGGATTTTTAGAGTGGGTGCGGTGGGCATATCAGGATTTTTAGAATTCGTCGTAGGCGATGTGCGCGGGTGGAACGCCGAGGTCGGCGAGCATTTTCGTGCAGGCCTTGATCATCATCGGCGGTCCGCAGAGGTAGAATTCGACGCCGCCGATGTTTGCATGATTTTCGAGGGCTTTGGCGAGAACGACCTCATGGATAAAGCCGGTGTGGCCGGACCAGCCGTCCTCGTCGAGAGGAGCCGAGAGGGCGGTTTCGAAGGTGAAGTTCGGATGCTTCGCGGCGAGTTCCTCGAAGAGATCGGTGTAGAACAATTCCTGACGCGAGCGGGCGCCATACCAGAAGGAAACCCGGCGGGCGGATTTTTCGACTTCGAGCAGGTGCGTGAGGTGGGCGCGCAACGGGGCCATGCCCGCGCCGCCGCCGATGTAGACCATTTCCTTGCGCGTCGGCTTGATGTGGAAATCACCGAACGGCCCGATGGCATCCACGGTGTCGCCCGGTTTGAGCGCCCACATGTGACTGGAGCCGGTGCCGGTGGGGCATTCCTGGCCGGGAGGCGGCGTGGCGAGGCGCACATTGAGGCGGATCGTGCCTTCGCCCGCGTGGCTGGCGATCGAGTAGTTATTGCGCTTCGCGCCATCGGGGTTTTTCGCCACGAGGTCGAAGATTCCGTGCTGACGCCAGACTGAGGCGTAGGGCTCAGGGATATCGAAGCTGCGGCAGGCGATCTCGCCGTAGGCGGGGATGGCGAATTGCAAGTAATCGCCGGGCTCGTAGGAAAGCGGGCCATCCACCGGTTCGAGCACGATCTCGCGAATGAAGGTCGAGACATTGGCCGAGCTCACGACACGCAGGGTGCGGCTTTTTTGTTCCCGCGCACCGGCGCCGCCGGGCTTATTGATATTGAGGTAAATTCGATTGTTGCGGACTTCGATCGGATAAGTGGCGAGGCCGCGGCAGATCGGCGCGCGGGCGGGCGAGCCGTCGGCGAGGTTGAAGCGGCCATTGTGCTTCGGGCACTCGATGATGCCGCCTTTTACGAGGCCTTCGGCGAGGTGGTTGTTGCCGTGGGTGCAAATGCCATCGGTTGCGTAAAGGCTGCCCGCCGCATCGCGGATGAGGGCAAAGGTTTTTCGGCCATGGTCGAAACGAAGGACATCCTCCTTGCCGAGATCGGCCTGGGCGCAAACCTCCACCCAGCCTTCGGCATCCGGCTTGGCATCGCCCGAGACGAGGCCCTCCACGGCGCGCTCTTTCGGCGGCGGGAGGACGCGCTTCACATGATAGGTCGGGTCTTTTTTCTGGCGAATGATGGTCGGCAAAATCTCGCGCCAGGCCGATAGAATCGAAGGATAGGGCGGCGGGCAGTCGTCCTTGACGAGCGCATGGAGCTTGTAAAGGGAATGGAACGGCACGAGCGGGAACATGTGGTGCTCCACATGGTAGTTCATGTTCCAGTAGATAAACCGGCTGATCGGGTTCATGTAAACGGTGCGGCAGTTCAAGCGGTGGTCGAGGACATTCTCGGCGAGACCCGCGTGCTGGCAGGTGTTGTGCACGATCATCAACCAAGTGCCGAAAAAGTGCGGCAGGATGATCAGGAAAATGGGCACCCAGCTATGAATGGCGACGGCTAGGGCAATCGTCGCCGCGTAGATCGCCACGATGATGCGGGCGTTGCGCGTGATTTTTGAAAATTCCGTCTCGGGGATGTAGGTCCGCTCCTCGGCGGAAATTTTGCCAGCGGCATGGCGAAGCAACCCGGGAAGATAACCCCGATAAACCCCGATGGCGAAAAGGCCGAAAAAAAGCTCCCGGAGCTTTGGCGGGCGGGGAATTTGAATTTCCGGATCGCGGCCGACGATGATCGTGTCGCTGTGATGCCGGGTGTGGCTCCAACGCCAGACCACGGATTCTCGCAGAACCATGAACGAGGCGACTTCATAGAGGAAATTATTCAGCCAATCTGTGCGGAAGGCCGTTCCGTGCCCGGCCTCGTGCCAACGGGAATCGGACGCCGTGGCGTAAAGCACCGCGTAAGCCGCGTAGGGCAGCACCACCCACCAGGTCCCCCACAGCGCGAAAGTCCCCCACCCCGTCAGGCCCAGAAGAGCGAACCACAAAATCGTGTCGCGAATGGCCGGGCCGTCGCGGCGTTCGAGGAGCTTGCGCATCTCGGCGCGCGGCACGGGGCTTTGATACCAATCGGCCTCGGCGAGGCCGCGTTCGATCGCCTTCGTGGAATTTTCTCCGGTGAGGCTGTAGTCGAGGCTCTTGGGCGGACGCGTTAGCGTGGCAGTGGCATGGTTGTCGCTCATGGTGGTTTTTTGGGTGGAGTTTCTGGGTTTTGGAAATGGCCGGAAGGATTTGAGCAATGACCCAACCCTCCGCAGACAGGAACCACGATAAACATTCGTCGCCTTTTGCCAATGGACAGGAGTTGGGTAAATATGCACAAAATTCGCATTCCACTCGGCCCGGAACGCTATAACTTGCGAAGTTTAAAGCGTCCTCGCTTTTCTATGTCATCTCCAATTCGCGCATCCGATCGGTTGGCCCTCCAGTATATCTACGGCTCGGTGGTTCATTACCGGCCCGGGGACAAACTGCCGCCGCGCGTCCTCGAGGATTTCGAGTTGGTTTTGATGATCGAGGGAACGGCCAGCTACCAATTGGGCGACGAGGCGTGGCAGGCACCGCCCGGCAGTTTCATTCTCGCACGCCCCGGTTTTCAGGAAGCCTACACTTGGGATGCAAAATCTCCCACGCGGCATGCCTATGTGCATTTCGACATCGAGAGCCTTCCCCGCGACTGGCCCGCGCTCGAGAACTGGCCGGTTCTTATCGAAAATCCCGACCCCGTGATTGCTCCGATGTTGCGCCATTTGATCGGCCGCATCGCCTCGCATGGGGAAACGGCTTGGCCGATCCTGAGCGCCAAGCCCGAGGAGAGTCTTTTCATGGAGTGCCTCTTGGGAATTCTGCTGAAACCTCCCGGCGAGGAGGGGCTGAGTGTGGCCCACCGCCTGCCCGAGCAAGTCCACGCGTCGTTGAATTTCATGAGGTCGATTCTCGAAACGAATCCGCATCACGCCCTGCAACTCGGGGAGGTTTCCAAGCGCGCCGGCGTGACGGAAAAACACCTCTGCCGCCTTTTTCAATCCGCCCTGGGGCATGCGCCCATGGAGACATTTCGCCTCCTCAAGCTCCAACTCGCCATGGCCCTGCTCGGACGATCCAGTCTGGCGATCAAGGAAATCGCGGACCGATGCGGCTTCGAAAATCCCCTCTATTTCACCCGCTGCTTCTCCCGAGTTTACGGAAAATCCCCCACGGAAACGAGGCGATCCTTGCTCAAACAAGAAGCCCCGCCCCCCAATCCCCTCCCTCCGGACATCGCCCCTAGGATTTTTTGGTAAGGCGTCGCCAGTCGTCGCGGGAGGACGCGTTGATTGGCAATTATCATCGCCCAATTTCCCGGAAAAACTATCCTCGGGTTGTGCCGAACCACCAACCCGAGCTCATGAATCCTGCCTATGGAGCGGGGCGTTTTTTTGTGCACGCTTCGACCCGAGCGAGGTGTTTCGTTTTTTGTCTGGCCACGCTCTTGGCGGTATTCCGCGCCGCTGGCTCGGGCGCGGAGGTCGGCTTCGAGATGCGCGCCGAGGGGCGATCTTTCTGGATTCAAGCGGCGGGTTTGGAAATGGGGGACATGCATTTCGGTGCCGAAATCGAAATCGACGGGCAGCGGCATTTCCTTGATTCGCGGGAAGGCCGCCCTGTGGGAGCCGAAGCCTTTGCCGACCGGACCGTTCCCTATGGCAAGACCCAAGCGGAGATCTCCACCGTCCGTTTCGAGGAACTCGGCATCGACCTCATGCTGAGGATCGATCGCTTCGAGGAAACGCCCTGCCTGCTGATCAACGCGGGAATTCGCAACCTTGGGGATCGCAGCGTCACCCTGATTCAACTGCGGATGATCGATCGTCCCAAAAAAAATAACGCCCCGA
Organism: uncultured Spartobacteria bacterium; assembly: GCA_937919825.1. Taxonomy (GTDB): domain Bacteria; phylum Verrucomicrobiota; class Verrucomicrobiia; order Chthoniobacterales; family Terrimicrobiaceae; genus UBA967. The sequence continues at coordinate 46,039 of CALFPA010000133.1, read as the reverse complement.
TCGGCACTCCGTGGGCGGGTGCGGGGAGTTTGCAGGATTGGATTCTCACGGCGCAGAATCCAGGCGTCCTCACGAAAACATTCGCCGAACTCGAAAAAACCATCCCAGTGCGGGAGGAGTTCGGGATTTATCGAAGGGAGGGAGTCGGGGTTTTCATCGGCCCGGTCGGCAAGCCAGTCGCTTTCGTCCAGGGCGAGGTTTCCTGCGACAATTTTTTTGTCGAATCTGAAATGTTCCCCGCGGAGCTCCCACCTAGGGAGGTTCGCTGGGGGCAACAGCTCGGCTTGTTTTTCGAGCCGCCCCGGGAGGCCAAGCGCCGCTGGGTGGAGTGGGTCGCCCGAACCCACGGGGCACGCACCTCACTGGGCGCCCTCGATGGTTGGATGGATGTCTTCTCGGAATTCCGCAGCACGGAAAAAGATGTTTTTGCGGCGATCGATTTCGTCCGCGCCTCGCGGGGTCGCCTGCGGCCGCAAGCCATCGTGCTGGACCGTTCGCTCGAGTCATTGGGCCAAACCCCTGAGGAAATCGCCAAACAACTGCCGCGTTTTGTCGAACGCATCTCCGCGATCCAGTCCACTCCAGGCATTCGGTTGTCTCTGAACAACGACTTGAATCCCTCTGAGGAAAACCTCCGTGCGATCCAAGCCGCAGCAGACAAGGGCTTCCGGTTCCTGAAACTCGTCTATCATTTTGCCGAGGCCAAGCCCGACGGCCAAAACCTCACCCTCTTTGAGAGGCACCGGAAGCATTTCGAGGCGATCCGCTCCGCTGCAGGCGAATCGACTTATTTGCTCTCCTGCATGATTCGATCGAAGCGGGCGGGGCTCGGATTTATGGACTCCACCCGGTCGGGGCCGAACATCGAACGCCAGGGACTCCGCGATGTCATCAAGGACTCCCTCTGGGCCTTCCCGCTCAACCGGCGCTGGTATGCCGTGGACAATGATGTGTCTATCCTCGCCACGGAGTTGCGCGATGTCAGCCCCTTGGCTGGCGGATGGCCCATCACCCGCACCTGGCTGAGCATGGTGGGCCTTTCCTGTGGGAACGCATTCACGGCCGACCACTGGTTTCTTCCGAAGTTCCAATCCTACATCCGCAATTTCGAAATCCTCCAACCGCCGGCGCGCGAGGAGACGGAAATCCTCGACCTCGGCACCTCCACCGAGTGGCCCCGACTCGTCGGCCGGGTTGCCCGCCCTTGGGGGTCGTGGACTGTCGCCTTGCTGTGGAATCCCAGTGAATGGGAGGACACTGTATCCCTTGATTTCGCCGAAATCGGCGGGCAGTCCGGAGCGCGCTACGCCGTGTGGTCCTTTTGGGACAATGCCTACCTCGGCGTGGCAGAGGAGAGCTACACCACCCGCTTCCTCGCCGCCACGGCTTCGGAGCATCTCGTCTTCACCGAGTTGCCGCACGATTTGAAGAAACCGATTCTGATCGGCTCGAATTTCCATATCTACTGTGGCGCGGCGGAGATCAAAAATGTCACCGCCCTCGATTCTGGCATGGCGATTGAACTCACGGATGCCGGGGCCTCGTCAGGGAGCCTTTTTGTTTACAGCAAAATCCGACCCCTCCCCTCCTCCGCCACCGGATGCGAAATCACCGGCATCGAATCCGCTGGAGAGAACGCCTGGCGAATCGATATCCGCAACCGCGCCTTCGGAACGACCCAGTTGGTGGAGTTGAACCTCCCCCTGCCGGCGCAGCGCCAGGCTTGGTTTTGGGCACTATTGGTCTTGCTTGCCGCCAGCCTCGGATTTGGGGTTTGGAAATACTTTGATTGGCTCCGCTCAAACAACGCCCTCGAGCTATCCAAGGCCCGCCACGAGGAGCGGGCCCGCATCGCCCGCGACCTGCACGACGAGATTGGTTCGGGGCTCAGCCACATTTCCATGCTGGGCGAAAAGATTGGCAGCACGCACGAGGCCGTCCGCAGCATGGCCCAAGCCCTTCAGCAGACATCCACCGAGAGCCTTCGCCGGCTCAACGAAATCGTCTGGGCGGTGAACCCTGAACGCGACTACCTCCCCCACCTCGCCGACTATCTCCAGCGCTTCGCCGAGAATTACCTCGCCGACTCCGGCATCCGCCTCCGCGTGGAAATTCCGGACGACATCCCGCCACTCCACCTCTCCTCAAAATCTCGCCTCACACTCTATCTCGCCACGCGCGAAGCCTTCCGAAATGCCGTCCGCCATGGCCGCCCCGCGTTGATCACTCTGCAAATCTCCATCGCCGCCGGCGCGCTCGTGATCGCCATTGCCGACAATGGTTGCAGCTTCGATCCCACCTCCACAGACTCGTCAGGAAATGGATTGGTGAATATGCAAGCGCGGCTGAAGGAAATCGGCGGCACATGCACGATCAACAGCACGCCGGGCGCCGGAACGAAAATCACCTTCAGCCTGCCATTATTGAAACCAAATCGGCCATGAACGACCCACTTCCCACACCGCCACCCACCCGCATCGGAATCGTCGAAGACGATCCCCACCTCGCGGAAGACCTCCGGTCCATGCTCGAAGAAGCCGGCCGCGGGATCCTGTGCGTCGGAATTGCAAAATCCGCCGAGCAGGCCCTGGAGGAATTTCCCGCCCTCGCTCCGGACTTGGTTTTCCTCGATATCAACCTGCCAGGCATGGGCGGCGTGGAATGCGCGGGGCACCTCTCCGCGCTCCTGCCCGAGCTTCAGATTGTCATGATCACGGTGTTCGATGACACCGAAGTCGTCTTCAAGGCGCTGTCGGCAGGCGCGATCGGCTACCTCATCAAGCCCGTCACCTCCGAGAGGCTTCAGCAGGCCATCCAAGAAGTGCGGGACGGTGGCGCCCCGATGAGCAGCGCCATCGCCCGACGGATCGTCCACACCTTCCGCGAGACCCCCGCGACGGCCCAATCCGAAGTCTCCAGCAACCTCTCCACCCGCGAAAAAGAAATTCTCGAACTGCTCGCCAAGGGCTACCTGATGAAGGAAATCGCCGAGGAAATCAAAATCGCCCACGACACCTTGCGGACCCACACCACCCGCATTTACAAAAAACTCCATGTCCACTCCCGCTCCCAGGCCGTGGCCAAATTTTTAGGCAAAATCCACTAGCCCGTAAAAATCCCCACGCGGCGCGGACGCCCTACCCTTCCTCCGTGAACTCCGTGGTTTAACTGCTTCTTTTCGTCCACATCCACACTGCCCCGCCGAGGAGGGTCAGGAGGCCGGGGGCCTATTCCGAAAAGCGGAAGGCGTAGAGGGTCGTGTGATCGTAGCGTTCCTCGGGGCGGAGGATGATGTTGCCGAGCGCGGGGTCGTGGACGGCGCCGGGGCAGCCCTGACATTCCAAGCAGAGGCCGGCGTGTTTGGCGTAGGGCACACCGGATTTGCCGAGGAGCGTGCCGTCGAGGATCGCCGCGCTGTAAAGCTGGACGCAATCCTGCGTGGTGAGTGTGGTCATCGTGAGCCCGCTGGCCGGATCTTGCAAAATGGCGGCGGGCACGAGTTGCCCACTGGCAGCGCGGCGAATGAAATAATTGTCGCCATGGTTATTCAACAGCTCGGGAATCGCATCCGCCAGTCGGCGGGGTTGGTTGAAATCATTTCCCGGAGCGACGACGGGCACACGGGTGCCGAGCAGGGTCATGGCCTCGTCGGTGGCGGCAATTTCGTCCGAGAAAATTTGGAGCACATGGCCACCCACATTCCCGGAGGCTTCTCCGGCGAGATTGAAATACGAATGGTTCGTGAGGCTCAGCGGCGTGGCCTGATCGGTCTCGGCTTCGTAGCGAATGACGAATTCGTTTTTTTCCGTGAGGGAATAAACCACCGTGACGCGCACATTGCCGGGATAGCCCTCCTCCCCGTCCGGGCTCAGACAGGAGAGGCGCAGGGACGCCTCGCTTTCCTTTGTCGAAACCTCCGCCTGCCAGAGTTGCTTGTCGAACCCGCCGGGGCCGCCGTGGAGGTGGTTGGGCGCGTTGTTGGCGGCCAGTGGATACTCGCACCCATCAAGCTGGAATTTCGCCCCGCTGATGCGGCCCGCGACCCGGCCGATCAGCGTTCCAAAATAGGGATGCGGGCCGAGGTAGCCCTCGAGGGTATTGAATCCGAGAACCACATCGACCACCGACCCATCGGGGCGCGTGACGCGGATCGCGGTGACGATGCCGCCGTAGTCCGTGATGTCACAGGCGAGTCCGCATCCGTTCGAGAGAGTGAATAAACGGGTTTCGCGGCCATCGGGCAGTTTGCCGAATGGGCGGCTCGAAACACTGGCTTTTGCTGTTTGGACCATTTGATTCGACACGGTTGAGTAGCGGAATGTTTGGCTTTGAGGATGGCAAAGCCAAGCGCGGAAATTCCAGCGGAGCTTCAGGCGTTAGGTTCTTATTGGCCGAGGATGGTGACCCGCTGCAGGAGTAAGGGACGCGGGGAGACATCTTTGGTTTCGAGTCGCAGGTAGCGGGCTTGGCGGCCGGGAACGGTGATTCCGGCGTGGAAGCGCGTGAGGGTGGCGAGCCATTTATCCTGCCAAGCGGGGGCTTTCCAAACGGTTTCCCAGGTCTTGCCATCCTCGGAAATCGACAGCATCAAGCCCTCGGAGCGCCGATCGCCGGGGCAGTTCTCGATCATGACGGCATGGACCATTTTGGATTCGCCCAGATCAATCTGCACCCAGGGGTTTTCCTCGGCGTTTGTGTGGAAGGCATACCCGCTCGGGGAACGCTCACCTCGCAAGAGGGAGTCCCGCTGGACCGGGTTATCGTGCTCACTGGATGAGCTGGTGGTGAGGGTCGCATTCGCTGTGAGGTCGCGGCCAAATTCCGCGAGGTTGTTGGTCGCCACCTGCGCGTGGCCGTAGATCGTTCCCTCCGGGATCGGCGAGTCGATGGCAAGTTCGACCACGGTGACGGGTGAGGTCTGGTCTTTTTTCTGAATCTCAACGGTGAATTCATTCGGGCCTTGGCGGAACTGAACGGGGGCGCCGTCCAGCGTGCGGGCGGAGAGGATTTTTTGCGGGAGCGGATCGAAGCCGATGATCCCGTTTTCAGGCCACTGGTAGATGTGGAGGAAAAGTTTATTTCCCTTGTGGCAGGCTCCACCCCAAGGGCCGTTTTTGTAGGGTCCACCGCGCGTGCCGTAGATCGACTCCCCGTATTTGGCGAGCCACTCGCCCGTTTTTTTGGCCACGGTGGTTTCCGCATCGGCAATCGTGCCATCGGGGCGCGGGCCGAAATTTAACAGAAGATTGCCGCCGCCGGTGGTGCAACTCACAAGCATGCGAATGCATTCCTCGGGTGTCTTAAAACCCTCCTCGCCGCGGTAGGACCAACCCTTGCCGACATGGATGCAGGATTCCCAATACCTCGCGAGGTCCATGGAACCAATATGCCCCTCGGGCGTGTAAAAATCCCCATCCACCATTTTTGCCATTTCGGGAGATGGCGGACCTTTGTCCTCCGGTGTCCGCGGGCCGCAAAACTTCGCCGCGCGGTTGTTCACCAGCATCCGGGGCTGGAGGCGATACATCGTGGAAAACAACTTATCGAACCGCCATTTTCCCCAATCCCTACCGCCAACATGGTCGAACCACAGCAGGTCGACTTCGCCATAGTTCGTGAGCAATTCCTCGATCTGGCCGCGATACCACTCGTCGTATTTGACATTGTCACCGACGAGGTAATCGGGGTGATACCAGTCGCGTGTGGAATAGTAGAGCCCGAGCTTGATCCCCTCCTTGCGGCAGGCATCAGCCACAGCCTTCACGATGTCGCGCCCGTAGGGAGTGTGCTTGATGCTGTAATCCGAGAGCTTCGTATCGAACATCGAAAACCCGTCGTGATGCTTGGTGACCAGCACGAGGTATTTCATGCCGGACTCCTTCGCTAGGCGCGCCCAGGCGGCGGGATCGAATTTCTCCGGATTGAACCCCTTGTAGTAATTGTCATAAACGGGATCGTCCAACCTCGGTCCGTGCTGGTTGATATCCCAAGGCCGGTTCGCTTCGCGCCCCCAACCGATCTCTTTTTGACCCAGCGAGCAGGGACCCCAGTGGATAAAAAGACCGAACTTCGCGTCGCGGAACCACTGCGTGCGCTTTTCATACTGCTCCTTGGTCTCGTGGATTTGGGGAACATGGTTGAGCGGGACAAGAGCCTCAGGCTTGGGCTCGGCGGGGACGATGAAGCCGGCATTCACCCAATCCGCATGGTCGCTGTGGACTTTGTCACCGCCGTCCTTAACGACGAGGCGCACTTCCTTGAAGCGGGTGTTCAACTCCACATTGAAGTTCCACGAGGCGAGTTCCTTGGTGTTCAGGACCGGGGACTGCCCCAGCAGGACGGGTTTTTCGCCCATTTCCTTCACATCGCCGTAAACCTCAAACAAGACAGTGGCCTCTCCGCCCACGCGCCCGGCGTCGTCGATGCCGACCGTCGCAACAAAGCGGGTGGCTCCTTTGGGGATGGTGGCGACTGCGACGGCGTTGGCATGAGTGCCGTAGCCGTTGGAATAGGTCTTACCGTCGACGCTCAGTGGCTTGCCGGTGTAGCTGAGGCCGAAGCGGGCTTGGCCAGCGGTGTTTTCGACGAATTTCGTGTTGTTCGCGTCGAGAGAAACCGTGGGGAGCGGGGGAACCTGCGGGGCTATCATGACCGTAAGCGGGGTGACTTCGATCAAGGCGGGAGCGGCAGCTTGGCCATCGCCGGCGAGCGCCTCGACTTTATAGGTCAGAGGTTTCTCGCGCGGGAATTTGGTGTCGATAAACATCGCAAGCGGCTCGGTAACCGTCTCACCGTCGCTGCGGGTCACACGGTAGGCGGCGGCGCCGCTATCGGTCCATGAGAGGGAGATGGTGTTGTATTCCACATGGGCCTTCAGGCCGGCGACGGGCGGCGGGAGGACATCAACGGCTGCGCCGCGCTCGAAGGCGACGGTCCATTTCACCTCCCGACTGGTGGCGCTAGAGAGGTTCGCGCGGAGGCGGGGGCCGTCCTGCTTGATCTCGGCTTTCACGCCGGCGGCTTCGTCTTCCGGGGAAATCTTGATGCCCGTGGCGCGCCAGGATTTTTCAGAGGAGGGCACGACGATACGAATCTCGTAGCGATCGTTGCCGACCAATTTGCTGGTGGCGGAGAGTTCGGATTTTTCGGCGTCCCAATTTTCGCCGGTGACATCGACCATGCCTTGGGTGACATGGCGCGAGGTGCTGAGGAGTTGGGGATTTTCCGAAACCGGGCGGATCGCCATGATGCGGCTGGAGTGCCCGGGCAGGGAGGCCGTGAGATGGCCGGTGAAGGGCGGGATGAACTTGTTCGCCCAGAAATCAAAGCCGACATACTCCTTCGCGGGCGGCAGGCCGATGCGCTCGGGAGTGGCAGAGATTTCGGCGCGGTCCTTATCCCAATTGTAGTAGGCAACGACATCGCGGCGCGCCGGTTGGCGCGTGTCGGTGATGTGCCAAATCCTCGCGATCCGGCTCTCAAAGACATCGACCGGACGCGAGGGCAGGCCGTGTGCAGGGAGACAGCGTTTGATGATATCGAGGCGATCTGCGGGATAGGCCGGCAACCAATCGCTGATGTAAAAAAGCTGCCCCGAAATCGCCGTCCATCCCGCATTCAGGCGGGCTCGATCCAAGGAATGTCCAGCGCGAACCGAGACAAAGTCGGGATCGTTCCACCAAACGCGGCCGTGCAGGAACCACACCGGGGAAGCATGAAGGGAACCGATCGAACCGTCATTCGTATCGGGCCCCACGCGCATGGCATCGAGAAGGCCGAAGGAACCGCCAAAGGACCGCATATTTTGCACCACGCAGCAGCCGAGCAAGAAAACATCCGGGCCGGCGGCTTCGCGCACAAGTTTCGCGCCGTCGCGCAGGGCCTCAATATTTGTTTTGTCCGGGTTGGCGAAAACCGCATCGCCAATGCCATCGCGCTTGTAGGCGTCGTTCACATACATCTGAGGGGTGCCGCTACCGGTCCAGAAGCCATCCATCTTGAAAAATTTGTAGCCCCAGTCATGCGCGATGCGGTGGACGATGCTGCGGACAAACTCCTGCGTCTCTGGGAGCGTCATATCCAAGCAGGTGCCACCCCAGGATGTTTCGTAGGGTTGCCCCTTGTCGTTTTTCACAAACAAATTCTGGCGGTCTTTGAAAAAGGGGTCCTTGTAATTTCCCGCAAAGGGCATGAACCAAATGCCCGGCACCAGACCGAAGCTCTCGATCATGTCCGCCGTGGCTTTCATGCCTCCGGGATACGGCCCCTTGGGGGCATGGATTGAGAAGTTTTTCTTTGGTCCGTTTTCCTTCACCCCATCCTGCCAATCGTCATCAATCTGGATGTATTCGAATCCGAAAGGCTTTAATTCTTTCGCGCACGCGGCGGTTAATTCCTTCAAATGCACCTCGTCGCAGGCGGCGGCGTGCCGGTCCATATACCAAGTGCATAGGCCGGAGGTTTGGGGCAGCAATTTGACATCGTAGATTTTGCCGACCGCGTCCGCATAGGCCTCGAGGCCGAACCGCGCATCGTCGAAATACCCAAGCGCGAACCACTCCCCGACAGCTTCCGCGCCAGGCTTGATCCGCAAGCGACCATAATCGATCTGCGCTTGGATACGCGCCGTGCCATCTTTCACAGGGGAAAAAACCACGCCGCTCCCGCGATCATGCGTCAACCAACCACCCACCACGCCTGCACGGGTCTGCGGATCGGCCATCGAGAGAAACGCGTAGCTGCCGGGATTTTTGTCGGGCTCCAGTAGGCCGCCGGTGCCGAGAGTGCTGATTCCGGAGAGCGGTTTGCCGAGGTCCACGGCGGCGGAAACCGTCGGCACATGATTGAGCACGAGCGGTTCGTTTCCAGCGTTGTGGAAAGTGGAGCGGAAGGTGACAAACGGGAGATTCGGGTAGAGAGCCACCACTTCGCGGCTTCCATCAGGATAAATGATCTCGATGCCCTGGCCCTGGCCGAATTTTTTGTCATCCAGCGAAATCGTTTTTGCTTTTCCGGCCGTGCCGCTGAGCTTGCCGGCAGGAAGCACCATTTTTCCATCGGGCTTTGTAGCGATCGTGAAAGTGCCATCGGCAGCTTCGACATTCACGGCATAGCGGTTGTTCTCTATCCGGGTTGCCGCCTCCAAGCGGCAGGCGATAGCGAGAATCAGGAGAGAAGCGACGAGTTGTTTCATGGGAAAAAATGGGTTCCGAAGCGGAGTTCTTAGCGGGGTAAAATTTCCGCGTCATGTCACATAAATATGTGACACGGGGAGAGAGCCGCGTGGTTTTCGCCGGCGGCGCGGAGGGGTTTTTGTTTACTCCATGCTTGGCAACACGCCACGAAACTGACCCGATTTCATCGCTTCATGAAAATCCAACGCCACCTCGACTCCCAAGGCCTCACCGGCCTCGCGGAAATCCATCCCGACGGCCGCGCCACGCAACTCGAAGGCGACCTCCTCACAGGAGTCCGCTCCACCGACCGCCCCGCCGACATCGCCAAAATCCTCGCCCCCATCGAGCCCGGCGTCGTCCTCTGTTCGGGCATGAACTACCGCAAGCATGCCGAGGAGCTCGGCGCCAAACCACCCGAGCGCCCCGTTCTTTTCATCAAAACCGCCTCCTGCGTTCAAAATCCCGGCGATCCGATTTTGATTCCCACCCACCTCGCCAGCCACGAGGTCGATTACGAATGCGAACTCGCCATCGTCATCGGCCGCACCGCCAAAAATGTCTCCAAGGAAAACGCCCTCGATTATGTGCTCGGCTACACCTGCGCCAACGATGTGAGCGCCCGCGATTGGCAGATCAAGCTCAGCTCCGGCCAATGGTGCCGTGGGAAAATTTTCGACACCTTCTGCCCGCTCGGACCCTGGATCGTCACCAAGGATGAAATCCCGAACCCCGATGCCCTCCGCATCCGCACGATTCTGAATGGCGCGACCATGCAGGACTCGACCACCGCCGACATGATTTTCAGCGTGTCCGAACTCATCGCCTTTTTCAGTGCCAGCACCACGATCCTGCCAGGAACTGTGATTCTCACAGGCACCCCGAGCGGCGTCGGCATGGCCCGAAAGCCGCCCGTATGGCTCCAAGCCGGCGATTCGGTAACCATCGAAATCGAAAAAATTGGCTCCCTGACCAACCCCGTCGCCCTCGAGTAGCCACGAGTCCTCCGCGACCATCGAACAAAAACTCCATCGAGATTCACCCCGAATCCGACTTGGAGGGATGACCTCTGTGTCATCCTGCGACCATCGCGCAGCCGTGCCCACCGCCGGACGGGACAGAGCCCGTCCCTCCAGGTCGGCGAAGTTGACTTACCCCATTCTTTTTTAGTCCCGGCGGTTCATAACCGCAGAACGCGCAGCCACGCCTAACGCCGTCGAAACTCTTTCAGAGTTCCGCTACACGATGGCTGCCCTCGCGCGCTTAATTTTGGAGGGATGACCTCTGTGTCATCCGCGGCCATCGAGTAGCCTTGCCCACCGCCGGACGGGACAGAGCCCGTCCCTCCAGGCGGTTGATGATTTCGGAGGGCGGGGAGGTTGCGGGCATCGTTGATTGATCTTAGTTCTTTTTGTTCATCGCGGCGGTGAACCAATCGACTTGCGGGGCTTGTTTTTGCTGGGGCCGAGGTTGGAAATTTCTCGATCCGCCGCCGCTGTCGCGCGGGCCGCGGGACTGGGCGCCGAGTTCGGGGTTGGTTTTCAAGGAAAGGCTGATGCGTTTGCGCTCGAAATCCACCTCCATCACGGTGGCGTTCACTTTTTGGCCGACCTTCACGACATCCGAAGGGTTTTTGACGAATTGATCGCTGAGTTGGCTGATGTGTGCGAGGCCGTCCTGGTGAACACCAACATCGATGAACGCGCCGAACGCGGCGACATTCGTGACGATGCCGGGGAGCTTCATGCCGGGCTTGAGATCTTCGATTTTCATCGCCTCGTCAGAGAACGAAAAGGCCTCGAATTGCTTGCGTGGGTCGCGGCCGGGCTTGGCGAGTTCTTTCAGGATGTCCTGCAAGGTGGGCAGGCCGACTTCAGGCGTGGTGTATTTTTCGGCCTTGATGGCGGTGCGGCGGGCGGGATTCTGGAGGAGTTCGCTGACGGAGCAACCGAGGTCGGCGGCCATTTTGTCCACGAGGTCGTAGCGCTCGGGATGGACGGCACTGGCGTCGAGCGGGTGCGCGCCGTTGCGGATGCGGAGGAAGCCGGCGGACTGCTCAAAAGCCTTGGGACCGAGGCCGGGGACTTTGAGGAGTTCGTTGCGGGATTTGAAGGGGCCGTTTTGGTTGCGGAATTCCACGATGCCTAGTGCGGTGCGGGAGTTGAGGCCGGAGACATAGCCGAGGAGGTGCGCGCTGGCGGTGTTGAGTTCCACGCCGACATGGTTCACGCACGAGACGACCGCGTCATCGAGCGAGCGCTTGAGGGCGGATTGGTCGACATCGTGCTGGTATTGGCCGACGCCGATGGATTTCGGGTCGATCTTCACGAGTTCGGCGAGGGGGTCCATGAGGCGACGGCCGATAGAAATGGCCCCACGAACGGTGAGGTCGAGATTCGGGAATTCCTCGCGGGCGACTTCCGAGGCGGAGTAGATCGATGCGCCAGATTCACTCACGACGACAATCGTGATGGCGGCAGGCAGGCCGAGGGCGCGGACAAAGGTTTCCGTCTCCCGCGAGGCGGTGCCGTTGCCGATGGCGATGGCTTCGATTTTGAAACGGGAGACGACTGACTTGATGACTTCAGCAGCTTCGGCGCGGTCGCGGGCTCCCTTTTCGGGATAGACGACTTCGTTCATCAGGAGTTTTCCCTGAGGATCGAGCACGACGAGTTTGCAACCCGTGCGGAATCCGGGGTCGAGCGCGAGGGTGGTTTTTTGGCCGAGCGGTGAGGCAAGGAGGAGTTCGCGGATATTTTCGGCAAAGACGCGGATGGCTTCCTCATCAGCTTTCTTTTTATAGAAAACGCGGGCCTCGCCCTCCATGGCGAAACCGAGGAGGCGCTTGTAGCAATCATGCGCGGCGAGGCGGACCTGCTGGGCAGAAGCGTGCGAGCCTTTGACGAAAAGGTGGTCGAGCGCCGCGAGTGCTTGCTCCTCCTGTGGGGTGATGCGGGAGAAAAGCAGCCCTTCGGTCTCGCCGCGACGGATCGCGAGAAATCGGTGCGAGGGACATTGGGCGACCGGCTCGCTCCAATCGAAGTAGTCTTTGAATTTCGCGGCGTCCTTTTCTTTTTCAAAGACAACTTTGGATTTGAGCACGGCTTTGTTCAGGTAGAGATCGCGCAGCGCGGCGCGGGCCTCAGCGGAATCATTGATGCGCTCGGCGAGGATGTCGCGCGCTCCGGCGAGGGCGGCAGCGGTGTCGGGGACTTCCTTTTCGACGCTGATAAACGCGGCGGCCTCGGCCTCGGGATCGGTGTTCGGGTTTTGCTCCCAGAGGATGTCGGCGAGCGGCTCGAGGCCTTTTTCCTTGGCCATCGTGGCGCGGGTGCGCTTTTTCGGGCGGAACGGAAGGTAGAGATCCTCGAGGGTGGAGAGGTTTTTGGCCGCGTCGATTTTGACTTTCAATTCCTCGGTGAGGAGTTTGCGTTCCTCGAGCGACGAGAGGATCGATTCGCGGCGTTTGTCCAATTCCTCGAGTTCCTGCATGCGGTCGCGGATATTGGCGATCTGGACTTCGTCGAGTTCGCCGGTGCGCTCTTTGCGGTAGCGGGCGATGAACGGCACGGTCGCGCCTTCCTCGAGAAGGACGGCGGTGGCGGCGACTTGGCGGGGTTGCAGGGAAAGTTCCTGGACGATTTGGAGGAGGTGTTTTTCGAGCATGAGTTGGTGAAAATTAAATTGAATTAACCACGGAGGACGCGGAGAGCACGGAGAGGTAGAAGAGGGTTTGAGTCATATTAGGAGAATGTGACGGGGCTTTCGGAAAGGGAGGTCGTGCGGAGTTTGGTGATGACGGCGGGGAGGATTTCGGCGGTGCGGGTGATTTCCTCGGGGGTTGTGAGGCGGCTGAGGGAGAGGCGGAGGGAGGATTTGGCGCGGGCGTCGGTGAGGCCCATCGCTTTCAGGACATGGGAGGGTTTGCCGGATCCGGTGGCGCAGGAGGAACCGGCTGAGCAACAGACGCCGCGCTCGTCGAGGAGGATGAGGGCGGCTTCGCTCTCGATGCCTGGAAATGAGAGATTGGTGGTGTTTGGAAGACGGTTGGCGCGGTCGCCGTTGACGGAGCAGCCGGGGATGGTGGCGAGGAGGGAGCTTTCGAGGCGGTCGCGGAGAGTGGGTTCGAGCGGATGGGCGGCGGCGAGTTCGGCGGCTTTCCCAAAGGCGACGATCGAGGCGACATTCTGCGTGCCTCCGCGGCGGCCGTTTTCCTGAGTGCCGCGCAGGAAAGGGGTGAAGGGAACGCGGCGGTTGATGTAGAGGGCACCGACACCTTTCGGAGCATGGAGTTTGTGTCCCGAGAAACTCATGAAATGCACACCGAGACCTTCGAGACGGAGCGGAATTTTCCCGAAAGCCTGCACGGCGTCGATGTGGAGGATGGCGTTGGTTTTTTGAACAAGGTCGGCGATTTTTTCGAGAGGCCAGAGGACGCCGGTTTCGTTGTTGGCCCAAAGGAGGGAAACTAAGGCGGTCTCGGGTCGGATGGCCGCCTTCAACTCGTCCAAGTCCAGCTGTCCCGTGGCATCTACAGGGAGGCGGGTGATTTCAAACCCCTTCCTGGCCAAATCCTCGCAAAGTCGAAATGTGGCGCTGTGCTCGACCGCGCTGGTGACGATATGGCGTTTTTTGGAAGCAACGGCAGAGTAGATCGCCGTGGTGATCGACTCGGTTCCGCAGCTGGTAAAAACCAATTCCTCGGATTGGCATCCCGCCAGCGCGGCGACTTGGCCGCGCGCCGTGTCGATGGCCGCTGACGCCGCACGGCCGAGTCGGTAGCCGCTTGAGGGGTTGCCGAAGCCTCCCCGGAGCCAGGGCTCCATCGCCCCCAAAACCTCCGGCACGACGGGAGTCGTCGCGTTGTTGTCCAAATAAATCAAGGGGCCCATTTCAGAAAGGGCTCCCCATTATCTCGTCGCACCACTCAATGCAACCCGGGCCTTTCTCAAAGATGGCGTGAATCATGCTTGCAGGAGCAGATTTCATGCCTAGTCTGGCCATTGAAATATGGCCGGAATGCAACAAGTGGGCGGCATGGCGATGCAACAATCGCTATCGCCGCAGATGCAACAAAGCCTGCATGTTCTGCAAGCTCCCCTGAACGAATTGCTCGAGTTGGTGGATACCGAACTGCGCTCGAATCCCGCCTTGGAGGAAATGCCCTCCGATAAGCCCAGTTCTTCCGAAACCGAAAAAACTTCCCGCATAGAAGATGAGTGGAACGAATACTACTGCCAGCGTTCCCCGGGAGAATCCTGGTCCAAAGAAGCCCTCGAAAAGCGACAGCATTTCCTGGACTCCCAAATCCGCCCCCACAACCTCACCGAGCATCTTTTGGAGCAAGTCCAAACAGCCAACTGGACGAGGGAAGACGCCGAGATCGCAGTCGAAATCATCGGAAACCTCGATGAGGGCGGTTACCTCCGCGCGACTTGCGAGGAAATTGCCGCTTCGATGGATGTCATGTCTATCGATGTCGAGGGAGTTTTAGAAAAAATCCAGCAGTTCGACCCCCCCGGCATTGCCGCCCGCACTCTCTCCGAATGCCTCCTGCGTCAACTCAAAGCCCAAGGCCGCCAGCATTCCGTCGAATCCCGCATTGTCCGCCACCACTTGGATGAGTTGGGGCGAAAAAAACTCAACGACATTGCCAAGGCACTCCACTTGGAAATTCCCGAAATCCAGCGCGCAGCCGAGGTGATTGCTCGCCTCGATCCCGCTCCCGGCCGGGCTTTTGCCGAGGATACGAATCAAGTCGTCACGCCCGAAGTCATCGTGGAGCGCGAGGGAGATGACTATGTCGTTTCCCTGAACAGCGACGAAATTCCCCGCCTGAGAATTTCGGATTCCTACAAAGACATGCTCGCCACCGACTCGAAGGAGGTTCGCGACTACCTGCGTGACAAAATCCGAGGCGGAAATTTTTTCATCCGCAGCATCCAGCAACGCCAACAAACGATCTTCAACATCGCCCGCGAGATTGTCGCCCAGCAAAGGGATTTCATGGACCTCGGCCCCGCCCACCTCAAGCCCATGCGAATGGTGCAGGTCGCCGAGGCCGTTGGAGTTCACGAGACGACCGTGAGCCGCGCATCGGCCGGCAAATACATCGCCACGCCGCATGGGGTTTTTGAGATGAAGTATTTCTTTACCCACGGCTACACGAATTCCGACGGAGAGACGGTGAGCAACGAAAGTGTCCGCCAAGCCATCGCGCAAATCGTAAAGGAGGAAAGCCAAACGCGCCCCTACAGCGACCAGGATCTCGTGAAGCTCCTCGCCGACCGCGGACTGCCAGTCGCCCGCCGCACGGTCGCGAAATACCGCGAGCAACTCGGCATCCTACCGAGCCACCTGCGGAAGGCTTTTTAACCCGATCCCGACTTATTGCCGCGAACGCGAGCCGTTTTGGGAAATCGCCCTGGCCTGTCGCACCTTCGCCTCCAGCGCGCTGGAAATGATCCGCGCCGCGTCGCTGTCACTCAAATCGTCCGTATTTAAAACGAGGTCGTAGTTGGTGACATCGTTGATGTCCTGGCGGAAATTTTCGAGAATGTAGTTTTTCCGCGCCCGATCACGACGGGCGACTTCCTTCACCGCCTCGTCTTGGGAGACTTTGTAGATGCTCGCAAAACTCCGGATTCGGATTTCCAGCGTCCCGACCAATCGCACATGCAAGGCCATCGGGATGTTTTTGGTAATGAAATTCCCGCCGCGTCCGACGATCACCGCATTGCCGGACTGGCCAAGCCGCAGGACGGTCTCTGCCGTTTTGGCGACTGCCGTAAAAACCCCGGGATGCAGGCCCAGCGCCTCCCCGAGCATATCCATCAAATGTCCCGTCCGGTCCTCGGGAAAAAATCCCACCGTGCTATTCGGCAGGCCATGCTCCTCGACGACTTGATGGACGAGCCGCTGATTGAAGACCGTCCAAGGTCGATGTTGCGGGATGGTGGAATTTTCGAGTAGGTGACTAACAAGTTCGGCCGCGATCGGATTTCCCCTCGCCCCGGCAGCTTGGGAAATTGTGATTACGGGACCATCTGTTTTTTGTTCCGGGATATCCTCACTCCAAAAGGAGGATGATTGCACGAAGGCACGACAAAGGTCGATTTGATGATCGGTTTTCATAGGGGGTTGAACTGGACAAAAACAATTCCTCCTCCGCCGCCTATCGTTCAAGCAAAAAATGCAAGGTCCCGGGTTCCTTCCGTCGAAGTGTCTGCGGCCATGATATCGCCGAGCGGTGGCGTTGACCCTGCCACGCGCCGCTGATTATGCTCCCCGACTTTCATGAGCGGCTACAAAGACACCATCAACCTTCCGAAAACAGACTTCCCGATGAAGGCGGGCCTCGCCCAGCGCGAACCCGAAATCCTCGCCAAATGGGAATCCAGCGGCCTCTATGCCAAAATCCAAGAGCGCCGGAAGGACGCCCCGCTCTACCTGCTCCACGACGGCCCGCCCTTCGCCAACGGCGATGTCCACATGGGCACCGCGCTCAACAAGATCCTCAAGGACTTCGTGGTGAAATCCAAAACCATGGCCGGCTTCCGCGCGCCGTTCGTTCCTGGCTGGGACTGCCACGGCCTCCCGATCGAGTTCCGTGTGGTCAAATCCTCCGCCGGCCTCGCGCCCGCCGAGGTCCGCCGCCGCTCGGAGGAATACGCCCGCAAATTCATTGACATCCAACGCCGCCAGTTCAAACGCCTCGGCGTGCTTGGAGATTGGGAAAATCCCTACCTCACGCTCGATCCCGGCTACGAGGCCGGAATGATCCGCGCCTTTGCGAGGTTCGTCGAAAAAGGCCTCGTCTATCGCAAGAAAAAACCCGTCCTCTGGAGCACCGGCGCGCACACTGCACTCGCCGAGGCCGAGGTGGAATACGCCGAGCGCACCGACCCCGCGATCCATGTGGCCTTCGCCGCCGCGAGTAGTCCGATTGGTGACGCCTCGTTTGTGATTTGGACCACCACGCCGTGGACACTTCCCGCGAACCTCGCCATCGCCGTCCACCCCCAGGAAAAATACACCCTCCGCAAAGTCACTCTCGCCGATGGCTCCGCCAAATCGCTCGTCATCGCCAACGCGCTTTGGGAGGCGTTTCTCGCCGAAACCAAATCCTCGGCCGCTCCCGCCGAATGCGAGTTCACCGGTGCCGGACTCGCCGGCTCGAAAGCCCGCCATCCTTTCCTTAACCGCGAAGTCCCTGTCATCACCGCCGATTTCGTGACGATGGAAAAAGGCACGGGGCAGGTTCACATCGCGCCGGGCCATGGCGCGGACGACTACCTCGCCGGCCAAGCGAATGGCCTCGATGTCCTCTCGCCCGTCGATGCCTACGGCAAATTCACCGAGGAATGCGGCATTCCCGAACTCGTCGGCCTCCATGTCCTCGAGCAGGGGAACAAGGAAGTCCTCCGCATCCTCACCGAACGCAGCGCACTCCTCGGCCAGTCCGATTACCTTCACGACTACCCCCACTGCTGGCGTTCCAAAACCCCGATCCTCTTCCGTGCGGTCGAGCAATTTTTCATCCGTATCGACGGGATCCGCGAGGCCGCGCTTCGCGAGGTGGACAGCACGCATTGGATTCCGCATTGGGGCCGCAACCGCATTCGCGGCACGGTGGAATCCCGTCCCGACTGGTGCATTTCGCGCCAGCGCACTTGGGGCGTGCCGCTTCCGGTTTTCTACAATGAAAAAGGCGAGCCGATCCTCGACCCCGCCGTCATCAACAAGGTCGCCGAGGTTTTCTCCGAAAAAGGAACCAACTCGTGGTTCGAACTCGACGATGCCGCTTGGGCTTCACTCGTCGGCCTCCCCGCCGGCACCACTCGCCGCAACGACACGCTCGATGTCTGGATCGATTCCGGCCTCAGCCACGAAACCGTCCTGCGCCAACGCCCCGAACTCGCCTTTCCCGCCGACCTCTATCTCGAAGCGACCGACCAACACCGCGGTTGGTTCCAGAGTTCGCTCATGACCTCCGTCGCGCTGAACGAAAAAGCCCCCTACCGCACCGTGCTCACCCACGGCTTCGTGATGGATGTCGACACGCGGAAGAAAATCTCGAAGTCCGCCGCGGGTGGCTACCAGAAGCCCACCGACGCCGACCACTATGTGAACAAATACGGCGCCGACCTGCTCCGCCTGTGGGTCAGTAGTGTGAACTTCACCGACGATGTGCCCTTCTCCGAGGAAATCTTCACGCGCCTCTCGGATGCCTACCGCCGCGTCCGCAACACGCTCCGCATCCTCCTCGCGAACCTCCACGACTACGACGCCGCAAATCCTCCCGCGCCGGAATCGCTCATCTTCGTCGACCGCTGGATCCTTGCGCGCCTCCAGGAAGTCGTCGCCACCTGCCTCGACGCCTACGAGAAACTCGAGTTCCACCGTGTGCACCACACGATCAACCAATTCTGCGCCGTCGATCTCAGCAGCCTGTATGTGGACATCACAAAGGACCGACTCTACTGCGACGCCAAATCCTCCCCGCGCCGCCGCGGCACGCAATTCGCGATGCACAGGGTTTTCGACACACTCGTCCGCCTGCTTGCGCCGATCCTCGCCTACACCGCCGAGGAGGCCTGGGGCCACTTCCAGCCAGGCAGCTCGGTCCATGCGCAGGATTTTCCAAAACCTGATCCGGCTTGGCAAAACGCCGACACCATCGCGCAGATGGATGCACTCCTTCAAATCCGCAGCCGCATTTCGCAGGCTGTGGAAAAGCCCCAAAAAGCCGGTGAGATCGGCAGTGCGCTCGAGGCGAAAATCCAACTCGGTGCGACGCCCGAGGAATTGAAATCCCTCGCACCGGTCCAGTCCGAAGCCGAAGAAATCTTCATCCTGAGCGACCTCGAAATCTCCGAATCCCCCACCCCGAGCTGCGAGGTGGCGAAAACCTCGAACGCCCGTTGCGAGCGTTGCTGGCGCCACCGCCCCGAAGTCGGTCAAAGCGCCACCCACCCGACGCTCTGCGGCCGCTGTGAAACCGCTCTGGGATGATTGACCACAGAGGACACAGAGAACACGGAGTGATGAATTCTTTATGAGGTTGGTTCTTTTTTTGGCGCTGCCGCTCTACATCCTCGACCAGATCACGAAATTTCTGGTCCTCGCCAACATTCCGACCCATGTGACCATCGAGGTCATTCCTGGATTTTTTAATCTGGTGCAGGTTCACAACACCGGCGCGGCGTTTGGGATGATGAAAGACAACAACGCCTTTTTCATCGGGCTCGCTTCGGTCGCGCTCGTGGCGGTCGCCATGATGGCGCGGCGTGGATGCTTTCTGGACGCCCCGAGCCGCCTCGGCGCCGCGCTGCTCGCAAGCGGGATTGTCGGCAACCTCACCGACCGCCTCCTCCACGGCTATGTCGTCGATTTCCTTGATGTGATCCTGCCGTGGTATGGGCACTGGCCGGCCTTCAATGTCGCCGACTCCTGCATCTGCGTGGCGGCCATTTTATTTTTGATCTCAGGCTTCGTCGCACCGAAGGCGGCGGAAAAATAAATTACCCCAGATTGAGGTCACTGATCCTCTCCAAGGCGGTGACGATCCCCTCGTGCACGAAGTCGGCGCCGGTATTTTCAAGGTTCGCGCCGTAGCCGGTGCGGACGAGGATCGTTTGGCAACCGGCGCGGCGGCCGCATTCCACATCGATCGCCTTGTCACCGATCATCCAACTCTGTGAAAGGTCGATCCCAAATTCCCGCGCGGCCTCCTCGAGCATTCCAGTCCCGGGCTTGCGGCGGGGGGTGGGATTTTCGGGATGGTCGGGCGCGAAATACACCGCATCGATGGCGCCGGGGAGTTGACGGAGGAATTCGGCATTCACCGCCTCGTATTGCTCGGGCGTGATTTTGCCTTTCGAGAGGCCGCTTTGGTTCGTCACGACAATCGTGATCCAGCCCGCTTGGCGCAGACGCTGGAGCGCCTCGAGGGCTCCCGGGAAAACCCGCACGGTCTTGGGGTCGTTGCAGTAGTTCACCTCCTCCATCACCGTGCCATCGCGATCGAGGAATACCGCGCGGCGGTTACCCATGGTTGTGAAACGCCTCGGTCAACTCCTGCGCGGTGAGCGTGGCGGTGCCGAGTTTGGCGACGACGACGCCGCTGGCGTAGTTGGAAATTTCCGCCGCCTCGGCGGGCGTGGCCCCGGCGCAAATCGCCAGAGTGTAGAGCGCGATGGCCGTGTCGCCCGCGCCCGAAACATCGAAAACCTCCCTCGCCCGCGTGGGCGTGTGATACGGCTCCGCGCCGCAACGAAAGAGGATCATGCCGTGCTCGCCGAGCGTGACCAGCAACGAGGCGAGGTCCCATTTTTTCAAAAGAATCGAGCCGGTTTCGAGGAGAGGCAGGTCATTGAGGGGATTCTCGGCGGCGCCGGGATCCTGCAGGCCGGCCATAGCGAAAGCCTCGGAGCGGTTGGGTTTCAACAGATCGACCCCGCGCCAGTCGAGCGGGTTCGTGGGGTTGGGGTCTGCCGAGAGATACTTCCCGGCCTGACGGGCCATTTGGGTCGCGCGGTCTTTGAGTTCCTGGCCGAGAAAACCCTTCCCGTAATCCTCGAAAATTACGGCGTCCATCTGCGGCAAAAGCTCCTCGATCGCCGCGCAGGCCCGCTCCAAAACCTCGACGCCCACCGGGCTGCGGCGTTCGCGGTCCACGCGCACGACCTGTTGCTGGCGGGCGACGATGCGGGTTTTTACAATCGTCGAGCGCGTGGGATCGGCGACGAGGGCGCTAGTGGAAATCCTCTCGGCGGCGAGCAGGCTGCGGAGTTTTTCGGCGTGCGAGTCGCTGCCGACGAGGCCGCACAAATGAACCTCCGCGCAGAATGGGCTGAGGTTGCGGGCGACATTCGCCGCACCGCCGGGGTAGCAAGTTTCCTCGTGAACCTCGACGACCGGCACCGGGGCCTCCGGCGAGATGCGGGAGACTTTGCCCCACACGAATTCATCGAGCATCACATCGCCAATGACGAGGAGGCGGCGGCCTTTTGCGGCCTGAAGAAGATGTTGTAATCTTTCGGGATTCATACCAGATTCAGCGACCGAGTTTTCTATCCGGAGACCAGTGGCACAACAACGCTCAATTTTGAAAATGCCGACCCTATCGAAAACAGTGACCGCCCTTCTCTGCGTGGTGGCCATGAACGGCGTTTGCACGGCCCAAAAGCCCGCCGACTCCATCGACCTCTCCGAGTTTCCCGCCCAATCCATCGACGATGTCGTCGTTCCCGTGCCCAGCGAGGTTTTCGGCGTGCTCGACAAACTCGGCAACCCGAACTGGCGCGGCGAGCAGCGGGAGAATTTGGGAAAACAAACCGGCAACCGCGCTCAAGTCGCCCTGCTTCTTGGGACCGTGATCGCTGAGGGTTTCGTGGCCGTGGAGGCCGAGGACCCCGAGCGCGTGAAGGAAATCGGCCGGCGTGTCCTCTCCCTCTCGAAGGCGATCAATGTCGAAAAAGCCGTGCTTGAGCGGGCGAAGAGCATCACCGACAAAGCCGAGGTGAAGGATTGGCAGGCTGTGCGGAAGGAATTCGACGGCGCGCTCCAAGATGTGAAAGGCGCCATGGAGGAGCTCGGCGACAACGAACTCGCCCAACTCGTGAGCATGGGCGGCTGGATTCGCGGCACCGAGGTTCTGACCTCGATCGTTCGCAAGACCTACACCCCCGACAGCGCGGAACTCCTCCACCAACCTCTCCTGCTGGAGTATTTTTCCAAACAACTCGGCACCCTCTCCAGCAAACGCCTATCGAACGACCGCTTCGTGGTTCGCGTCCGCAAGATGCTCAAGGAAATTCGTCCTCTCATCGGAGCGAAGGACGGCAACACTATTTCCTTGGACAATGTGCAGAAAATCAATGAAATGACCCGCGATACCGTCATTTCGATCACCGGCAAGGGAGCCTGATTCGCGTGAGAAAATCCCTGCTCATTTTCCTCCCCCTCCTTGCTCTCGCTCCGGTTTTTGCCTATGTGGACGACGCCCTGTCGTTCGCCTACGAAGCGGCTACACCCTTCGTGAAGCAGAGCTTCAATGTCCGCGAGGACGCTTGGGGAGGCGACCTCGGAGTGAAGGACAAGCAGGCGATCCAAGCCCAGCTTTTCAAAGGCAACAACTACATCTTCTGCCTCGGCACGGATGTGAAAAAAGCCGTGCTCTCCCTCGCAATATACAATTCCGAAGGCCAACTCGTCAGTGAGAACACCTCCCGCCCGGGATTCCTCGTCACAACGAAAGTCGCCCCCAAAAAGACCGGCACCTACTACGCCATCGTCACCGTGCACAAATCCCCCGTGGAGCGCACCGGTTGGGCCTTGGTTTATGCTTACAAGTAGTTCGCCGAGATTTTGATGGAAACACTCACCCTCGAATTCGAAAACGCCCGGATCGCCCAATCCCTCTACGCCGGCGATCCCAAGCTCCTCAAGGATCTCGAGGCCCGGCTCGGAGTTCGCGCCACGGCCCGCGATGGCTGGATTCGGTTCGAAGGGGAAAAATCCGCCATCGACCGCGCGCGCAGCGTCTTCGATCAACTCCAGACCGCCGCCAAGCAGGGCGTATCGATCCAACGCCAGGAATTCCTTCAGGCCCTCGACTCCGCTTCTCCCAATGCTTCCGCCGAACCGCTCTCAAGCCTGATCGAAACGAAAATTCACTGCTCGCCGCGCAAGCCTCCGGTCGTTCCGCGCACCGCCGGCCAGAAAGCCTACCTCCAATCGATCCAAAGCCACGACATCACCTTTGGAGTCGGCCCCGCCGGAACCGGAAAAACCTACCTCGCCGTCGCTTGCGCGGTCGCGGCCCTCAAGCAGGAAAAAATCAAACGCATCGTTCTCACCCGTCCCGCCGTCGAGGCCGGCGAGGCTTTGGGTTTCCTGCCCGGCGCGCTTGAGGAAAAAATTCTGCCCTACCTGCGACCGCTCTACGACGCCCTCCACGACCTACTCGAAGCCGAGGAACTTCAGAAGCTCATGGACCGCAATATTATCGAGATCGCTCCCCTCGCCTACATGCGCGGCCGCACACTCGGCAATTCGTTTGTGATTTTGGACGAGGCGCAGAACACCACCGCCGAGCAAATGCTCATGTTCCTCACCCGCCTCGGCATCGGGTCGAAATGCGTCGTCACCGGCGATGTCACCCAAATCGACCTGCCGCGCAACAAACTCAGTGGCCTCGTCGAAGCCGCCTCCGCCCTGCGCGATGTGCAGGGAATCGGCATGCATTTCTTCTCGGAAAAGGATGTCGTTAGGCACCCGTTGGTCCAGTCTATCGTCTTGGCCTACAAAGACCACCGGGGATCCCGGGAGAGCCGGATTTAAAATCCTTCTTGAATCTCCCGCCTTTGGCCATTTGAATAATTCTTAACATGTTCGGATTTTTTAAACGCTGGCGCCTGATCGATCAGGGCCGCGATTGTGGCAAGCGTCGCCGCACGATTGAGGAAAGTGAGTTTTTCGAAGCGCTGGAAACGGGCTGGACGATGCGCGCGATCATCCTCGCCGCGTTTGTCATGGGCTTGGCCGCCTTGATTTTCACCGGCATCCAGGAGGAACCCGCGAAGAAATTTCTGCTCTGCCTTCTGATTTTTGTCACCGCCGTGGCGCAGTTGTGGATCAACCACCCGCAAACAATGCTCACGAACTCGCGGTTGGGTGTGGTTTTCGGCATTCTCCTCGCGCAACTCTTTGTTATCAAAATTATTTTGTCGCAAGCCGCCAGCGGCGCGCTCGACCTCCAACTCGCCCCGCTGCTCATTCCCTACGCCTTCGCACCGTTGGTTCTTTCGGTGCTTCTCGGCCGCAACCATGGCCTCTACGCGGCGGTTTTTTCGAGCCTCTGGGGATCACTTTTGATCGGCCGGATCGATCCCGTTTTTCTTGTCATCTCATTAATCACCGGCTTCATCGCCGTTTTTGTAACCCTGCAGGTCCGCCGCCGGAGCCGCCTCGTCCGTGCTGGCGTCTATGTCGGCCTCGCCACATGGGTTCTTGCCGCCACCTTCGGCCAGATTGGCCCGATCATTTGGGAACTCCCCGCGCAAACCGATTGGGCCATGGTCGGCTGGCAAAGTCTTGCGGCCTTCGCCACCGGCATCGCCACGGCCGTCGTCGTCAGCGGACTTCTTCCGATCATTGAGCATCTTTTCAAAATCACGACCGACATTTCCTGGCTCGAGATGACCGATCTCAACCACCCCGTGCTCAAACGCCTGAGCATGGAAGCCCCCGGCACCTACCACCACAGTCTCGCCGTCGCCAACCTCGCCGAAGCCGCCGCCGAAGCCATCGGCGCGAATGCCACGATCTGCCGAGTCGGTTCGTATTTCCACGACATCGGCAAGCTTTTGAAGCCCCAGTATTTCACCGAGAACACCCACCAAGGCGAAAATCCCCACGACGACCTCACCCCGACCATGAGCGCCCTTATCATCGTCGCCCATGTGAAGGAAGGCGTGGACCTCGCCCTCAAGCACAAGCTCAACGACGAAATCATCGACATCATCCGTCAACACCACGGCACCTCGACCGTTTCGTATTTCTACCAACGCGCGCTCCAGCAACAGGAAGACGCCCGCCTCGGCGGAAAAATCATGAACCTCCGCGAGGATGACATTCCCGAGGTGAGTGAAGAGAGTTTCCGCTACCCCGGCCCGCGCCCGCAAACCCGAGAATCCGCCATCGTCTCCCTCGCCGACTCAATCGAAAGCGCCTCCCGCAGCCTCGACCGCCCCACCCCGCAGCGCATCGATGATCTCGTGACTTCAATCGTCCGCAACCGCCTTGCCTCCGGCCAACTCGACGAATCCCCACTCACCATTTCCGAAATCTGGCGCATCGCCGACAGCTTCCGATTCTCACTCGTCAACATGCTCCACGCCCGCGTGGCCTACCCGAAACGCGACGAGCACGAAGCCCCCAAGTCCGAAAAACGCGAACAAAAATCCGCCGCCTGAGCGGTCTCAACCGATCCAGTCGAACCGCATTTCCTGCACCACCTCGGGATGCAGGCTCAGATGGACTGGGCAACTCCTCGCCGCCTCCTCGAGCATCGCGCGTTTCTCATGCGAGGCCGACAGCGGCACCGTAAAAACCACAGTCAACTTCGCAATCCGGCGCGGGGGTTTTGGCGTCATTTCTTTCACCACCTTGACCGTTGTCGCGCCGAGATCCACCCCCTGTCGGCGCGCGGCAATCCCCATGATCGTGAGCATGCAAGCCCCCAGCGAAGTCGCCGCCAGATCGGTCGGCGAGAACGACTCCCCGCGCCCCTCATTATCCACCGGCGCATCGGTCGTGATCACCGTGCCCGAAGGCTCATGCCGCGCCTCACACCGGAGGTCGCCCAGATATTTGATCGAGATTTCAACCATGGCCGTAGCCTACCCAGATCCTCGCGATCTTGTCGCGGGAAGAATCCTTGTCCTCAAATCAACCTCGAATCGAAGGCAAAAGGAACCGGCTTGCCGATGTGGATTTTGCGGAAGTCGGGATGCTTGGGGTTGATGAGATAGTTTGTCTCCGAGGGGATGATGACGCTCGGGAGTTCCAGCACGGCAGAGCGGGCTTTCTTCACCCAGAGATCGCCTATGGCTTGAGTGGATAGCGGAGGCGGTTCCTCGCACCAATCGGAAGGCAGTGTTGATGGGTTCACCGCTTCAACCAACGCATCATCGAAGGTCATCTCGATGGAGACACACCGGAATCGCAGGGGAGGATTGAGATGGACCAGGGTCTCGAGTGCAGCCAGAGCCATCGTGCCGCTGGCATAAACGACGGGGGTTCCGAGCGAGTTCCATCGACCTCCAAAAAGTCTGGCTCCCTCGCCATCAAAGGCAGAGGTCGCATGCCTATCCCTCACAATCCGCCAAGCACGCCTCTTCACGAATAGACACCGTATTCGATGCGACCGAGCAAGTTTTCGACCTCGCGGGCTCCGACCTCACTTCGGGCGTAGTCCAACGGAACGGCACCACCGAGGCCGAATTGGGGAGCCCCCAACCATTGTTTGGCGGAGTCCTGATTGCCGAAGACCTGAAGGGCCTGCCCGAGAAGTCTGGCATAACGAACCACGCGATCGGAAACGGCGGGGGGGAGTTTTGCGGCTCCGCCCTTGCGCCGGTGAAATGTGGCCTTCGAAATCCCCAACATGGGAGCCAATTTGTCCGCCGGCACGGCGAGGCGGGTTTGAAGTTCAAGCAACTCCCGAAAAGGAAGCCCGACTTGAAGCGCCTCGACAAGTTTGGCGGGGGTAAACCGGCCAGACTTGGTGGCTGGAGCGGATCCTAGGACACAAAACCTGACAACTCCCTCGCCGGTTGTTCCAGCTTCAGCCCGATTGGCGACCTTGCGTTTTGTTACGATCGTTCTCATATGAAGCTATTAATAGTCTCATATGGGCCAGAGTCAACTCTCCCGAATTGGGCCTAGCGCGGTGTATTTTTTACGCAAGGTCGAAGCGGTCGAGATTCATGACTTTCGTCCAGGCGGCGACGAAGTCATGGTGGAATTTTTTGACCGAATCGGAACTCGCGTAGACCTCGGCGAGGCTGCGGAGGATCGAGTTCGAGCCGAAAACAAGGTCGCAACGGGTGCCGGTCCATTTCACTTCGCCGGTTTTGCGGTCGTGGCCTTCGTAGTGGCCTTCGTCTCCAGAAACGGGTTTCCACTCGGTGGCCATGTCGAGGAGGTTGACGAAGAAGTCATTCGTGAGCGCGCCAGGGCGCTGGGTGAAAACGCCGTGGCGGGACTGGCCGACATTGGCTCCCAGCACACGCAGGCCGCCGACCAAAACGGTCATCTCGGGCGCGGTGAGGGTGAGAAGTTGGGCTTTGTCGACGAGCATTTTCTCGGCCGGGACAGAAAATTTCCTCTTCTGGAAATTGCGAAAGCCGTCAGCGACGGGTTCGAGCACCGAGAAGGAATCCACATCGGTTTGTTCCTGCGTGGCGTCCGTGCGGCCGGGCGTGAATGTCACGGCGAGCGTGTGGCCCGCATTTTTGGCGGCTTGCTCGATGCCCGCTCCGCCGGCGAGGACGATGAGGTCTGCGAGGGAGATTTTTTTGCCGTTCGATTGGGCGGCGTTGAACTCGGCGCGGATGGTTTCCAGGGCGGAGAGGACTTTCGAGAGTTGGGCGGGTTCGTTGGCGGCCCAGAATTTCTGGGGAGCGAGGCGAATGCGGGCGCCGTTCGCGCCACCGCGCTTGTCGGAGCCTCGGAAGGTGGACGCCGAGGCCCAAGCGGTCGAGACGAGCTCCGAAACTGTGAGGCCGGATGCGAGGATTTTCGACTTGAGCACAGTGAGGTCGGCTTCGTTTACGAGTGGGTGGTCGATGGCGGGGATCGGGTCCTGCCAGATCAATTCCTCGGTGGGAACATCCGCTCCGAGGTAGCGGGAGCGAGGGCCCATGTCGCGGTGGGTGAGCTTGAACCAGGCGCGGGCGAAGGCATCGGCGAACTGCCCGGGGTTTTCCAAAAAGCGGCGCGAGATTTTCTCGTAGGCTGGATCGAAGCGCAGCGAGAGGTCGGTGGTGAGCATCGTGGGGAGGTGGCGCTTCGAGGAATCGGCAGCGTCGGGGATGACGGCCTCGGCACCTTTAGCGACCCACTGGTTCGCACCAGCAGGGCTTTTAGTGAGTTCCCAATCGTATTTGAAGAGGTTCTCGAAATAGTAATTGCTCCACTGGGTCGGAGTCTGGGTCCAAGTCACCTCGAGTCCGCTGGTGATGGCGTCGCCGCCTTTTCCGGATTTGTAGGCGTTCTTCCAACCGAAGCCCTGCTCCTCGATCGGGGCCGCTTCGGGCTCGGGACCGACATTTTTCGCATCACCCGCGCCGTGGCATTTTCCGAAAGTGTGACCACCGGCGATGAGCGCGACGGTTTCTTCGTCGTTCATGGCCATTCGGGCGAAGGTCTCGCGGATGTCGCGCGCCGCAGCGACGGGGTCAGGGTTTCCATTCGGGCCCTCGGGATTCACATAAATGAGGCCCATCTGGACGGCGGCGAGCGGGTTCTCCAGTTCACGGTCACCGGAGTAGCGTTTGTCTTCGAGCCATTTACCCTCGGAGCCCCAGTAGATGTCTTCCTCGGGCTCCCAGATGTCGGCGCGGCCACCGGCGAAACCGAAGGTTTTGAAACCCATCGTCTCGAGCCCGACATTTCCAGCGAGAATCATAAGGTCGGCCCAGGAAAGTTTGCGTCCGTATTTTTGTTTAATCGGCCAGAGAAGGCGGCGGGCCTTGTCGAGGTTGCCGTTGTCGGGCCAGCTGTTGAGTGGGGCGAAGCGTTGGCTGCCATTCCCTCCACCGCCGCGCCCGTCCCCCGTGCGGTAGGTGCCGGCGCTGTGCCAGGACATGCGAATAAAAAAAGGGCCGTAATGGCCGAAATCGGCAGGCCACCAATCCTGCGAATCGGTCATGAGCGCGGAGAGGTCCTTCTTCACCGCAGCGAGGTCGAGCGTCTGGAACTCCTTCGCGTAATCGAAATCCTCCCCCATCGGGTTCGACTCGGCGGTGTGCTGGTGCAGGATGCGAAGGTCGAGTTGGTTCGGCCACCAATCGCGGTTGGTGGGGCCGGAGCCTGTGAGTTGACCGTGGTTGAAGGGGCACTTGGATTCGGTGGACATGGTTTTTTAAAAGGATTGGAGCTTTTCGATACGAACGGTGAGCCGCGAGGGCTGCGAACATTTTTGATCAAAAGCCAACTGGCGATTGCGAGAAATAAAAAAACACACCCGAGTTTTCAGGGCGGGAGTCTTTTTCTGAGAAAGTCTGACGCTTGTCAGGGCTTGGCGATGGCGCTTGCGCGGCGCGGGGTTCCTTTCTTTACTTGCCGCCCTATGTCATCGACGGATTCCGTTCACTCGCGCAAAAACCCTTTCCGGGCGGCGCTGGCAGTGAACCGCAAACTCACAGGCGAGGGCTCCCAAAAAGAGACGCGCCACTTTGAACTCTCGCTCGCCGGTTCAGGGCTGCATTACGAAGTGGGCGACTCGCTGGGGGTGTTTCCTTCGAACAATCCGGAGTTGGTCGAGCTCGTGCTCCGCGAACTGGGTTTTTCTGGCGACGAAGTGGTGCCGAGCGCAGATGCCGTCGAGATGCCGCTCCGCGAGGCGTTGACGAAAAGCTACATTCTTACCGAGCCCTCGAAGCAACTCCTGCAAGCCGTGGCGACATTGGATCCTGCGGCTGCTTATTTGGAAGAATTCCTGCTCCCTGAGGAAAAAGCCGCTCTCGAGAATTTCCTGTGGGGTCTGGATGTGCTGGATGTGCTTCAGCAATTTCCTGCCGCGAAATTTACGCCCGCCGAATTTGTCAAAGTCCTCCGCAAACTCCAGCCGCGCCTTTATTCCATCGCCTCCTCGCAGAAAGCCGTCGGCGAATCGGTGCACCTCACGATCGCTGTCGTGCGCTACTCGGTGGACAACAGCCCGCGCCAACGCGAGGGGGTTTGCTCGACATACCTGTCCGAACGCACGCACGGATCCGCTCCGGTATTTGTCCACACAGCGAAACATTTCCGCATGCCTGAAAACTCCGACACGCCGATGATCATGGTCGGCCCTGGAACTGGCGTTGCGCCGTTCCGTGCGTTTTTGCAGGAGCGCAAGGCGACGGGGGCGACGGGGAGGAATTGGCTTTTCTTTGGCGACCAGCGCGCGGCCACGGATTTTCTCTACCGCGAAGAATTGGAGGCGGCGCTGGCGGATGGATCGCTTCACCGGCTCGACACGGCATTTTCCCGCGATCAGGAGCACAAAATTTATGTGCAGCACCGCATGCACGAGCACGGCGCCGAGCTTTTCGATTGGCTCGAGAACGGCGCGTATTTCTATGTCTGCGGCGATGCGAAGCGGATGGCGAAGGATGTCGATGCCGCCCTCCACGAGATTGTCGAAAAACACGGCGGCAAGAGCGCGGAGCAGGCCAAGGAATATGTCGAGGCGCTGAAAAAAGAGAAACGCTACCGCAAGGATGTCTACTGAAACCGGACCGAACACTTTGAACACCACCCCACGCCACATCCACTTCCTCGGCATTTGCGGGACCGCCATGGGATCCGTCGCCGCAGCCATGCAAGACAAGGGCTTTCAAGTCACCGGGCAGGACGAAAATGTCTACCCGCCAATGTCCACTTTCCTCGAATCGAAGGGCGTCAAAATCACGCCAGGCTTCGATCCCGCCGACATCCCGGCCGCCGACTTGATCGTGATCGGCAACGCCATGTCGCGTGGCAATCCCGCTGTGGAGGCCGTTCTGAACCGCAAGCTCCTCTACCTTTCGCTGCCGGAAACGCTGAAGCATTTCGTCCTGCGCGGCCGCCACAATCTCGTCGTCACCGGCACGCACGGAAAAACCACGACCACCTCGATCCTCTCGTGGATTTTTGAATCGGCGGGACTCGAACCCGGCTACTTGATTGGAGGAATTCCATCGAATCTCGGCCAGGGCTCGAACATCCGTGACTCGAAGTATTTCATCCTCGAGGGCGACGAATACGACACGGCGTTTTTCGACAAGCGCTCGAAATTCGTCCACTACCTCCCCGAACTCGTCATCGTGAACAACATCGAGTTCGACCACGCCGACATCTACCGCGACCTCGACGAGATCAAAACGAGCTTCCGCCGCCTGCTCAACATCGTCCCTTCCGAAGGCATGGTGCTCCTCAATGGCGACGACCCGAACTGCCTCGATGTCGCGAAAAACTGCCCTGCTCCGATTGTCGAAGTCGGCTTTTCGCCAAACTGCGCGAACCAGATTCGAAACGCCACGCACGCGCCGACGGGATCGAGCTTCGAGTTGTTCAACGAAACCTTCTCAATCCCTCTCTCGGGTGACTTCAACATCCGCAACGCCGCCATGGCCGCCTCCGCCGCGCATTACTACGGCGTTCCTGTCGAAAAAATCCGCGCCGCGCTGACCTCGTTCCAAGGCATCCGTCGCCGCCAGGAAGTTCGCGGCACAGTCAACGGCATCACGATCATCGACGACTTCGGTCACCACCCCACGGCCATCCGCGAAACCCTCGCTGGCCTCCGTAAAAAATACGGCCCCGTCCGCCTGTGGGCTCTCTTCGAACCGAGGTCGAACACGACCCGCCGCGCCGTGTTTCAGAACGACCTTCCCAAAGCCTTCGCCGAGGCCGATGGCGTCTTCATTTCCCAGGTCGCTCGCCTCGACCAGCTTCCCGAAAACGAGCGCCTCAAGCCCGACCAAGTCGTCGCCGACATCGCGGCGACCGGCAAACCGGCCTTCTACGAACCCACCGCCGACTCGATCATTGAGCGCCTCAAGCCCTTGGCAAAATCCGGCGATGTCGTGATCGTTTTCAGCAACGGAGGCTTCGACGGCATCCACCAAAAGCTCCTCGATCGCCTAGCCTAACAAGACCTCGGAACTGGCTCAGAAATAAAATTCGACGCCCTGCTCGCGGAAGGCGGCTTTTTGGTCGCCGAGATATTTTTCACCGAGCTTATCGAATCCCCCGGCGGCTCGAAACTCGCGGAGGAAGGCGTTGATTTTTTCGAGGAGGGCGGAATCGTCCAAGCGAAGCGCTACGGCCCATTGTTCTTTGCGAACAGGAGCGAGGAGGGCGCGGGTTTTCTCGGGTTGCTCTTGGGCGTTCTTCCATATGCTCATCTGATCGTAGAGAAACGCGTCGGCTTTTCCCTGAATAACCTCCAACACCGCAGCGGATTCTTTTTCCAGAGCGAGGATTTGGGCGTTTTTGATGTTCGATCGAGCCCAGATTTCTCCCGTGGTTCCCTGCCGAACGGCCAGGGTTTTTCCTGATTGATCCAAGTCCGAGATCGAAGTCGCTGATGAGTTTTTGTCTACAAGGAGAGCGAGGCCAGTGCCGACATAGGGCTGGGAAAAAGCGACTGAGCCGCGACGCTCGGGCGTGTCCGTCATGGAAGAAATAATGCAGTCGATCTTCCCAGTTTGCAGCGAGGGAATGAGCCCGGTGAACGGGATATTTTCGATGCGGAGAGACTTCCCGAGCGACTTAGCAAGGGCCTCGGCGATCTCGACGCTTACGCCCGTCGGCTTGCCAGCGGGGTCGATGGTTTCAAATGGCGGGTAGGACAAATCCATCCCCACGACCAGTTCGTTGGCCGGAGGCTTGGGCTTGCAGGCCACGGTGACCAACAACGCGACAACGGCCGCAAAAATCCCGCGAAGCCAACGCGAGGACAGGGTTGAGATCGGATTCATCAGGCCTTTCAACCATGGCAGCGCGCCGGAACTCAAGCGGGAACGCAGGACGGGGGCTTGGCAAACAGGGTCGCTTTGGTAGCCTCCCGCGCATGAAAAGCAAGGCACTCGGCGAGGCCACTTGGATCCTCGGTTTTTTCGCAGCGGGATGGCTCATCTCTCTGGCGCTACTGCCGATTCTCTCATTCCTGTTCGCGGCCCTGCTGCTTTTCACTGTGTATTTCTTTCGCGACCCGGAGCGTGTCGCCCCGGAAGGCGAGAACATCGCCGTCTCGCCAGCCGACGGGGTTGTGACCACGATTGATGAGGTGGAGGAGTCGGAATTTCTGAACAAAAAAGTCCGCCGCATCGGGATTTTTCTGTCCGTGCTGGATGTTCACATTAACCGCGCGCCGCTGACCGGGGAGGTCACCCACTCCGAGCCAAAGCCTGGAAAATTCCTCGATGCGCGTGATCCCGAATCCTCGTTTCTCAACCAAAGCCGCACCTGGGTTTTCTCGGGTCCCGTCGCGACCGTGATGGTGAAGCAAATCACCGGAGCGATCGCGCGCCGCATTTGCCCCTGGGCCGTAGTGGGCGACAAAGTCGAGCGCGGCGAGAGATTCGGCATGATTCGTTTCGGCTCACGCACCGAGATGTTTTTCACGCTCGAGGCCGAGGTTTTGGTGAAGGTCGGCGACAAAGTGCGCGGCGGCGAAACTCCCGTGGCGAAATTTTAGCGATGAACCCCCAGCATCCCAACGAGCCGAAAATCTATCTCCTGCCGAATTTGATGACGGCGGGAAACCTCTTTTGTGGTTTCGCAGCGACGCTTCGCATTATCGAAGCCTCGCTCCTCGCTGTGCAGGGCCTGCCGACAGGAATGCTCTACCATGAGGCGATCGCCTTCATCCTCGGCGCCTGTGTTTTTGATCTACTCGATGGTCGATTGGCGAGGCTCGGCGGCCACGAGAGCGCGTTCGGGCGGGAGTTCGACTCACTGGCGGACATCGTTTCGTTCGGCATCGCACCGGCATTGCTGGTTTACCAGATTGTGCTCCGGGATTTTCAGCGCTCTGGTTGGTTGATTGCGTTCTTCTTTTTGCTCTGCGGCGGGCTGCGCTTGGCGCGTTTCAACTGCATCGCCGCCGCGAACTCCGACAAACCGGAGAAGGATTTCCAGGGATTCCCGATTCCCGCCGCCGCCGGCCTGATCGCCTCGCTCACGCTGTTCATGCTGTGGCTGCGCGAGGACGAACGGAGCATCGGATCGTGGAAATATGCGCTGCCGGTGCTGTTGATTTTTCTCTCCTTCATGATGTTCAGCCGCGTGAAATACCCGAGCTTCAAAAGCCTGAACTGGCGCACCCAGCGCTCCTTGCCAGCTTTTCTCGGGCTCATCCTGTTGCTGGCTTTCACCGCGATGAACTACTACTGGATGCCCGCCGTTCTTTTCGTGGGATTTTTGATTTACGGATTCGTGCGGCCCTTCATCTCGAAAGCAATTCGGAAGGAAATCGAAGCCGAGCCGCAAGACGAACCCGAGACGCCGGTTGAGGGAAGCTGAATTAAGAAATTAACCACGGAGGACACGGAGAGCACGGAGTTGGAATGAATTATTCGAAGTAGAAATTTTTCTACGCGAGTCACTGATTTTATGCCGCTCTTCTACATATTCGCTTTCGAACTCAGGGGAGGTTGGCGCGGTTGGTTCGCGAAAGGATTCCCTCCATGGCTTTCCAAGCCGTCGGCCAGTCACCGACTTGAATGGCCAGAGCGCACTGCAATCGGAAGCCATCGACATCTTTCGCCTGAAGGGATTCGGCGATAAGACGGCGGGCGCTGACATGGTTACCCTGCGCCGTGTAGTAGGCCACGGATTCGGATAGGCCCGGCGGAGGGGTTTTTTGCGCGAACTGCTCGGGAGTTAGCTTCGGCAGGCTGAGATCGATCTCGTAGCGTTTTTGAGCGGCCTCGACGGCAGGCTGGTATTCCTTTTTGGCGAGCATTTGGCGAATCCGCAATCCCCACGCCGCATCTTCCCAGTCGGGGTTTTCGGCGAGGAATTTTTCCAATGCGTCCTTGTTGCCACGATTCCACCAAGCCTGCAGGAATTTCTGGCGCGCTGGGGCGTCGAGGGTGGCGAGGAAATCCTTGTTCGAAGCAGCCTGCTCGATTTTTTCAGGCGAGGTGCTTCCAATCCAAATCATCCACAAGCTCGGAGTCATGCGGGAACACTCCTCGAGGATGGGGAGCATTTCGGGGTGGTTGCGCGCCTGGCCGAGCATTCGACCGAAGAGTTCCTCGGGGTAGGAATAGGCTCCGCCTTTTTGGATGCGGAGGTGCCGTTTCATCGACTCCACCCAAAGCCTCGCCGTTTGCTTCGGATCATCGCCGAGCCAGAGCATGCCTTGGTCGAAGACCAACTTCGAACTGACGGGATTCAGGGCTCGCTCGGCGGCGAAGACGGCTTCCGCCACGATGGGATCGCCGCCGTTTTTGATCTCCCGGTAGCCGAGTTCGCGGTAGAGACCGGTGGACATGGGCGAGAGCGGAATCTCGGAGCGGGCGAGATTTGTCGCCTCCACGATAAGACCTTTCTCGACGAGTTGTCGCATTTGATTCACGGCGATCGCGGCGCGGTAGGGAGGAAATGGCACCTCGCCGAACCACTGCGAGCGGATCAACAAAAGCCCAAGCGCCAAACACCCGGCACCCCCCGCGCCAAAAATGAGGCGTTGGGTCCACCAGGATTTATTGCGCTCCGTGCCGGTGGGGGCGGGATTTCCAAACGCCAAGCCGCCGAGCACGAGAATCCACCAACCCAATTCCACGCGATGGATCGGCACATCGACCATGGCATGGAGGATCGCCGCCAAAACCGCCGAAATGATTCCCCACCGCAACGGCCAAGTCGCACTGCGACGGAAGGGCAGCATGTCCCGAATCAGCACCACGAGAAGCCCGAAGGCGCAGAGAAGAAAGAGCAGTCCGGACTCGCAGGCGACCATCAACCAGTCGCTCTCGGGATGAATCGGAATCGCCTCGTCGATACTGGCATCGACATAAAACGGGACGACATACGAATAAGTCCCAAGCCCCGTCCCCGTGATCGGGTAGTCCCGCACAATTTTTACGGAGTCACTGAAAATCTTGGATCGAAAATCCGAGAAGGCTGCGCCGGACTTTGGCTCTCCAGACTCGGAAACCATCGAGGACACTCCAAAAAATTCCAGCACGCGATCGCGGGCCTGGCTTTCTGTGGAAAAGAAAATCCCAGCGACCAAAAACCCGACGGCGAGCACGGAGACGACCAGCGCCGAGGAGCGATGGCCTCTCCCCAGCATCGCCAACCAGACCAGCAACCCCGCCAACAAAAAAACCACGCCGCCTCGCGAAGTGGACTCGAAGAGCAAAGCGTAGGAACAAACCCCCATCACCGCCGCTCCCAGCACAAAGGCGATGGAGCGTTTTTCTATCCATGCGGTGCGAACGATCCCGAGCGACAGCACCGCACCGGTCACGAGAAAGGCCGCCGTGTGGTTACGATTCGGAAAAAAACCGAAGTCCGGAGGCGCGAAAATATTTTTTGGGGCGAAGGGATAGTCCCATCCGGTTTTTTTCGCGTGGATCGCTACGAGGGTATAAGCCGCGCAACCCAGCGCGCCCAGGAGGGCTAGGGAAATTTTCACCCCGGAACGCACCGGATGCCCCAGCGAGAACAACCCCGTGAGAAGCGCTCCGGCGAGGAGCAGCATCCAATAAATCGTTTCGCGCGGTGCGAGTGAGACCTGCAAAAGCAGCGGCAGGGCTTGGTTTTCCTGCAACCCGACCCTCCACAGCGGCGTGTGGAACCACGCTTGCGGGAGCAGCGACAGCGAGGCCGAGAGCATCAGCCCGCCGCATAGCAACCAATATCGCCACGGCACCACGCGGTTCGGTGACAGGAAAACCATCGCCGCTCCGGCAACCGCTAGAAAAATCCCGCTTGAGCCCTGCCGGATCGAACCAGCCAGGAAAACCCCAGTCAGCGCGGCCAGGATCAGAAAAAATTGCACCACCAAGGAACGGAACGGCGGGTAGTCCGAGTGAGAGGGATTGGGTCCGTTTGGCATGAAAGTCGGGCTTCGCGGGAAGGTGCGGTGAAGTTTCCACCCGCCCAACCGATCCTCAAGGAGGAAAGTTGTGAATAAGTTGGGAAAAAAACGGGCCTTCCCTCTTGGGTTCTTCACATCGGCTTTGTGAATGGACGAAAAAACCGCTACGCCATTCGATATGACGCTGAGAGAAATCCACCGCAAGCTAACGGAGTTGCAAACCGCACCCACCCGGAGTCTCGGCCAGAACTTTCTCCATGACCAAAATCTCGCCCGAGGGATCGTCGCGCTTCTCGACATCCAACCCGGCGATCACATTGTGGAAATTGGGCCTGGGCTTGGTGCGCTCACCGAGTTTTTGGTTCGGCCCGACACGCGTCTCACTCTGATCGAAAAAGACTCGCGACTCGTGCTGCATCTTCGCGAGACATTCGAGAGTGGAACAACGCGTGTGTTCCACACCGACGCGTTGGATTTTGACCTTCGCGAATTATGGGGAGCGGGCCCGGTGAAGATCGTCGGCAATCTGCCCTACTACATCTCGACTCCGCTCATTGCCAAATACGCATCCGCCCTCTCACCCGCTTCCAGACTCGTTCTGACGCTGCAGCTCGAACTCGCCCAACGCCTCGGCGCGGCACATGACACAAGCGACTACGGCGCGATGACACTCTGCACGGGACGGCGTTGGGACATCCGGCTCGAACGCAAACTTCCTGCGTCGGTTTTTCATCCACGACCAAAGGTGGACTCCGCCGTGATCACGATGCGTCGCAAGACTCGCGAGAAGGTGCGTCCACTCGACGACGCGGTCTTTGAATCGCTCGTGCGTCGGGGTTTTTCCGAACGACGAAAACAACTGCGGAATCTCCTTCCGGAATTCAAAAACGACTGGCAAAAAATCGCCAGCGCTCTGGGCGTTCCACCCACCGTCCGCGCCGAGCAACTCGCACCGGCGCAATGGGAGTCCCTCGCCTTCACGGCCTCGCCGAAAACCGCCCAGCACGGCGCCGAACGCTTCGATGTGGTGGACGAAAATGACCAAGTCCTGCGCTCCGAGTTTCGCGATGTCATCCATGTGAATAACCTCCGGCACCGAGCGGCCCACATGTTGTTATTCAACGCCTCCGGCGAGCTTTACCTGCAAAAACGCTCGATCTGGAAGGATCGCAACCCCGCTTGCTGGGACGCTTCAGCCGCTGGCCATGTCGATGCCGGGGAGGATTACCTCACCGCCGCTCGGCGCGAACTCCACGAGGAATTGGGCATTGAGGCCCCGGAGTTGACCTCGATCGGACGATTGACCTGCTCGGAAACAACGGGTTGGGAATTTATCGAGATTTACACGGGGCAACACGAGGGGCCGTTCCAGCCTGCGGCGTTGGAGGTCGAAACGGGTGCGTTTTTCTCGCTCGAAAAAATCCGCGCCTGGGTGGCAGCGACGCCCGGGGATTTCAGCCCGGTGTTTTTGCAAGTGCTGCCGCTGTTGAAATCCTAACGCGGAAAGTGGTTCAGAGCGGCGGTGGATTTCCAACGGTGCCCCTTCCCGATGGCGCGGGTGATGTAGATTTTCGCGTCCGCCACGGCTTGGGAGAGCGACTGGCCATTGGCAAGGCCCGCAGCGATGGCGGCCGAGAGGGTGCAGCCAGTTCCGTGCGTTTCGGCATTTTTTCGGAATGGAGCGCGAAAGGTTTCGAACCCGCCCGGCGTCGCGAGAATGTCGGTGGCGGTCGAGGTTTTGAGATGCCCGCCCTTCAGAAGAAAGGCACAGCCGTAGCGATCGACCAGCACCGCGCCGGCTTGCTGGATCTCGGCGAGGTCGCGGCAGGGCATGCCAGAGAGGATGCGAAGTTCGTCAAGATTCGGAGTAACGAGAGTGGCGAGCGGAAAAAGCAAACGCCGATAGGCAGCGATGGCGGCCGGCTTCAGAAGCGGATCGCCACTGGAGGCCACCATCACGGGATCAATGACGAGCGGAACACGGCGTTTGGTTTTTCCCAAAACCTCGGCCACAGCGCGGATGATGGGAGTCGAGTAAAGCATCCCGGTTTTCACGGCGGCGACGGGGAATGCCTCAAAGCTCATTCGGATTTGTTCGGCGACGACTTCGGGGCGAATGGCTTGGATCGCAGAAACACGACCGGGCACCTCGGCCACCACGCAAGTCACCGCCGT
Organism: uncultured Spartobacteria bacterium; assembly: GCA_937919825.1. Taxonomy (GTDB): domain Bacteria; phylum Verrucomicrobiota; class Verrucomicrobiia; order Chthoniobacterales; family Terrimicrobiaceae; genus UBA967. Next base: position 7,375 of record CALFPA010000133.1, on the reverse strand, counting down.
CTGTGCATAGGCACCGAAGGCGGAAATCGTTTTGAGATCGGCCTGAATGCCCGCGCCGCAGGAATTGTCCGAACCGGCGATCGTGAGGACGACGGGAGGTGTTCCACCCAATCTGGGGAAGCTTGATTTCATCGGCGGGAGTCCATAGTTCTTCACGATTCCATTTTTAACTGATTTTTTATGATTCAAATTCTCCGGAAAAACCAGCGCGGCCTCATGCTTCTGGTCGCCTTTATCACGATCGTGGCGTTTGTTTTTCTCTACAACACCACACAACTCGACGAGCTGGCATCCGTTCGCGATCCAAGCATCTATGGCAAGGCCCTGAACCCTGCGGCGATCGAGCGTCAGGTGAAAAACTACCACCTCACCAGCGCCCTTGGGCAATTCGACCTCCTCGAAAAACTCGGCGGCACCGCGCCAGATCAAGGCATGGCGATCACGCAGTTCGTCTGGAATCTCCTCGTTCTCCAGCACCAATCGCAGGAACTCGGCGTCGAGCCCACCGACGATCAAATCGCGGACCGCATCAAATCGATCCCCGTTTTTCAAACTCAAGGGCAGTTCGACCCGACGAAATACACTTCCTTCGTGAGCGAGCAATTGACGCCGCGTGGATTCAGCGAGAGACAGCTCGAGGAGGTCATTCGCGACTCGATCCGCCTGGATTTGATCTCGGATATTGTCGAGGCGCCAGCCGCCGTCGGGGATTCGGAGTTGGAATCCGTCTCGCGCATTTTTCAACCGGTCACCGCGACCTATGTGAAATTTAAAAATGACGATACGGCCGGGCAGGTCACGGTGACCGAGGAGGAAATTGCCGCCTTCCATCAAGCCAACCAAAAATCCCTCCTCACCGAGGAAAACCGCACGGTCCGTTGCGCCGCATTCGAGCTGCCAGCGGAGCCGAAACTCGAGGCCAAAGCCAAGATTGAAGCCCTTCAAAAACTCGCCAATACCGCGAGCGCCGTGGCCGCGAAAAGCGCTGAAATCGCAGGCTCCTTCGAGTCGTTGGCGAAAGAAGCCGGTGTGGAAATTAAAAAATTGGCGGCATTCGATCGCGGCGGACTCAGCAGCAATGGAACGGAACAACCCGTTTCCAAGGAAGCCATCCGCGCCATCGCTCCCGCCGCTTTCCTGCTCGCGAAGCCCGGCCAGATTTCCGACATCCTTCAGGCCGGTGATGCTTTTTACATCGTGGAACTCGTAGAGACCGCCCCGGTGCGTCCCCTCACCCTCGAGGAATCCCGCGCTCAAATCGAAACCGTGATTCGTGCGCAAAAAGCCTCCCAGCTTTTCGCCGCATCAGCCAATTCCGCCTACAACACACTCGCCGCCGCTGTGGCTTCCGGAAAATCCCTCAAGGAGGCCGCCGAAGCCCAAAAACTCGAAACCGCCGAACTCCAGGCCCTCATCCCGGCCGCCGAATCCACCTCGCGCTTGGACCAAAACCTCGCCGCCCCCACGCTGCTTTTGAAAGACGGAGAAATTTCCAAGCTCGAGCAAGCTCCTTGGGGAGGCTTTGCCATCCAGCTCCAAAGCCGTGGTCCGGTGGACGAAAAACTCTACACGGAACGCCGCACGGAACTGCGCGAAACGATGCTCCAAGGCAAGCGCGACCTCCTGTTCGCCGAGTGGCTGCGCGTTTCCCGCGAGGCGGCCCGCATCACGATGCCCGGAGCCGAGCAGGGTTGATGGATTCTGAAAAGGACACGCTCTTCGACGACGCCACCGGAGACATCGCGGTGGGCGAACTCGGAGCGGCGATCGAAAAATACCGCCGTTGCGTCGAGATCGATCCGGATTTTTTCGATGGCTGGCACGCCCTCGGCATGGCGCTCATGAAAAACGGCCAATACCCCGAAGCCATCGAGGCCGGCCTTCGCTCCACGCAACTCGATCCGCAGAACCAAATCGCCTGGACCAGCCTTTCGCTGTTCTATGTCCGCAACCACCAAATCAAGGAAGCCGAAGCCGCCGGCGCCAAGGCCCGCATCCTTTCTTGGGGTGGAAAACTCAAAGTCGAACCATCATGAGCAAAACCTTCTTCATCACCACGGCCATCGACTACACGAACGGCGCACCGCACATCGGCCACGCCTACGAAAAAGTCCTGACCGATGCCATCGCCCACCATCGCAGGCTCCGCGGGGAGCCGGTTTTTTTCATGACCGGAGTGGACCAGCACGGCCAGAAGGTCCAGCAATCCGCCGCCAAGCAAGGTGTCGAGCCAGCCGAGTTTGTTGCCGGGATCACCGAGCTTTTCGTCGCGCTTTGGAAGAAACTCGATATCCGCTACGACGCTTGGGCCGCCACGGTCGAGGACCTGCACAAGCACTGCGTCCAAGGGATGCTCCAGCGCCTCTGGGACGAAGGGAAATTCTACAAAGCCACCCAGAGCGGCCACTACAGCGTGCGCCAGGAGCAATTTCTCACCGAAAAAGAACGCGGTCCCGACGGCGAATTCGGCCCGGAATGGGGCGAGGTCGTCTTGATCGAAGAGGAAAATTATTACTTCAAACTCGCAGAGCACCGCCAATGGCTGCTCGACCTGATCGACAAACGCTCCGCCGCCGGAAATCCCCTCGTCGTCCCTGAGTTTCGCGTGACCGAACTCCGCAACGCGGTGGAAAAACTCGCCGGAGACCTTTGCATTTCCCGTCCAAAATCCCGCCTGACTTGGGGCATCGAGCTGCCATTTGACCGCGATTTTGTGACCTATGTTTGGTTCGACGCGCTCTCGAACTACATCAGCTTCGCGGGCTACGATGCAGCCCCTGGCGCGGACCTCTCGCTCTTCAAATCGCGCTGGCCCGCCGTGCATGTCATCGGAAAAGACATCCTCGCTCCACCGCACGGCATTTACTGGCTCATCATGCTCCACGCGCTCGGCTTCACGGATGACGAAATGCCCACGCTTCTCGTTCACGGTTGGTGGAACATCGCTGGCGCCAAAATGAGCAAGAGCCTCGGCAACATTGTCGATCCCTCGGAACTCGTGGACCGCTACGGCCGCGCCGCCACGCGCTACTATCTCCTGAGCGACATCGCGACCGGCCGCGACGCGGACTTTTCGAACGAACGGCTGGAACAGCGCTACAACACCGAACTCGCCAACAGCCTCGGCAACTTGCTGAATCGAACCCTCAACATGGCGAAACGCTACCGCTCGGGCGTGTTGAAAAAAACCGACTCCCCGCTCGCTGAATTCGTTCAGGAAAAAACCAAGGCCTGGGACTCGGCGATGGAGGCCTTCCATGTCCAGACCGCCATCGAAGCGCTCATGGAAATCGTCATTCGCTGCAACGCGTATGTCGAAGAAACCGCTCCGTGGAAACTCGCCAAGGACCCCGCCCAAGCCGACAAGCTCGACGAAGTCCTCTACTCCCTAAGCGAGTCGCTCCGCATCATTTCGATCCTGCTTTTGCCGATCCTTCCCGAGGAATCGAACGCCATGCGCGCCCAACTTAATTGGTCCGGCGAACTCACCCTCGCCAACACCGCCTGGGGCCAACTTCCCGACGCCCACCAACTCGGCGAGCCGGTTCCATTGTTTCCACGAATCGAAGTTCCAGCGTGAAGCACCCCCTCCGCGACTGGCTCGAATACGCCGGCCTCACAGCCGCCGCGTGGCTCGTCCGCCAACTGAGCTTTCGCGCCCTCCGCCCCCTCGCCAATTTGATCGGATCCATCGTTTATTGGTGCGATCCACGCGGACGCCGCACAGCACTTCAAAATATCGAGTCCGCGTTCCCCGGTAAATTTTCCCCCGCCCGCAAGCGCTGGATCGCCCGTGGGTCCTACCGCAACTTCGCCCGCACGATGCTCGAGCTTTTCTGGGCTCCGAATCTCACCGAGGAATTCGTCCGCGAGCACATCGTCTTTGAAGGTTGGGACAGGGATCCCTGCGCCGGGAGTCCAACGAAATCCGTCATCAACTGCTGCATGCATTTTTCCAATTTCGAGTGGATTTCGCTCATCGGTGCCTACTCGATCACGCGAGGCCCCGTGATTGCCCAAAATTTCAAAAACAAATTCCTCGGCCCGATTTTCAATCAACTCCGTGCCAGCACCGGGAGCACCGTCATCCCGCAGGAGCGCGCCATGTTGAAAATGCTCAAGCATCTGAAGTCCGGCGGAAAATTTGGAATGCTGATCGACTTGAATATCGACCCCCGCCAAGGCGCCGTTCCGATCACCACCTTTGGCGGCCTGATGGCCAGTGTGACTCCTGCCCATGTCGCCCTCGCCCAGCGCACCGGCGCGGTCATCGCTCCCTTCGAATGCCACCCCTTGCCTGACGGTCGCTATCGCATGATTCAACACGCACCGATCGCATGCCCGCCCGAGGCCGACCCCGCGGAACTGGCCCAAAAATGCTGGGATGCGCTGGAGCCTGGCATTCATGCCCACCCGGAATGTTGGCTCTGGCCCTATAAACACTGGCGCTACAAGCCCCGGGAAAACCATGAGCGCTACCCTGCGTATGCGAATTTTTTGGTCCGCTTCGACGAGCTTTTAAAAAGCCATGGACATGCCGGAGCTTGATCGGATTCCCAGGCGGGAGATATGACTCGGTGATGCCCAGCGCCTACGAGTTTCCCAGGAGCATTTGTTTGAAGGAGGTGCGCGCATGAATTGGGTCATCGTGGTCTGGACCGGGGCCACATCTGCCTCGCTGATCTTGGCGGCGATCCACTTGTTCGTCTGGATCCGAAATCGCAAAGCCTGGGCCAGCCTAATGTTCTGCCTCATGGCCGCCTGCACGGCTGGAATGGCGGGTTGCGAATTGGCGATGATGAGGGTCACCGATGTCGATCAACTCGGGGCGATTCTTCAATGGTATAACCTATCCCGCTGGGCCGTGACGCTCGCCCTGATCGGCTTCATACATTTCTATCTTGGCTCAGGAAGACCATGGCTCGAACTCACCGTCATTGGCCTTCGCACGCTAGCCCTTCTGCTCAATCTCTTGGTCAGCCCGAACGCCTTCTATTCCTCGATCGACGGCCTCAACCGCATCATATTTTTCGGCCAAGCGGTCACGGTCGTGGAGGGTATTCCAAACCCCTTAATACTCGTCGGCCAAGTGAGCCTGCTTGTTCTTGCTGCCTATCTTGTGGACACGACTTGGCGGGCCTACAGCGCCGGCGCTTACAATCGAGCCCTACGCGTGGGCTCGAGCAGCGTTTTTTTTGTGTTGGCACTTTCTCTTCAAACCATGCTCGTTCTCTGGGGAGTCGTGGAGGCTCCGATTATGACCAGCTTGTTCTTCCTCGGAATCGTGGGCGTGATGGCCTTCGAGTTGAGCGAGGATATGCTTCGCTCCAGGCGTTTGGCGGAAAATCTTCAGCAACGCGAGGCGGACCTCCTCCGCGAACGAAAGCTCACCGATGCGGTTTTCCAAGGCGCTCCCGGCCTCCTTTTTCTTCAATCCCAAGAGGGCATCATCCGACGCTGGAACAAGCGCCCGGCGAACCCCTCCGAATTCATCGATACAAAAATTCACGACTTCTTTCGCAAGGAGGACCACTCCGCCTTGAGCGAATCGCTCGAAAAAACCTTTTCCGAAGGATCCGCCAATTTCGAACTCGATCTCGTCCACTCCGATGGCTCCGCCACGAGGCATTTCTTCAGCACGGTTCAAATCGAAATCGGCGACAAGCCCCACCTGATCGGGATTGGCATCGATGTCAGCGACGAACATGCCCTGGGCCTCGAACTCGCCCTGCAAAAGGAAAAACTCGCCCGCGTCTCGCAAATCGCCTCGATGAGTGAACTCTCCAGCTCGCTAGCCCATGAGATCAACCAGCCCCTGGCGATCATTCTCAGCAACGCCGAGGCTGCCCAGCGTCAGCTCGATTTGCCGGTTCCGAACCAGAACGAGCTTCGGGAAATCCTGAAGGACATTGTGGCCGCCGACATCCGCGCGGCCGATGTGATCCGGCGCCTGCGTTCCATCCTTCAGCGAGGCCAGCCGGTGCTGAAACCGGTTGCCCCCTCGAGCCTGCTTAACAATGTGCTCCGACTTCTGAAGACAGATCTCGATACCTCCGGCGCCCTGGTTTCTAAAAAGATTCCGAAAAGGCTTCCTAATCTCTTGGCCGACCAGATTCCTGTGGAGCAGGTGCTCATCAATCTGATCAAAAACGCCCTTGAGGCGATGCATGAGAATGGGACGCGTGGGAAATCCCTCATTCTTTCCTGCGCAGCCGAGGGCTCCGGGGTTCGCTTTTCCGTCCGAGACAATGGTTGTGGCCTACCGGAGTCGGGCGATTGGATTTTTGAGGCCTTCCACACGACGAAGCCCTCCGGCTTGGGCTTGGGTCTCAAAATCAGCCAGACCATCATTCAGGCGCACGGAGGTCGGCTTTGGGCAGAGGCCAACAAGGGCCGCGGCACCAGTTTTCACTTTCACCTACCACTTCGCCCAGAAACCACATGAACGAATCCCCATCCGTTATCCTCATCGATGACGAAAACGACCTCCTCAAAGCACTGCGTCGCCTCTTGAAAGCCGAGGGCTTCCAAGTCGCTTGCCATACCAGCGCCGCCGATTTCCTCGCCGCCGCCCGCCCACCCAGTCCGGGGTGTATTGTTTTGGATGAATCAATGCCTGGCATGACTGGGTTGGATCTCCAGCGCGAACTCGTGGCCGAGGGATCGACTTTGGCCATCGTCTTTCTGACCGCTCGCGGAGACATCCCCATGAGCGTCCGGGCCATGAAAGCAGGAGCTGTGGATTTTTTAACCAAGCCGGTCAAAGACAAGGATCTTATCTCCTCCATCCGCACGGGCTTGAAAAAATCCTCCGAATTGGAACTCAACAAAAAAGAAGTCGACGAGCTCCGTCAGCGCCTGGAGACCCTGACAGATCGGGAGCGCGAAGTGCTCCGCTTTGTTACCCAGGGCCTTCCCAATAAAAAAATTGCATCCTTGCTGGGGCTGGTCGAGCAGACCATCAAAGTCCACCGCAGTCGGGTAATGACCAAGATGCGCGCGGAATCCCTGGCTCAGTTGGTGGTGGTGGCGGAGCGGTTGGGAATCACCAATCAAGAGTCTTAGGCCGTTTGACCAAGGTATAATAGACTTTCAGAGGACTTTTTGACTAAATGCTCGAAAAATTAGGCACTCTGATTGGCCTGACCAAAATCTGACCACTCAGATCCCCCGATGTTTTCCAAAATTAACAAGCCCTATCCGCTGAGACCTCGTTGGCATCCCGACGACTTGTCTCCGTATAAAATTCCGAAGGCTTCCTGCACTTCTGTAACCTGGTTGCTTTGTTTGTTGGCGCTTGCTATGGCCCCAATCCTTCAAGCCCAGACGGTCTTGACGGTTCGCGACGCGGAATATCGTTCGCGCTGGGCAGGCA
>CALFPA010000132.1 GCA_937919825.1 uncultured Spartobacteria bacterium | reverse complement strand
CTCCCGACCAAGGGCTTATGAGTCCCCTGCTCTACCGCTGAGCTACCCTGGCAAAATGGGTTTTTTTGGTTTTTTGCCGGTCAAATCAGCCCGCAGCGGAAAGGATTCCCGCCAGCGCCGTTTCGACCGGGCCGAGCACTCTAGCGCGACGCCCCCCGCCGGCAATAGAAAAATGGCACGCTGAATGCTTTTGATTCGTAAGGAATTTATCAAAAAGTGGCAAAGAACAACCAATCGGTTAGTTTCCAGCCGATGCATTTCCTGAGGAAATGGTTTGGCCGGTTCGCGGGCTCCGCGCTTGTCGCGGCGGGTGCCACCGCTTGGCTTTGGGCCTCTCCCGCCATGGCCTCGCAGGCGGACTGGATGCGACCCGAGGAATTCGCCGAACCCGACACCTTCGAGTTGCGAGCCTCGGCGGAAAAGACCGCTGAAGCCCATGCGCGCTTCCTCCAAGCTATTTTCCTCGAGGAGGAATTCGGCCCCGACGCCGCGCTAGAATCCAAGCGCCGCGTGTTGGATTTGGACCCCGGATTCGCCGACCTCGCCGTCGATGTGGCCCAACACCACTTGCACCGAAGTGAGACCCCAGAGGCGATCTCGGTCCTGAAGGACGCGAAAAAAGCGGCCCCGAGCGACCCTCATCCGTCGCTGGCCCTCGCGGGCGTTTATCTTCGCCACCTGCAAAAACCCCTGCTTGCCGAAAAGCATGCCCTCGACGCGGTCCAACTCGATCCCGAAAACAAAGCCGGCTACGAGTTGCTCTGGGAAATCTACCGCGCCGCCGGCCAGACCCATAAAATCGAGCCTCTCTTTCAGCGTGCCGAGCACCGCCACAGCGAGAAATTGGAATTCCTCATGGCGATCGCCGACCTGCGTCTCCGCGAAATCGCCCGCTCCCGCCATTCCCCCTCCGCCGCGACCGAGGCCAGAATTTCCGAACTCCTCGAGCGCATCGAGAAACTCGGTGTCTCCAAGCCGGAAATCCTCGCACGCACCGGAGATTTTCACGCCTTGTGCGGCCGACTCCAGCGCGCCGTGGATCTTTACGATAAGTCCATCGCCCTCCAACCCGCTCTCGATGGTGTCCGCGAAAAACTCGCGCTGGCTCTCGTGCAACTTGGCCAGAACGACCGCGCGGCCGAACTCCTCACCAAGATTGTCGCCGAGAATCCCGTGAACCTCGCGGCTTACGACCAACTTTCCAAAATCCACCTCCTTCGCGGAGAATTCGAGCGGGCGGCGGCGGCCATGCGCCAGGCGCTTCTGCTGGCCCCGATTGACCCCCGTCGCCACGAAGAAATCATTCGCACCAGCCTCCGGGCGGGTGATCTCGCCGGAGCTCTCCAAGCCGCCACTGAGGCCGAAACGAAGTTTCCCTACCTGACGGGTTTTAGCGTTCTGCGGGCCATCACACTGAGCCAGACCGGCAACCATGCGGCGGCGATGATGGCCTTCGAACGCGCGTTAGTGACGGTGGCCAACTCGAATCCCGATTTATTGGATAGCGATTTTTTCCTGAGCTACGGCGGAGCCGCCGAGCGGGCGGGCCACTTTGTGAAAGCGGCGGAACTTTTGAAAAAATCCATCGCGCTCGATCCGGCGCGCTCGGCTCAGGCTTGCAATTACCTCGCCTACATGTGGGCCGATCGGGGGGAAAACCTCGCCGAGGCGGAGCAACTCATCCGTCGCGCCCTCGAACTCGATCCCGGCAACGGGGCCTATTTGGATACCCTCGGATGGGTTTTCTTCCGCCAAGGTCGATATGAAGAATCGCTCGCCGAACTCCTCCGCGCCTCCGAGTTGATGCAGGAACCCGACCCCGTCATTCTCGACCACATCGGCGATGTTTATGGCAAACTCGGAAAAACCGCCGACGCCGTCCTGTATTGGAACAAAGCCATCCAGCTCGATCCGAAAAACCAATCGATCACCGAAAAGCTCGACTCCCACGCCGCTCCCGTCGCGAGCCAACCCGAGTCAAATTAACCGAACCACCTAGGCCACGGCTTGCTGAATTTTTTCTGCAATTCCCCGGAAAACCTCCGCCGCCGCGCTCTCCGGATGCGCCTCCACAGCAGGTCGCCCGGTGTCCCCGGATTGTCGCACCAATGGCTCGATGGGCACCTCACCGAGCAAGGGCACCTGCAGCTTGGCCGCCTCCCGACCACCCCCACCCGTTCCAAAGATGTCGTAGCGTTGGCCATCGCCTGGGCACAGGAAGTAACTCATGTTTTCCACGATTCCGAGGATGGGGACATTGGTTTTTCCAAACATCGCCACCGCCTTCCTGGCATCGATCAAGGCGACCTCCTGCGGTGTGGTCACAATCAACGCTCCGGAGAGCGCGACGGTCTGAACGATCGTCAACTGGATGTCGCCAGTGCCCGGCGGCAGATCGAGAATGAGGTAGTCCAACTCGCCCCAAGCGACCTGACGCAGAAATTGCTGAGTGTATCGCGTCACCATCGGCCCGCGCAAAACGGCGGGCGAACCGTCATCCAAAAGATACCCCATCGACATGACTGCCACGCCATGGCGCTCGATCGGAATGATGCGATTTTCATCATCAGCGGTGGGCCGCTCATTCGTGCCGCCAAACATCAACGCGATGCTCGGCCCATAAATATCACAATCGCACAAGCCGACCTTCGCCCCTGATCGGGCGAGAGCCATAGCGAGGTTCGCGGCAACGGTGGATTTTCCCACGCCTCCCTTTCCACTGGCCACGGCAATGACATGGCGAATGCCCTCAATACGCTGGGCTCCGACCGAACCAGCCGGCGCGGTGGCGGGAGCCTGGATATCAATTTTCACCTCCACGCGGCCCACGCCTGGTATCGACTTGAGCGCCGCCACGGCATCGAACTGGATTTTTTTTGCAATCGCCGTGTCGTTTGTTGAGAGCGCCAATTGGACATCAATATCCGCATCGTTGACCGTCGCCCCCCGCAGAAGTCCGAAAGAAACGATGTCGCGGGAGAAGCCTGGGTATTTCACGGCGCTCAGCGCCTGGCGGATGGAATCCTGATTGATCGATGACATGGCCGGAGATTCTGCACGGCGAGGCCGCTCGAGCAAGAATGTTGGGACTGGCGATGGCTTTGCATCGGGACTGCTCGGCTCACTGAGTTCATTCTTGTTCCTTCCCCGCCAACCCTCTTGCATTCGCCTCGTGCAAACGCTCGACACCCTCATTGCCCAAGCGGCTTCGCTCGTTTGGGGGCCCTGGCTGGTTTTTCTACTTTTCGGAACCCACCTTTATCTCACTTGGCGGACAGGATTCATTCAACGCCATCTCGGACATGCGATCCGGCTTTCGGTGACGAAAGATGAGGGCTCGCCGGGCGACATCAGCCAATTTGGCGCGCTGGCGACCGCCCTCGCCGCGACGATCGGGACAGGAAATATCTACGGCGTGGCAGGCGCGGTGATTATTGGCGGGCCCGGGGCGGTGCTTTGGATGTGGCTCACCGGAGTTTTTGGAATTGCGACGAAATACGGCGAGGCGTTGCTGGCCGTGAAATACCGGACGGTGAATGCCAATGGCCAAATGAGCGGCGGCGCGATGTATGTTTTGCAAAATGCCCTCAAAGCGCGCTGGGCGGGGATTCTTTTCGCCGTCTTTACCGCGATCGCGGCGTTCGGCATCGGAAATATGGTTCAGTCCAACGCCATCGCCGATTTGGTGGTGGCCAAGAAGGACCTGATCCCCTTCGCGGTTGAGGAATGGCAAATCAAAGTCGGAGTTGGGATTTTTCTAACCGTGATGACGGCGGCCGTGATCCTTGGCGGCGTCTCGTCGATTTCGAAATTTTGCACCGTGCTGGTTCCCTTCATGGCGGCCGCTTATGTGATCTGTTGCCTCATCGTGCTGGCCTTCAATTGGGATAAACTCGGCGCGACAATCCAACTCATCGTCACCAGCGCCTTCACAGGCCAGGCCGCCGTGGGAGGATTTGTCGGCGCGGGGATCGCAGAAGCCATGCGGTATGGAATTGCCCGCGGGCTTTTCTCAAACGAGTCCGGTCTCGGCAGCGCGCCAATCGTCGCAGCGGCGGCGCAGACGCGGGATCCTGTGCGCCAAGCCCTCGTATCAAGCACCGGGACATTTTGGGACACGGTGGTGGTGTGTGCCATGACTGGCTTGGTTTTGGTGTCCTCTGGGGATTGGCAGACGGCCGGCATGACCAAGGCTGGATTGTGTGATGCAGCCTTTCACCACCTCGGGTTTTTCGGCGATGCGGTGTTAGTTCTCGGCCTGCTGACATTCGTTTTTTCCACGATCCTCGGCTGGTCCTATTACGGCGAAAAAGCCGTGGAATATCTTGCCGGTGTTCGAGCCGTTTTCCCTTACCGCTTGCTTTGGGTGGCGTTGGTTTTTGTGGGTTCTGTCTGGAAGAGTGATGTGGTCTGGAATTTCTCCGACATGATGAACGGCCTCATGGCCATCCCGAACATCATCGCCCTCCTCCTGCTCAGCGGCGTGGTGGCATCCGAGACGAAACGCTATTTCGACTCCCACCCTGGCAAGTGATCTGAAAAAAATCGCCGGCTTGTTGTTTTTTGAACAATCCCCTGGCCCGAATTGGAAAAAAGCCGCCACCGGTTGGGTGATTTCAAGCCGTTTTGCCAGTGACAAAAGTTGGCACGCTTGTTGCTCAACTTGAAACAAGATCAGCCCGGTCGAGGGATTGAGTTCAAGAACTTGGGGGAGGGAATGAACTCTGGGACGACCGGGCTGTTTCTTTTTTCTAAAAAAAGCGCAAAATCACATCGATAGTCGAAGGGGGTGAATACCCCCGAGTTGATGAGGGAATTTGGATTGTCAGGCGAAGTGGTTCTGCCACATTCGCCCCCGGCTACCGCCAAGAAAGGAGGAGAAACTATATTACCATGAAAATCGCAACCATCGCCGCCGTAGCGGCTCTCGCGATCGCCGCTCTCGGCCTCGGCGCTTGCGCAAGCAAGCCAGCTCCAGCTCCGGCTCCGAGCTCGATCGGAACGTCCAAATAAGGACGCTCGTAAAGGCCGGGCGGAACGCGTTTCCGCTCGGCCTTTTATTTTCCCCCGGTTTTCCTGTTTCACCCTTCAGAGCCTTTCTGTTAAGCCACGCGCCTTAATGAAAAAAGCCAAGTCCAAATCGGAACCACCCCTCGTGGGTATCGTCATGGGCAGTCGATCCGACTGGAGCGCGATGAAGGAATCTGCCGCCATTCTCGAAAAACTAGGCATACCGCACGAATGCCGCGTCGTTTCGGCCCACCGCACGCCGGACCTTCTGGCCGACTACGCGAAATCCGCCGACGCGCGCGGCCTCCGCTGCATCATCGCCGGTGCTGGCGGTGCCGCCCACCTCCCGGGCATGGTCGCCGCCCACACCCACTTGCCCGTTCTTGGCGTTCCCGTGGAAAGCCAGATCCTCCGTGGTCAGGACTCGCTCCTGTCCATCGTGCAAATGCCAGCCGGAATCCCCGTCGCGACCTTCGCCATCGGAATTGCCGGAGCTAAAAACGCTGCTCTTTTTGCTGCCTCCTTGCTTTCCCAGGAATTTCCCACCGTGAAGAAAACCCTTCTTGGCTTCCGATCCAACCAGACCAAGGAAGTCCTCGCCGCGCGGCTCGATTGAAAACCCGCATTCTGCAGGCGCCGGATGGCGTTTCCATGATAGTCGAAGTCCTCGCCGCAGGAGAGCCCGTCGCCCTGCCGACCGAAACCGTTTATGGCCTCGCGGCGGATGCCCTTTCGCCCAATGCCTGCGCGAAAATTTTTGAGGCCAAAAACCGTCCGCTGAGCGATCCATTGATTGTTCACATTCCCTCGATCGACTGGCTTCCGCGCCTCACCTCCCCTACCCCGACCGCCCTCCAGCTTGCCGAGAAATTCTGGCCCGGGCCTCTCACGATGGTCCTCCCCCGCCAACCCATCGTTCCAGACATTGTCACGGCAGGTCAGGAGACTGTGGCGATCCGCATGAGTGCTCATCCGCTTTTTCACGAGGTGGCAACGGCTTTTGGAAAACCTCTTGCGGCTCCCAGCGCGAACCGTTTCGGCCGCATCAGCCCGACCTCTGCCGCCCATGTCCTCGCCGAACTTGATGGCCGCATCCCCTTCATTCTCGACGGTGGCCCTTGCGCCCATGGCATCGAATCGACAATCGTCCATGTCTCCGAGGATGGACTGCGGATCCTGCGCGAAGGTCCGATCACCCGCGAAGACCTGCGCGCGTTTGCCCCCTTGCTGGATGATTCCATCGCCGTCTCCGCTCCCGGCGGATTAAAAAGCCACTACGCTCCGCGCACTCCGCTTGTGCTGGAAAAAAATCCCGCTCCGCGCTCCGAAAAAACCGGCCTTCTGGCCTTCAGCGCGCCGCGTGAGAGTTTCGCTCAAACCGAAATCCTCAGCGCGAAATCCGACCTGCGCGAAGCCGCCGCGAATCTCTACGGCGCCATGCGCCGCCTCGACGAGGCCGGCCTGGACCTCATCGTCGCCGAAGAAATTCCCGAATCCGGCATCGGTGCCGCCATCATGGAACGCCTCCGCAAGGCCGCCGCGCGATGAACGACGGAAAACGCCTCAACACCAAAGCCAGCGGCATCATCGCCGCTGCCATCATGCTCAGCCGCGTTCTGGGCCTCGTCCGCGAAGTCCTTTTCAACGCCATCTTCGGCACCGCCGCGATGGGGCTGTTCCTAATCGCCTTCCGCCTTCCGAATCTCCTGCGCGACCTCTTCGCCGAGGGCGCTCTCTCGACAGCATTCATCACTGTTTTTTCCCAGAAGATTGAAAAGGAAGGCGAGGCCTCTGCATGGGCTCTGGCTTCGAAAATGCTCACGCTGGCCGCCCTGTTCATGAGCCTGGTCAGCCTCCTGGGAATCGTATTCGCGGAACCGCTCGTTCACCTGCTCGCCCCAGGATTCGATGCCGCTGATGTGGGATTTACAATTTTGCTTACTCGGATCATGTATCCCTTCATCCTGCTGGTATCGCTGGCGGCGCTGGTGATGGGCTTGCTGAACTCGCGCCAGATTTTTACCGCCCCCGCGCTGGCATCCAGTTTCTTCAATATCGGCTCCATCCTCGGCGGTGTCGTTTGCGGTTGGATCATCGATCCCCGATTCGGCCGCGAAGCCCTCATCGGTCTCGCGATCGGAACGCTTGTCGGCGGGTTCCTGCAGCTCGCCATCCAGATTCCCAGCCTGCGGAAGGCCGGATATCGATTTGTTGCGGATTTCCGTTGGAACGACTCGGGCATCCAAAAAATCCTCACCCTCATGGTGCCATCGGTCATCGCCGCCAGCGCCGTGCAGATCAATGTGTTGGTAAATTCCCGATTCGCCTCCTACGCCGGCGCCGAGGCCGTCACCTGGCTCAATAGCGCCTTCCGCCTCATGCAGCTTCCGATCGGGGTCTTCGGTGTCGCCGTCGCCACCATCACCCTGCCTGTCATTTCAAGAATCGCCGCCGACACCGACACCTCCCGCTTCGGCCCCACCCTCGGCCGCGCCATGCGGTTGGCCGTTTTTTTGACCCTCCCATCTGCTGTCGGGCTCTGGTTCATGGCTGGTCCAGTGATCGGGCTCGTTTACGAACACGGCAACTTCACCAGCCAAGACACGCTCCAGACCGCACTCGCCCTGCAATTTTACGCCATCGGCCTCGTTGCCTATTCCTGCATCAAGGTCCTTTCCCCGGCCTTCTACGCGATCAATCGGAAATGGACCCCCATGCTCGTAAGCTTCGGCTCCGTGGCCTTGAATATCGCCTTGAATAACTACTTTATGTTCCACCTCGGGATGGGACACAAAGGCCTCGCACTCTCCACCACGATCTGTGCCACGCTGAATTTCGCCGCGCTCTATTTGCTGATGAGGCCGGCGGCCCACACACTCGACACCTTAAAATTTCTCGCCACCCTTGCGCGCTGTGCCATCGCCACTGTGCCGATCGCCCTCGTCTGCATCGCAGGAAATTCCTACCTCCCCAGCTTTCTTCCTGGCGAATCCCTGCCTTGGCGTGCGCTCAGCGTTCTCACGACGATCTCCGTGGCAGTGGCTGCCTATCTCCTCACCTGCCTCGTGCTGCGACTCGACGAAACTCACTTCCTGCTGGAAATCCTCCGTCGAAAACTTGGAAAAACACGCACCCCGTAAAAGTTGAAGCCCGTCGCAGCGATTGCTACAACGGGCTTCTGTTCCCCCCAGAACGAGTGCAAAGTAACAACACACCCGGCCGGCGCAAGATATTTTTTTAAAAAAAATTTAACCGCCCGGCGAATCGGCAGCGCCCGGCGTTGTTTTTCCGAATGAGGGATTGCTACTCTTCCCACGCCGCCGCTATAACACCGCCCTTTTCACCACCAGATGAACATCCACGAATACCAAGCCAAAGAACTCCTCGATAAATACGGCGTCGCCAACAGCTCCGGCGGCGTTGCCTCAACACCTGAGGAAGCCGAAAAAATCGCCACCTCGCTCGCCGGAAAAAACCTCGTCGTCAAAGCCCAGGTCCACGCCGGCGGCCGCGGCAAGGGTTCGTTCAAGAATGGCTTCAAGGGTGGCGTCCACCTTTGCAAAACCCCCGCCGAAGCCCGCGACCTCGCCTCGAAAATGCTCGGCCAAACGCTCGTCACCCACCAAACCGGTGAAGCCGGCCGTCTCGTCAGCAAAGTTCTCGTGGCCGAATCCGTGGAGATCGAAAAAGAACTCTACATCGCGATGCTCATCGACCGCGCGACTTCCGCTCCTGTCGTAGTCGCCAGCACCGAGGGCGGCATGGACATCGAAGCCGTCGCCGAAAAGACCCCCGAAAAAATCCACCACATCGCCATCGATCCCCTCCTCGGCCTGCAGCCTTACCAGAGCCGCAAGCTCGCGAAGCTCCTCGGCATTCCCGCCGCGCTTCTCAAACCCGCCTGCGCGCTGTTTGAAAATCTCTACCGCCTCTTCATCGCCTGCGATTGCTCGATGGTGGAGGTCAACCCGCTCGTCATCACAAAATCCGGCGACATCCGCGCGCTCGATGCCAAGTTCAACTTCGACGACAACGCCCTCTTCCGCCACCCGGACATCCTCGCCTACCGCGACATCACCGAGGAGGACCCCCGCGAAGTCGAGGCCTCGAAGTCGAACCTCAACTACATCGGCCTCGATGGAAACATCGCCTGCCTCGTCAACGGTGCCGGCCTCGCCATGGCCACGATGGACATCATCAAACATTGCGGCGGCGAGCCTGCGAACTTCCTCGATGTCGGCGGCGGAGCCAATGAGCAGCAAGTCACCGAGGCCTTCAAAATCCTCATTTCGGATAAAAAGGTGAAAGCGATTCTCGTGAATATTTTCGGCGGCATCATGAAGTGCGACATCATCGCCCAGGGCATCATCAACGCCTCAAAAGCCGTCAGCCTCCCCATCCCGCTCGTCGTCCGCCTCGAGGGAACCAATGTCGATGCCGGCCGCAAACTCCTCGCCGAGTCCGGCCTCGAACTCACCACCGCTACAGATATCGCCGACGCCGCAAAGAAAGTCGTCGCCGCAGCCGCCTAACCCTCTTTCACATCATGTCCATCCTCGTTGACAAAAACACCCGCCTGCTCGTGCAGGGCATCACAGGAAAATCCGGTGGCTTCCACGCCAAATCCTGCATGGATTACGGAACCCATGTCGTCGCCGGCGTCACGCCTGGCCGCGGCGGAGAAACTTTCGAAAGCAAGGTTCCCGTTTACGACACCGTCATGGAGGCCCGCACCCAGACGGGTTGCAACGCCACCATGATCTTCGTCCCACCGCCCGGAGCCGCTGACTCGATCCTCGAAGCCATCGACGCCGGGATCGAACTCGTCGTCTGCATTACCGAAGGCATCCCTGTCATCGACATGATGCGGGTCAAAGCAGCGCTCCAAAAAAGCTCGTCCCGCCTCATCGGCCCGAACTGCCCCGGCATCATCACGCCCGGCGCCTGCAAAATCGGCATCATGCCCGGCTATATCCACAACCCCGGCAAAGTCGGCGTCGTCTCGCGCTCCGGCACCCTCACCTACGAAGCCGTGTGGCAACTCTCCAGCCGCGGCCATGGCCAGTCCACCTGCGTCGGCATCGGCGGCGACCCCATCAATGGCACCTCACACCTGGATGTCGTGAAAATGTTCAACGACGACCCGAACACCGAAGCCTTCATTATGATCGGTGAAATCGGCGGATCCGCCGAAGAAGAAGCCGCCGAGTGGATCGGAAAAAATTGCAAAAAGCCCGTCGCCGGCTTCATCGCCGGAGCCACCGCGCCTCCTGGACGCCGCATGGGCCACGCCGGCGCGATCGTCAGCGGAGGCCAAGGCACCGCCCAAGGCAAAATCGAAGCCCTTCAAGCCGCTGGCATCGAAGTCGCCGCGACACCCGCCGACATGGCCGACGCCCTCCTCCGCCGCATAAAGCGGGGCTGAGCACCCAAAGTCAACTCACTTGACGACTCGTCCGCTTCCCTTACCTCAAACCAAGGGGAAACGCTTTGTGAAAAGACCTCCACCTCGAGTCCGTAGAACAAGATTGGGTGGTTTTTAACGAATTCCGATCACTTGGGATGTCACCGATTCCTCGGGAATCGCGAGTAATTTGGCGGCAGCTTTTTGATACACTTCCATTTGCCCGGCATAGCGACTTTGGATTTCCAAATTCGTGCCTTGATCGGTTTTAAAGTCGTAGATCACTGCCGAAAGCGGGTTGCTCTCCTGGTCGCATCGCACAAGGACCCGATCAAAAACGCCGCTGACCCATTGACCATCCAGAACGACATCAAAGGCCCGCTCTCGCCATAAACGAATTACTCCTTCGGGTTTGGTGAAGACCTCTCGAGCTAGGGGCTTTTCCAAAAACTCATTCACCAGCTTGCGGGCTTCGGGAGTGAGCACATGAGGGGTGTGGGCTGAAGTCTCCAGCCACTCAATTCCAGCGAGGGCCTCATGCACTTCGGTGCCAAGTTTCGCGGCGTGGCTGGAAATGCCAACACCCGCGACTCCTGTAGCTATTTCCGCTTTGAAGGACGATGGGGAAATTGGCCTTGGCGTTCCGTGGATGGGTTCTGTGAACACGGCGGGCGCGGGGGTCTCTGTTAATTCGGGGCTCTTGATTTCATGTTTCGCAAACCAGCAGGGGTCGCCGAATTGTGCCGAGGTAGCATGGAACTGAAGGAGAAGGTGGCGGGCGAAATTTGTGGAGGTCGTATTTTCGCCGAGCTCCGCAGTCACCACATAGAGGGCTTTTTTCGCCCGAGTGAGAGCGACATAGGCCGTGCAGATATCGCCGTATTTCTTTTCTGCCTCTTGGATTTTGAGCTGATCACGAAGGACGGCATCCTGCTCCGCAAATTCCTTGGCGGGGATGACGAGCCCCCATTTCACGGCGTTGGCGGAGGGACCAAGCGCGAGGTTTGTGCCAGCGTTTTCTCTCCCCTTTTTGTCGAGTCCACTGGCGATGACCATGTCGAAACCCAGGCCCTTCGATTGATGAACGGTCATGACGCGCACCACATCCGATGACTCGTTTTCCTGTGTCTGGCGGGATTCGATGAAGCGAAGAAAATCTGGTATCCCGTCCGAGGCATTGCGGTTTGCGTCAAATTGCTCGGCAGCGAGCAGGAAGGCCGCCGCGCGTTCCTTCAAAAACGGCTCGGCAGCGAGGTTGGAAGCATCGATCCACTCGCGGAGGGTTGAGGCATAGCCTCGCAGAGCCAGACTCGAGAGTGTCTTTTTTCGAAAAATCCAGGGGCTGTCGTCCAACCCCCAAGCGGATGTGAAGGGAAACCCCCGGGCCACGGTGTGTGAGAGGGCGTCATCAGGGGAAGCCACCATTCGCAGGGCCGCCAAGAGAGCTGCGCCCAGCGGATTATCGACACAGGGGTTGGTTTTTCCTTCGACCGCAACGGGAATATCCTTGGACTGCAAAAGAGCGGTCAGCGCCTCGACGCCGCGGTTGTCGCGTTTGAGAACAGCGCAGGAGAGCCCCCGTTCCCACGCTCGTGTTGTTTCAAGAATTTCGAGAATTTTGCGATCCTGAGCGTCACCTTCCTCGTCCTCATCCCCGTCGTTTTTCGGAACAGAAATCCACTCGGCAAAGCCTGGAAGGCTCCGAGTTTTTGGGGAGGTGACATGATTCCTCCAAGCCATAGCCCATTTTTCTACGGTGGATTCGGGAATTCCGAGAGGCCCGCAGAGAGGCTCTAGATCTGCGAAGGCTTGATTTACAAACTCCAAAATGGGCTGACAGGATCGCCAGGATTCGTCGAGCGGGGAGGCATCCTCGATGATTGCGGCGTGTTTGTTGAAGTCGTCGAAAATTTCGAAGAACAAATCCGGATCGCCCCCGCGCCAAGAGTAGATCGCCTGCTTGGTGTCTCCGACATAGAAAAAGCTACGGTCCTTTGTGGGATCCATGAGCACTTCGTCGATGAAGGTTTTCAGGATTTTCCACTGAGGGCGGCTGGTATCCTGAAACTCGTCGAGGAGCCAATGCTCGAATTTCTGATCGATGCGGTAGGCGGCGGAGGCGAGCCAGGTCAGGTCCCCGGCCTTGCGCGCAAGGGAATCCGTAATGTCTGCGAAGGTGACCAGCCCCGCCGATCGGACCAGCGAGGAATAAGCCTGCTCGAATTTTTGCATGAACTCATGCAGCGATTGGCTCCGTCGGAGGGAGGACTCGAATTCGGGCTTGAGCAGGCTATTTCGCAATTCATCTCGCAGCGCTCGGATCGCGGGAGTCAGAAAAACCCGGCCGGCTTGTGCATTTCGAGTCGGAATATAGAGGAGACCGTCCGGGGTCTGTTTTTCATTCGATAGCTTGGCGATGAACTTTTTACAGTCTTCCGAATACGGAGTTGGAGGGGTGTGCTGCGCGGCGAGGGCCAGGCCGAGTTGCCAAGCGGTTGATGCCTCCTCGTTGAGATGGGGATGCTCTTCTTGAATAGCCTCCCAAAGTTTTTCGGCCGCTGGCGCAACTGCTCCGGCGTTCAAGATCGCACATCCGCCCGCACCCCAAATCGCGGCGGTATCTCCCCAAATAGCGTCATCTGGCGTGGCGAGGAATTTCCCGTGCAGGTCTCTGGTCTCGCTCAGCAAAGAACCAAAGACACCGCGCTCACCTTGGTTTCGATGGAGGCGTCGCACCAGATCGATAAAATCCTCTAGAGATGTCGAGGATTCGCTGGCGAAAACCATGGCGAGTGTCCGCTCTCGCGCGGCTTGAATTTCGGACTCTCCCGCCATGTTGAAGTCCTCCGCCAGCCCAGATTCGAGAGGGAAAGCGCGGGCGATGCGGGCGAAGAGACTGTCAATCGTCCCCATGCCAAGGCGTCCAATTTTCCGAGACAGGTCGCTCAATAGGGAGCGGCACCGCGCGGCATCCAGGTTCTCGAGGAGCGGCTCGCGCTGAAGATCGGCGAGTTTTATGGGGTCCAGAGCGGCCTGGGCGAGTCGCTCGAAAACAGCGGACAGGAATTCGCCTGCGGATTTGCGGGTGAATGTCAGCGCGGCGATTTTGCTGGGGTCCACCCCTTGATCAAGAAGTTGGATCATGCGGGTGGTGAGCGCATAGGTCTTGCCGCTCCCGGCGTTTGCGATGAGTCGTTCGTTTTTCATTTTCAACCCTTCAAAAATTCCACGGTCTCCATCGCAACGCAGTTCTCCGGATTTCCATTCAAAAAAAGTGCATTGAACGGATCATCCCACGCGGTCTTGAAAGGCTGAGGTGGCCAGAAGACCCCCCGGTGGACCATGCCAGCGATTTCCTTGGCACATTCCAACGAGGAGGCCAGGACATCCCCATGGAGTTCGGTGAAATTTTTCACTGATGTCTCCGAGGGATCAGCCGACAGGGTGAAATACGCGGTGAGAACGGGTGCGTCACCAATTTCGGCACCGTGCCAATGGCGCAGAATTTGGTTGTAGAGGGGGAGTTGGAGATCCGCCCAGCGCTTTTTGACCTGACGCTTGCCATTGTGGAATTCGAGCTCAGCCGACGGCAACCACTCGCTGGAAAGTCGGGGGCCAAAATGCTTTTTCGCAGGCGGCGTCGCCTTCGGGTGGGTTTTGTAGTCCAGGACACGCCATTCCCCGGTTCGCTCATTTTTTTCGATGCGGTCGATTTTCCCCGAGAGGTTCAGCGGGCCGACCTGAAATGGATTTTCCGCATCTGCCTCGAGCTTGCGTTCGGCTGAAACAATCCGCCAACCGGCTGCGAACTGCTCGGCCTGAACTCGCGCAAAACTCCTCAATCGAATTTGGGCGGCTGCTATTTGGACGCGCACGGCAGGCGATGGCGACGAACCGAATAGCCGGTTCACGGATGACTCCAAATGCCCCAATACCAAGCGCTCGATCTTGGCAGGATCGGCCTCTAACGGCGTTTCTGTGCCGTATTTTTCAAGAGCTTCGTGCACAAGAGTCCCGAAGAGCTTGGCATCCATCTCGCGCGCATCCGAATGGAAGGCATCGAGCCAAAGAACCCTGCTCAGATAAAATCGGAAGGGACAGGCGAGATATTGCCCGAAGTCCGTCGGACTCATTTTGACAACAGTTCGGCGCATCGCGGCAGGCAGGGTCCATCGCCAATCGTTCGAGCGTCGTGGACGCCGGGCTCCTCTCGGCAGTTCACCGAAAAGCTCGATCACCCGCTCAGGCAGCAGGTCTTCGCCGCAACGCAAGAGGAGACGGGAAGGCATGGCCGGGCTTCCCTCGCCGTCGAATCGACTGAATGAAATATAAAATTCCTCTGGCGGCCGTGTGAGCAACAGGCACTGGAAAAGATAAGCGTCGCGGGCGAACCTCGCCGCATTGTCCGCGAGCCCCAAGGCGCCTCTTTTTGAGTCGGGAAGAAATGGGTGTCCATTCACCGAGGACGGCAGGAAGCCTTCGGCACAACCTCCCAAAGCCAGTCTCCGAGCCTCGATCCACGGGGCCTCCAACCACCCTGACAGTTCCACCTCTCCGGGATTCGACGAGTTGAAAACCATTTCGGCCTTCAGAGCGCGGGCGAAAGCCTGATCCACCCCCTCCCCTTCGTCGCGATAGAGCGGAGATGTCTGAATGGTCTCGTAGAGTTCGGCCACCGACCGTGCCGCCTCGAGACTCTCGCCACCGGAGCGCCAGGCCTTGGCAAGCAATTCGGGCACCGTCAGGGGAAGAAGGGATTTCACTAACTCAATAAAAATCACCGCCTGCGCGCGGCGCTTGGATTTGTCTTTTTTAGGATCGAACTCCACTCCCACGAAAGCCTTGGCTTGCGGCATCTCAGAAAGAACAGCCTCGCCGATCAGAAAGTCGCACACCGCGAGACAATCATCGTTTTTGAGTTCTGAATCGCCACGCAAGACGCGACTGAAATGCGGCAACTCGATCAGTCGGCGCAACACTCGCAACTCGCCCGAGGAGCGGAACCGAGCCCATTCCAGCGCAAGCACTCCAGGCTCGCTCAATCCCAGTCGAATGCCATCTGGCAGAAACGCCGCGCCGCCACGACATTCGATCTCACTCCGAAATGTCATGCCGAGCTTCGGATCTGCGAGAACCACCGCGTAGTCGCCGGGAACAGGGCATGAAACCGCAAAGTTGATGGCGAGTCGGGCTTCATCCTCAGGAGACCGCGCCGCAGAGATCTGGCGCAACTCAACCTCCAACCGGCAGTCCTCCCACTCCAAAGGATCCGGCCGCCCCCAGGGGTCGAAGCCACCACCCAAACCCTCCGGAAGCCACACGAGCACCTCGACATGAACGCCACGCGATTCCAATGCCTCAGCATATCGCTGGGCAGCCAGGGGCAGATCGGGAATGCAGGCGATGACCAAACGATCCATCTCACCGACCCGCGAAGGGCTGGCCATTTCCGCGAAGCGGGCCTCATTCGGATCGGTCAAACCGAAATCCTCCAATGCGGCCAGGTAGCAGGGATAAATCCGTCCCAGCACATCCCACCGCGCCGAGTCCTCGCCGCAAACCTCGCTCATTCGAGGGTGCGATGGACTCCAACCCGCCTCCGCCAACAAATCACAAAGGTCGCAAAGGACCCCGCCACTCTTCAGGCGCGAACCCTCGGAATCCCATTTGGCATCGGAAAAAAGCGGCTCCAGAAATTGATGATCCAATTTTCCCAAAGCCAGCGCCCAAGCACCTTCGCGCTCGAATCTCTCGGCCATCCGACACTCATTTGGCAAAAGAGCACGCATCGGCTGTGTGAATCGCGGCGAGAGCACTCCCGACTCCGCCAGCGCGCCCCGAATTCTCCTCCCCGCCCCCGCAGTCGGAATCCACACCTCCACCCGACTAAGATCCCGGCCCCCGCTCGTCAGCAAATTTTCGGCGACTTGCGACGCCAGAGCCTCACGCTTCTTTAAGAAAATTCGATCAAGCATTGCATTGAATCATTTTTGGTTTTTCACGCTTGGAAATCGACCCCCTGGGCCGAAACGAAGGCCATTCATTTAACCCCAAACCTTGAGCCAAGTCCCCAAAAAGCAAAGGGCTTTGAGAATCGAATTTCATCGATCAACGCCATCAAGACTTGTTGGGATATAGAGACTTAAAATATAGCGCTGAAACAGCTTTCAAGTAAGGGGGGAGCGGGTGAAGGGACTCGAACCCTCGACATCAACCTTGGCAAGGTTGCACTCTACCAACTGAGTTACACCCGCAGAGTGGGGCAGAAATTAGTGATGGGCTTGGCATGCGTCAAGATGGTTTTTCTCATCTCCGTCGTGCTTGGGGCGCGTCGCGGCTGGGAGTATTGGGATTAAATGAGGGGAGTTTCCGCTTTATCGCCGGACTCAGCGGCGGGTTCTTCGCTGGCGAGGTTTTCGGATTTGCCGAAAGCTTTGGCGACGCTCTCCGAGGATTTGGCGCGGTCGTCGGTGGAGTTGCTGAAACGCACGCTCACGAGTTTGCTAATGCCGTGTTCTTCCATCGTGACGCCGTAGAGCATATCGGCGCGAGAGATCGTGCGCTTGTTGTGGGTGATCGTGACGAACTGGCTTTGGTCCACGAAGCGGTCGAGGATTTTGATGAAGCGGGTGATATTCGATTCGTCGAGCGGGGCGTCCATTTCGTCGAGCACGCAGAATGGGCTGGGCTTGACCATGTAGATGGCAAAAAGGAGCGAAACGGCCGTCATGGTGCGCTCGCCGCCAGAGAGGAGGCTGATGCTCTGGAGCTGCTTGCCAGGTGGCTTGGCGATGATCTCGATGCCGCTTTCGAGCGGGTCGGAGTCGTCCATGAGCATGAGGTTCGCGCGGCCGCCGCCGAAAAGCTCGGTGAACATGACTTGGAAGTTCTCGCGGATTTTTTCGAAGGTCTCGGCGAAGAGGGTTTTCGTGGTGTGGTTGATCTTCGAGATGACTTCGAGCAACTCGGCCTTCGAGGACACGAGGTCGGCGTTTTGTTTTTCGAGGAAAATGTAGCGCTCCTCGAGTTCTTCGAATTCCTGGATGGCATCGACATTGACGGGGCCCATGGAATCGAGGCGCTCGGTGAGTTCAGCGACGAGTTCCTCCATTTGGTCCCAGGGAATCCCCTCGCCCTCGCTGGGCATGGCGATTGGCTCGTCGGGTAGCTTCTCTTCGGCGGCGGGCGCCTCGGCGGAAAGGGTCTCGCCTTCGGAGGATTCGGGCTTGCGTTTGGCACGATCGCGGAAGGCGACGAGGAGGCCGTAGGTGTCAGGCTCGAAAGCTTCGAGGTCGGTCTGGTAGCGCTGGGAAACATGGCTGCGGATGTTTTCCATTCGCATCTCGGATTGGGCGGCTTTGACCTCGATGCGGCTGCGTTGGTCTTGCAGGCTGGCGAGTTGTTGGCGGGCGGCGCGGAGGGCGGATTCGAGCGCGGAGGCACTTTCGTTCACCTCGGAGCGCTGGGCGAGGACGGCGCTCAGGCGGGATTCTTCGGATTCGAGTTCCGCGCGCCATTCGCCAATGGAGATTTCGAGGGAGGCATTCTCGGCAGCGAGCGATTCGAGGCGGGATTCGTAGTTGGAAATATCCACGCGGCGGGCGTCGAGGAGTTCGTTGAGTTCCACGATGCGGGCAGACATGGGACCGCGCTGGCGGTGGAGACCCTCCTGTTGCTGGCGCTCGGTGGCGACCCGGACACGGATTTCATTGAGGGCGTCGCTGGCGGAGCTTTCGCGCTCGCGGACAACCTGGATGCGGGCCTCGCATTCCGAGCGGGCGGAGCGGAGCGAGTCGAGCGAGCAGGTGGTTTCGGCAATGCGAGATTCGAGTTCAGAGAGTTGGGCGAGGCTTCCGCGAAGTCCCTCCTCGATGCTGGCGGCCTCACGCTGGAACGATGCTCGCTTGGCCTCTGCATCTGCGAGTTGGCGCTCGGCGTGGCGGCGTTCGTTGTCCACCGAGGCGGTTTCGATTTGAGCGACCTGCATGGATTCGCGGGCGTGCTTGAGGCGTTCAGTTGCCTGATCCATCGCGGCAGCGGCGGCGGCACGGGCTGCGGCGAGGGATTCAATTTTCGAGGTCGCCTCGGAGAGCGAAGCTTCGAGTTCGGCGATGCGGATTTTTCGCTGGAGCGTGGATTGGCCAGCATTCTCCCCGGTGGCTCCGCCGTGAATGATGCCAGAGCGGGAGATGAAACCTCCCTCCAACGCCGCGAAGGCGAAGTGGGGATGTTCAGAGCGCAGGCGGAAGGCGGCTTCGAGGTTTTCGACAATCAGGACATCGCGGAGAAGTTGACGCGCCAGAATCGCTCCCTCGCCGTCGCCTTTCACGCAATCGCTGGCACGGCCAAAGACGCCAAAGGGAAGGGATGTAGGGCGACCGTCCCGGTCGCCATCGATGGGGTCGGGTGACAGGCGGGACGCCTGTCCTACGGAATCGGAGGAAATCCACTCGGCGGGAATGACGGTGGCGCGGCCGAGTTTTTGGCCGGCGAGTTTGGAGAGAGCGGCCTCAGCGACGGTGATGTCTTTGAAGATGACCGCTTGGAGGGCCGAGCCGAGCGCGGCTTCGATGGCCGGGATCAGACGCTCCTCGACTTGGATGTGTTGGACGAGCGTGCCCTTGATGGCGGCGTGGTAGAGATCGGGATTGTCGAGGCCTTTGAGCAACGCCTGAGTGCCTTCGTCGAGCCCCTCGCCTTGCTCTTGAAGTTGACGCAAAACCTCGAGACGCGACTCGATACCAGCGGCGTCTTTTCCGGCGGCATTGAGGATCGCCTCGGTATCCTGACGCTGGTGCTGGGCGGTCTCATGGTCGGCCATGGCGGCGGAGGTTTCGGCTTGGGAATGTTCCAGCGCGAGATGGGCCGCGTCGGAGCGGCGCTTAAGATCCGCGAGGTGCAAGGAAACTTCAGCAGCGGCACGGGAGGCCGATTCGATCTCATTCTGCAAAAGGTGGAGTCGCGTTTCACCGGATTCACGACGACCGGTGGCGGAGGAAATTTCGCCGCGAAGCGAGTTGAGACGCGCCTCGGCATTCGAAAGTTCGGAACTTTGCGAGGAGAGTTCGCGCTCGGCGGCGAGGCGATCCTCGCGAACTTCGTTGAGGCGGGCGGTATGCTCGTCGAGCGTCGTCTGATGGGTGCGGAGGCTCTCGATCATTTGCTGGAGCAGCGTATCGGTCTGCTCGATCTGCTCCTGCTGGGTGCGGATTTTTTCCTCGGCTTGAAAAATATCCAAGCGGTGCCGCTCGATCAGCGCCGAAGACTCGGCGGTGCGCTCGTGGTTGGTTGAAATCCGATTCTCGGCCGAGAAAACCCGGTTGCGGAGCGTTTGCATGCCGTCGCGGACCGTGCCGGCCTCGGCTTCGATTTCCTGGAGGCGCTGGCGGAAGGTATCGAGTTCGACCTCCTGCTGCGCGATCTCGACCTCGTGAATCTGGCGGGCCTCTTCGCCCTGGTTGAGTTGGGTGCGGAGTGACTCGAGTTCGGTCGAGAGAGCGCGGTAGTTTTTATGAGAAAGGTGGGTATCGAAAACCCGGAGGTCGTTGAGGATCGATTGGTATCGGCGGGCTTTCGCCGCCTGGCGCTGCAACGAACCGATCTGGCGCTTCACCTCTTTGATGATGTCCTGAACGCGCACGAGATTCGACTCGGTGTATTCGAGTTTGCGGAGCGCCTCTTTTTTCTGGGCTTTGAATTTCGTGATGCCGGCGGCCTCCTCGAAAATCGCACGGCGGTCCTCCGGGCGGTTGCTGAGGATTTGGTCGATCTTCCCCTGCTCCATGATCGAGTAGGCGCTGCGGCCCACGCCGGTATCCATGAAGAGTTGGTGAATATCGCGCAGGCGGCAGGAAGTTTTATTAAGAAAATACTCGCTCTTGCCGTCGCGGTAGACGCGGCGCGTGATGCGGACCTCATTCCAATCGGTGCCGAGTTCTTTTTCGCATTCCGAAAAAGTCATTGAGACCTCCGCCATGCCCAGCGCAGGGCGGCTGTCGGTGCCGCTGAAAATGACATCCGCCATCTCGCCGCCGCGGAGCGCCTTCGCCGATTGCTCGCCGAGCACCCAACGCATCGCATCGAGGACATTTGATTTGCCGCAACCGTTCGGTCCGACGATCGCGGTGACGCCGCGGTGGAAATTCAGGACGGTTTTTGCGGCGAAGGATTTGAATCCGATGATTTCGAGGGATTGCAGATACATGGCGGGCTTGGTTAAGTTTCGGAAAGGTTAGAAATGACGCCGAATCGGGCAAGGACAAAAATACAATATCCGGTGGAGCCAAGTTTCACTGACCACAATATATAGATTATGAATACAGACCCGAGAGTTCAGGAATTGCTGGAATTTGTGGCCATCCCAAGCGTTTCGGCGCAAGCCGCGCATGCTGCGGACATGGGGCGCTGCGCGGATTGGTTAGTGGAAAAATTGCGCTCCCTCGGCCTCGACGCCCGCCGCGAAGAAACCGCCGGCAACGCCGTGGTTCTCGCCAAAACCCCGCACGATCCCGCCAAAAAAACCGTCCTCATTTACGGCCACTACGATGTCCAACCCCCCGAACCGCTCGAGCTCTGGACCTCTCCGCCCTTCGAACCCACGATCCGCGAGGGGAGGATTTTCGGGCGCGGCTCCTCGGACAACAAAGGCCAAATCCTCGCGCACACCCTCGGCGTCGGCGAGGCGCTTGCCGAAGGATCACTGCCAGTGAATGTGATTTTCCTCATCGAGGGCGAGGAGGAGATCGGCAGCAAACATCTCGCGGGGTTTCTGGAAAAACACCGCGCCGAACTCGCCTGCGACGCCATCGCGATTTCTGACACCGGCATGGCTGTCGATGGCTACCCCACCCTGAGCTACGGCCTGCGCGGCATCGCCACGATGGAGGTTCGCGTGCACGGCCCGGCTCAGGATTTGCACTCCGGCATCTACGGCGGGGCCGTTGCGAACCCCGCCACCGCCGCCGCCCGCCTCATCGCCAGCCTGCATGACAACGAAGGCCGTGTGGCGATCGAGGGATTTTATGACCAGGTGAAACCCCTCGCGGATTGGGAACGCCAAGCCGCCGCCGAGTCCCCGCTCACCGACGCCGACATCGCCCGCGAGGCTGGAGTCGACGAGCTCGCCGGGGAGTCCGGCTATTCTGGCATGGAACGCATCGGCGCGCGCCCTACCGCCGAGATCAACGGCCTCGGCGGCGGATACCAAGGCGAAGGCAGCAAAACTGTCCTTCCCTCCCACGCCTTCTTCAAAATCTCCTTCCGCCTCGTGCCGGATCAAAAACCTGACGAAATCCTCGCGCGCGCCCGCCGCCATTTCGAAAAACACCGCCCGCGCGGAGTGCGTCTGGAGTTGATCGACGGCCACGGCGGCGAGCCTTTCATGCTCGACCCGAACAGCCCCGAAGGCCTCGCCGCGCGCCGCGCGCTCGAAAAAGTCTTCGGCAAAAAACCCGCCCTCATGCGCGAAGGCGGCTCGATCCCGATCCTCACCGATTTCCAGCGAATCCTCGGTCGACCCGCCCTGCTGCTCGCCCTTGCCTCCCCCGACGCCAAAGCCCACGCCCCCGACGAAAACTTCCCCATCGAAAACTTCCTCCTCGGCATCCGTCTCAACAAAGCCGTGCTCGAGGAGTTGGCGAAGGGTTGACAATATTACCGTATAGCAACACATATTGCTATATGAAAACCACAATTGACTTGCCGGAAACCCTGCTGCATCGGGCAAAGGTCGCGGCCGCTCAACGGAAAACCACCCTTAAGGATTTAGTCGTTCAAGGATTGGAATACGCCATGAGCCACGAAATCCCCGATCCCGAGACGGAACGGAAATCTCGCACGGCCAACCTCCTCAAAGCGCTATCTGGCATTAAAATCACCGAGCCCGTTGGAAAATTCCACCGAGAAGAAGTATACGATCGCCAGAAAGGCCGGTGGGAGTGAGCACATTTTTCGACACGAATATTTTCATCTATGCCGTTTCGGAAGCGCCCGAGGATGCCGCAAAGCGGCGCTTGGCTCTGAAGCTTATCGAAGATTGCGAAATCCATCTTTCCATTCAGGTGGTTCAGGAGTTCCTCCACACCTGCCTTCGCAAAAGTCGCATTGGATTGAATTCCTCGGCGCTCGTGCAATCCGCCCGATGGTTACTGACTTTTGATTGCCAAATTCCGGACGCTGCCTCGGTCATGAAAACTCTCGAGATCCAGAAGACCCATGGAATTTCCTACTGGGACGCCGCTATCGTCGTTGCTGCGGCTGAACTCAGGTGCGACACGCTCTACACCGAGGATTTGAACCACGGCCAAATCTACAACGATGTGCGCGTGGCGAACCCTTTTCTTTGAGCGAGCCTCTATTTCTGCATCGGGTCAAGTCCCGCAAAAGGTTTGATACGGCTCGCTGCCAGCAGGAGCAGGGTCGCGGTAGTGTTGCTTTTCGGGAGCGTCTTCGAAGGGGTTGGCCAGTGCCTCGAGCAAGCGATGCATCGGGCCGAGATCACCGCTAGCGACGGCTGCCGCGAGGGCTTCCTCGACTTTGTGGTTTCTCGGAATAACGGCGGGGTTCGACTTGCGCATCAACGCGAGGGCGTCCTCGATCGTTTGAGGTTGGCGCGAAAGTCTCGCCTGCCATTTTGCCTGCCAAGCGCCCAACTCCGGAGCTTCGGCGGCGGGGTTCAGATTTCGGAAGGTGTTTGTGAAATCCCATTTCTCTCGCGCCATGATTTCGAGCAATTCGCCAACCAAGCCCAAATCCTCACTCTCCGCGTTGAATAAACCCAATTTCTCCCTCATCCCGCCCAGCCAATGCGACTCGAAGCGATCGGGGAAAATCCCGAGGATTTCCTTGGCGATCTCGACGCCGCGCGTTTCGTCGTCATCGAGCAACGGAACGAAAGTCTCGGCCAACCGCGCGAGATTCCAATGCGCGATGCGGGCCTGGTTTCCGTAGGCATAGCGGCCTTGGCGGTCGATCGAGCTGAAGACCGTCTCGGGATCGTAGGCGTCCATGAACGCACACGGGCCGTAGTCGATCGTCTCGCCCGAGAGCGCCATGTTGTCGGTGTTCATCACTCCATGAATGAAACCCACGAGCATCCAGCGCGCGATGAGGGCGGCTTGGCGGTCGATCACCGCCTCGAGCAAGGCCCGGTGCGGCTCGGCGTCGCCCGTGAGTTCAGGATAGTGGCGTTGTCGGGTGTGGTCTGCGAGAGAGCGCAAGGCCTCCACATTTTTCGTCGCCGCCAAATACTCGAAAGTCCCGACGCGAATGTGGCTGGCGGCGATCCGCGTCAGCACCGCGCCGGGCAAGCCCGTGTCGCGATAAACCGTTTCGCCAGTCGTCACCACTGCGAGACTGCGCGTGGTGGGAATCCCCATCGCGTGCATGGCCTCGCTGATGATGTATTCGCGTAGCATCGGGCCAAGCGCGGCGCGGCCGTCGCCCCGACGCGAAAAGGGAGTGCGCCCCGAACCTTTCAACTGCACATCAAGCCGGACGCCAGCGGGCGTCAAATGCTCTCCGAGCAAGATGGCGCGTCCATCCCCGAGCATAGTGAAATGCCCGTATTGGTGCCCCGCGTAGGCCTGTGCAATCGGCTCCGCGCCTGGCGGAATCACATTTCCCGCGAAAACCTCGGCGTCGATTGCCCCGGAGTCCAAACCCATCGACGTGGCGAGCTTTTGGTTGCAAATAACCAGCGTCGGCTTGGCCACTGAGACGGGATTTTGACGCGCAAACAGAACCTCTGGCAAACGCGCGTAGGAATTATCAAACCGCCAACCAGCCTGTGTCGAGGCGCTCAAGGAACGATCCAGCGGAGGTTGCGGAATTTCGGCGCGGAGGGGCTGAGTTTTCCGAGCGATTCGCCAATGGTGAGGATTTGGGCGGCGGTGAAATCTGCGAGCGCTTCGCCTCTTTTGTTTTTGAAGTGAGCGGGCGCGAAGACGACCTCCTGCCAGTCGGCGCCGGCGGGAATGGCTTTCGCTGCGGTGTGGTCGCCAAGGGAGATTTCGAGATTGAGCGGGTCTGCGGCCAAAACCTCGAGGCCGAGCTTGGCCCCAGCGGGAGCGCGCCACTGGGGTTCGTGAATCCGGTGCGTCGAGCGGCCCCAGTGGTTTGGTTTGTAGGTGAACCAATCACTGTTGAGTTCGCCTTTGAAACTCTCGATCAGCGTGGTCGGCGGGAACGAGGGTTTCACTCCGGCGGCTTTCAATTCCTCGGATTCCAAAGCGATCAAGCGCGACGAGATCGTGAAGCGGTCGGCGGTGTAGTCGCCGTAGTAATATCCGGCTCCCGAGACCGGTGCCTCGAGCGGGTAAGTGACATTTACGAAAGCCCAAACCGGCCTGTCGGCATCGGCGAGCGGGAGTTTTGCGACCCAGACTTGCCCGGATTTTTTTGCAGCGGCGTGACGCCAGAAATGCGCGGGGCGCGGCAGGCTTTTTGAGCGGAGATCGGATTGGGGAATGGCCTGCTGGGTGTAGTAAAAATCTACCCGCAGCGGCTCGCGGGCGGGATCAGGCCGGGCGGTGGCGATTGGGATGCCATCCGAGGTTTTCCATTGAACCGCCATCGCGGGAGTGGCTGGAATTTTGAAGCTGCCCTTCAAGTGCTCGTCGAAGAAAAGCTGCGTGGCGACCTCGAATTCCGGCGAGTCCTGGTGGTTATGGTGCGGCGCGCTGGCGATGCGCCAGGCGGGATTTTTTACGAGGTCGATGGCGGGCGAGAGGTCTTCGATGCGGCCGTTGAAATCATTCGAGGGCATCAAAAAAAGGACCGGGCAAGTGATGTGCGAGAGATTCGCCGCGTCGGAGACCGAGGCTTGATTGACGGCACTATCGATAAACCAGTAGCTGATCCCGCCGCAGGATGGCACGGCGGCTTTCACTCGCGAGTCGGTGCCGGCGAGGGCCACGGTTTGCTGGCCGCCCATCGAGTGCCCGTAAACGCCGAGTCGGGCGGGATCGACCTCGGGTTGTTGCTCGAGAAAGGTCAACGCGCGCCGGGCCCCGAGCGCCCAGAAAAACCACGGGCTGTTGCGCGGCGAGTCCACGGCGTCGAGCGACCAAGGCGTCGGCTTGGTGGAGGCGAACTTGGTTTCCTTGTTCCGGCAGGGATTGTGATAGGCATCGATCGCGCCCCAGTCTGTGGTAACGCGGTAGTTCGGATTGCCTGTCTTGCCCTCGTGGAAAAGTTTCACGCCATCGTGATTCACGCTGTAGGGCCCGGCGGCGATGCGCCCCGCCCAAGCGAGCGAGAGGGTGGCGTAGCCGCGTTTGGCATTGGTGAAGACAGCGTTCTCGCTGGCGCTCTGCCCGCCACCGTGGATTTGCACGAGGCTGGGGAGGTTTTTGGCGTCTTTCGGAAAACCATAAATCCCCGCGAACATGGCTTTTTTGCCTTTGAAAATTCCAACACGAAAACGCACGACGCGCATCACGACGCCGTCTTTTTCCCACTCGTGCAGCACCTCGACATCGAGCGGTTCCTTGCGCGGATCGTAGCCAGCCCAGAGTTCGTCGTAATTTTTCGGAGCGATGCCATCGACAAGCGGGGGCAAGGATTCTTCTTGGGCGGAGACGGGCATAGCCAAGGTCGCGGCGGCGGCAATCGTGAACATAATAGAATGGAAATTCATCTTCAAAGCGGGTCACTAAAACCCCTCTTGACCGCGAGTCAAATCCAAAGCCCGGCGACTCTCCCAGCGTTTGACTTGAATCCCCGTCGAACTAAAGTGCCGCGCATCGCATGAGTCAGAAAAACCGCCATGTTCTCTTTGTTTGCACCGGCAATGTGTGCCGGAGCCCCATGGCGGAGGCGCTCTTCCGCAAGCTCGCCGCCGACTCGCGCGACATCACCACCGAGTCGGCCGGACTCAGCGCCGGCCAAGGCCAACCCGCCAGCCGCGATGCCGTCGATGTCCTCGCCGCCGAGGGCGTCGAGCTCACGAAATTCCGCAGCCAGCCGGTGACCGAGGAACTTCTCGAAAGGGCCTCGCACATTTTCGTAATGACGGAAGACCACCGCAGGCTCCTTGATTTGTTTTTCCCCGAATTTATCCACAAGGTCCGCCTGTTGCGTTTCGATGAAAAAGGCTGCCCCGATGTGCCGGATCCGATCGGACAAGGCCGCGCGGTCTATGCCGAATGCAAACGCAGCATCGAAAAGGCGCTCCCATCCGTAATGAGAATCATCAACCAAAATCCCATGCCATCCACACTCGACGCCCGTCCCGAAGCCTCCGCCCTCGCCGAAACCGACCCCGAGATCGCCGCCGCGATTGAGAAGGAACACCGCCGCCAGTTTGAGCACATTGAGCTGATCGCGAGCGAGAATTTCACCAGCCGCGCCGTCATGGAGGCCCAAGGCTCCTGCCTCACCAACAAATACGCCGAAGGCTATCCCGGCAAACGCTGGTATGGCGGTTGCGAGTATGTGGACATCGTGGAAACGCTGGCCATCGAGCGCGCGAAGAAGCTCTTCGGCGCCGAGCACGCGAATGTCCAACCCCACAGCGGCAGCCAGGCGAACATGGCCGTTTATTTCAGCGTCCTGACCCCTGGCGACAAAATCCTCACGATGGACCTCGCTCACGGCGGGCACCTCACCCACGGCCACAAGGCGAATTTCTCCGGCAAACTTTACGAGGTTTCCCACTACGGCGTGAGCCGCGAGACCGAGACGATCGACTATGACGCCCTCGCGCGCCAAGCCCTCGAGGTTCGCCCGAAAATGATCACCGCCGGTGCCTCCGCCTACCCGCGCGTCATCGACTTTCAGCGCATGCGCGAGATCGCCGATTCCGTCGGCGCCTACCTTTTCGTGGACATGGCCCACATTTCGGGTCTCGTCGCCGGCGGCGTGCACCCCTCCCCTTTCCCGCACGCGGATTTCGTCACGACGACCACGCACAAAAGCCTGCGCGGCCC
Organism: uncultured Spartobacteria bacterium; assembly: GCA_937919825.1. GTDB lineage: Bacteria > Verrucomicrobiota > Verrucomicrobiia > Chthoniobacterales > Terrimicrobiaceae > UBA967. Next base: position 91,589 of record CALFPA010000132.1, on the reverse strand, counting down.
TCGCGCCGGCCTCGTCATGTGCAAAGAGCAATTCGCCAAGAAAATCGACGCCCAGACTTTCCCCGGAGTCCAAGGCGGCCCGCTCATGCATGTCATCGCCGCGAAGGCCGTGTGCTTCCGCGAGGCGCTGCAACCGGATTTCAAAGACTATGCCTACCAAGTCGTGAGCAACGCCAAGGCCCTCGCCGCCCGCCTCTCCAAGGTCGGTCACCGCATCGTCTCCGGCGGCACAGATAACCATGTCATGCTCGTTGACCTCCGCCCCGCTGGCATCACCGGCGCCGAGGCCTCCGAGGTTTTGGACAAGGCCGCGATCACGGTGAACAAAAATGCAATCCCGTTCGACACCGAATCGATCATGAAAACCGGCGGCATCCGCATCGGAACCCCGGCCATGACCTCGCGCGGCCTGCGCGAGGACGACATGATGCAGGTCGCCGACTTCATCGACAGCGCCTTGAAAAAACGCCACGACGAAGCCGCCCTCGCCGCCTTGCGCAAGGAAGTCCTCGCCTTCACATCGCGTTTCCCGCTGCCCTGAGGCTGGCCTCGGTGGTTGATTCCACCGGAGGATGCGGTTTGAAAAGATGGTCTGGACTCCCGGCGGGCGAATTGAAACAAATTCATTCGCCTTGGAGGAATGGCCTTGTGCCGTTCTCCAAAAACTCATCTTCTAATTATGAATCTACTCCTCGAACTCACCCTATTCTCCGTCGCCGTAATCGGCGTGATTGCGTTTGGCATCTGGAAAGCCCGCGATGAAAGTGGCGAGAGTGCCGGCACCAGCGGCTACTTCCTCGCCGGTCGCGGTCTCACTTGGTGGCTCGTCGGCTTTTCGCTGATCGCCGCGAATATCTCGACGGAGCAATTCGTCGGCATGTCCGGCTCGGCCGCGAACTGGCTGGGAATGGCCGTGGCGTCCTACGAATGGATGGCCGCCGTCACGCTCGTGCTGGTGGCGTTTTTCTTTCTGCCCCGCTTCCTCCGCACCGGCATCTACACGGTTCCGGAATTCCTCGAATACCGCTTCGGCCTCTCCGCGCGTCTCGCCATGGCGCTTCTCTCGATTTTTATCCTCGTGGTCGTGCCGACCGCCTCGGTGATCTTCAGCGGTGCGAAATTCATTTCCGGTTACTACGCAGGCACACCCCTCCTCGGTGATCTCGTGGCCGGTTGCTGGCTCATCGGCATTCTCTCGGCGGCCTATGTTTTCGCGGGCGGTCTCAAGGCCTGCGCTTGGACCGACCTCATCTGGGGTGCCGGCCTCATCGTGGGCGGCGCTGTCGTCATGTGGCTCGCCATGGACACCCTCCGCGAAACTCCCGCTGAAACCCTCATCGCCACCAAAGTCGCCAACTCCCAAGCGACCGTCGAGGACTTGAAAAACGCCAACGCGTTGGACCGACTCATCCTGCTGAATGACGGCCGCAACGGCGAAGCCGTCGTCCAAAACGGCCCGAACGGCTCGGGAGGCAAACTCCACATGGTCCGCCCGCTCGAGGACACCGATATCCCCTGGTCGGCCCTACTCCTTGGCCTCTGGATTCCGAACTTCTTCTACTGGGGGCTCAACCAATACATCGTCCAGCGCACGCTCGGCTCGAAGTCCCTCGCGGAAGGCCAGCTCGGCATCGTTTTTGCAGCGTTTCTCAAACTCATCATCCCCTTCGTGGTGGTGATTCCCGGCATTCTGGCGTTCAACCTTTTCTCCAACGATCTCCACGAGTCCGCCGCTCAGAAAAACCTCTCCGCTTTTGAAAAAGCCGCGCCAAACACGACAATCGTCGTCGATGACGCTGTCGCAACCAAACAGCCCGAGCTCGCACTCAAGGCCCTCCAGCACAACGCCAAACTCGCCGGCGCAACCGCCGAGCCTTCGACCGACGCAGTGGCCATGGCTGCAAAAATCAACGAGCTCTCCGCCAAGGCCATCGCAGCCAACAAATCAATTACCGAAGGCCCGCACCTCGTCGGCTACGATTACGACTCGGCCTTCCCCGTGCTCGTGCGCAACCTTCTGCGCGACCACTGGTATCTCTCGTGGTTCATCCTCGCAGCCCTCTTCGGCGCCGTCGTCAGCTCTCTCGCTTCGATGCTGAACTCCGCCTCGACCATCGCCACGATGGACCTCTACGCGAAAGCCACCAAGATTACCGACGAAGCGAAACTCGTGAAAGCCGGCCGCGTTTTTGTCGTCCTTTTCGTTCTGGTGGCGATCCTCGTGGCACCGCATTTCGACAACCCGAAACTCGGCGGCATCTTCAAGATCATCCAGGAATTCCAAGGCTTCGTCTCCCCGGGCATTCTGGCCATTTTCCTGATCGGATTCTTCGTCCCGCGCGCCCCGCGCTATGTCGGCACCATGGGCATCCTTCTCAATGTCGTCGCCTATGGCGTCCTCAAATGGGGAGGTAGTGACGCCATCGTCTCCGCCGGACTCTGGTTCGCTCCAACAATTTCCTTCCTCGACCGAATGGCGATTTGCTTCCTGCTCGTGCTCCTCGCCTCCGGCATCGCAACGATCGTCACCCCGCTTCGCGAACCCGTGAAACTTCCAGTCAACGACGCCATCAGCCTCGAACCCTCCCGCTTCGCTGCCGTCGCCGGCGTGGGCGTGATCATCCTTACAGCCGTCCTCTATTTGGCATTCTGGTGATAAAAACCACCCCTCTCCGCCGTCGGATGCCCTTGCGCCCGACATGAAGAGGAGGGCTCTGCTTGTCAGAGCCGAGCCGGCGTGATCGCGAAAGCCACCCCGGGCCTGACAAGCAGGCCCCTCCTGAGTAGACCTTACCGCGTCGCGCGGAGGGCGAGCGCCGTTAGCACGAGCAGCCCGCAATTTCTAGCCAGCGACCACCAACCTGCCGGCGTGGAATCGTCGCCAAAACACCCGCAGGGAATTGCCTGACCTCGAATGACCACCCAGGCAATCGCCAGCGTGAACGCCACCAACATTCCTGCGACCAGCAACAGCGCCCCACGGCGAGCGGAGGGCAAAACCACCAGCGCCGCCGCACAACTCACCTCCAGCCACGGCAGGTAGATGGCCACGGGATTCACCAACAAAGACGGCAGGAGTTGGTATTGATACACCGCCAGCGCGAACTTGTCGGGATTCGAGATTTTCGGCAACGCGGCAGCGATCAGCACCCCGGCAAGCGCGAGGCAGGCCAGCCATTCGATGGCGATCCACACAGCGCTGCGAGTGTCGGGTGCGCGATTCATTTTATTCGAGGGGATGCCCCGCCTCCTTCCATCCCGACATTCCTTCTGCAAAAAGAACCACCTTCGTGCTTCCCTGCGCTTGCAGAAATTTTGCCAGCAACAAGGCATCGTCGCAGTCGAGTCCAGAGCAATAAACCATCACGGGTTGCTCCGGAGAAAATAGCGCCGCGAGTTCGTTGAAAGCCTCCTCGCGCGTCTCGAAAGGAAACGACACCGCACCGGGCAGATGCCCCGCATCGAAATCCTCGATCTTCCGCGCATCACAAACCAAAAACTCGCCCTTCTCGACGATTTCCTTGGCACGAGCCACATCGACCATTTCGATCCCTGCCGCGGCCGCCTTCAACTCCACCCGCCGCGAATGATCCTCCACCCAGGGAATCTTCTGAGGCCCGAAAACCTGCGCCAGAGTCCCAAGCAGCAAGGCACAAACAACGACCAATACCCCCGATTGGAAAATCGACATCGGCCGGGAATTCATCCCCGAGCGAGTGTGCAAAATCGCAGGTGAGGGTCCAAACATGCTGGTTTTTTACAACACTGGTTCCTTGCGGCAACCCGATTCCTCTCCCCTCCCTGCGGTTGGAAGCTTGCCTGCACCCGTCGTTCCACCAATCTCTAGGGACTAACCACCCATTCATGGATCAAAGCCTCTTCATTGCCCTCAACAACTCGCCGAAGAATCCCATCGTTGATGTCTTGATGGCGACCTTGTCGAGTTGGCCCGCCTGGTGGCCGTTGGTGGTTATCGCCGGAGCGTGCCTACTGCTCTTCGGAGGGTTCCGTGCGCGGGCGATGGTTTTTTCCGCCATCCTCGCCATTGGTATCAATGACGGCTTGGTCTGCCGCACCCTCAAATCCACCGTCCAACGCCCTCGACCGAACGAAGTCCTCTCCGGCGTGCGCTCGATCGATCTGGCCAAAGCGACCCCGCGCGTGATGGCGGTCCTCCTGCCTGTCAAAACAAAAACCTCCTCCATCGAAACCCCCGCCACCACCGGCAAGTCCTTCCCCTCCTCGCATGCGGCGAACACCTTCGCCATGGCCACCGTGTGCTTTCTCTTCTACCGCCGCTGGGGCTGGATTGCGTTTCTTCCTGCCGCTCTGGTAGCGTTCAGCCGCATGTATGTCGGATCCCACTGGCCGCTGGATGTTCTTGCTGGTTCTTTCATCGGTGTTGCCTGCGCTCTCGTCGTGGTGACCCTCCTTCGGTTTCTTTGGAAAAAATTCGCTCCGGTTTTCGCCCCGCAGTTCGATAGCGCCCACCACGATTTATTGAATCCGTGAAAACAAAAAACATCCTGGCCTTTCTGGGAATCCTCACGCTGATCCGGATCATCTGGCTGGCGACCCAAGGAATCTCGCCCCAAGAGGCCTATTACTGGATGTGTGGCGATCGCCTGGCCTCCGCGTATTTCGATGGCCCGCCCGCCACGGCCTATTTGGTGAGGTTCCTCGGATTTTTTACCGGCGGCTCGCTGGAAATCCTGCGCTTCGCGTGGCCATTGTTCGCCCTCCTCGCCAGTTGGCTTGCGTTCCAATGGATCCGAACCATTTCGAATGATGTCGTGGCAAGTTGGACCGTCCTTGCCTTGAACGCCCTGCCGATCTTCAACTCCCACAGCGTGACTGTTGGCCCTTGGATGCCGACTCTCGTCTGTGTTCTCGGTGGCCTCCAAGCGGCCTATTCCGCCGTCGAGGGACGCCGCAAGGACTGGCTGCCCGCCGCCGCCTGCTTTGCACTGGCTTGCCTCTTCCGTTACGAAGCCGTGCTCGTGCCGCTGGGTTTTTGCATCACGATTCTGGCCGTCCTTCGAAACAAACAGCAACCCGACTGGGCGGTATTGGCGGCCCTCGTTGTTCTACCGCTGGCCGTGCTTTGGAGCCCTCTGGCATGGAATGCCAAGCTCGAATGGATTCCCATCGCGGGTGGGACCCTCCAAACTTGGTGGCGGCCTCAGCCAGGCGGTTGGGGACGCAACTTGGTCGAGTTCTTCCGCGAGTATTCCTTCGCCGGCGGGGTCGCCCTGCTGGCCGGTCTTGCGGCGCTGGTGCTCGGTGGCCTCAAGCGCGGCGCGGGTCGGTTTCTTCTCGTCGCAGCGGGCCTCTCCGCCTTCTGGGCCGTTTATCAATTCCTCATCGGCCGAAGTTTTTCGACACCAGCTTGGCTGGCGTTGGTTCCTGTTCTGGCGGCCCTCATCGGCTTCTTGGCGCGTTCCCGTTGGATGCCTCTGGCTGGCTCTGCGGTGCTGGCTCTGGCGATTCTTCAGAGCGCCGTCATGCTCCGCGAGGAGGGTCGCATGCGAGGAGTTTGGTTGTCCGTCGCAAAGGAAGTTCACAAAGCCACGCGCGAGATTCCTGCGAGCGACGGCGGCGGTTTTCTCATTGCCGAAAATGCCGACCAAGCCTCGGTGCTGGCCGTATTTTTCAAAGCAGCCGCTGGGAGCAAGTATCCCCCGGTCTTTGTCCCCGAGTCTCCCGCGCTCACGAGCCAATTCGGCCTCTGGCCTTCGTATGCAGATTTCGTGGCGAGCGATCTGGTGGTGGATGAATTCTTCACCGAGCAGAAGGGCTACAACCTCTTTGCCGGTCGCAACGCCTTATTCCTCGGCTCCGACCTGCCCCAAACAATCAAAGGCGCATTCGCACAGGTCTCGCCGCTCCGCAAAATCCAACTCCCCGATGGCGGCGAGTTGACGATTTTCCTCTGCCTCGATTACCAAACTCTCCCGTTGTAGCACCTCAGGGAGCGGCGACACCACTCTGCTGAAGCGCTTCGGCGAAGCTCGACTCGTGTGTCAGCAAGCTCGCTAGATACGCGTCTTTTTTTGGGATCGACGGGATGTTTTGGATGTTCGCTGGGGTTTCGAGCCGGGAGAAAATGGCACGCGCGATTTTGGATTTCGGCACGCTCTTTTCGCCGTAGCCGTGCGGCTTGTTGCTGGACCAGAACCGCACATGAGGCACGCCGTCCTTCTCCTCCTCACCGAGAAAAACCACAAGATGCCCGCGCTCGTTTTTTCCCACGGCATCGGTCCAAAAGATTTTCATGAAGTCCCCCGGCCTCGCCGCCGCGTAGCTGGTGAAATTCCGCCCGAGGGCGAGTTCGTGGAAAAGCCGCGAGGCTCCGGGCCCGTTCGCATTCCAACGACCCCAGATGCCGACTCCATCGGGCGAGGACTTGGGCGTGAGTGAAGCCCAGACGCTGCGGAGCGGCGGCATGAGTCCCTTTTTCTCGGAGGCCTGCAGGGTTTTTAAAAACACCAGATAGGTCGCGCCGGAACAGTAGCTCGGACTCGCCTTTGCGGGCTGGATGGATACCGAGCCAGCACCCGGTTGCACCGAGGAGTTCAAGGCCGCGTGAGCCTCGCGAGTCGTGGCGTATCCCCCGCCCTCGGGCATCGTGCGGATTTGCTCGAGCACAAGCGCGTTGAAGTCCGAAGCACGCGCCAAAAGGCTCCCAGTCAGCATGGCCGCCGAAAAAATCGAGAGGGTTTGAAATTTCATAATTGTAAGGAAAATTGAATCGTCATCGCATCCAAGGTCGTAATGATGGGTCCATGAAATCAGCGACTATTCAAGAGCAAGCCGCGCGCCGGATATTTCCAACCTTCGATCTCGCCACCCTTCTGAGGAGCACCTTTGCCCCCCGCGAGGGCCAGCGCATCTGCATCCTGATCGACCTGCCCGATCCCGCTCGGATGAAAAACTTCGAGTTTCTCAAAAACCCCGAACTCCCGATCCAAGCGAACGCGGTGAACTTTTTCCACAAGCTCCTTCATGCCCGCGTCATGAAGGAGCTCGGACTCCAGGGCGGCGGCATTTTTGCCTACAAAATCACCGGCGGCAGCAACCTCGACCTCCCCGACGAGGCAGTGACACCCGAAGGCACCACCGTGAGCCTGGAAAAGGACATCTACCCCGACCACGACATCATCCTTTGCGTCTCGACCTACTCGGCCACCGCGCCACTCACCGCGTTCGCGAAGCAATACAAATTCCGTGGCGCCACTTTGCATGGAGTGAACCCCACCATCCTCCGCACCGGCCTCTCGGTCAGTTACGACGATGTCAGCATCGATGCCGAAAAAATGCGGCTCGGCATGACGAAAGCGGATTGGGTGGAGATCGATTTCCTCTACTCCGGAAAAACCCACACGCTCCGCTTGGAACTCGGCAGGCAGGAGGCTCAAAAAAGCCACGGCCTCTGCCGGGGCGATGAACCCGATGTCGCCAACCTCCCGGCGGGCGAGATTTATTTCGTCCCCACCGGCGCGAGCGGTCAATTTCCGATGCGCTACGAAAACGGCACGATCGGCCTCATGCATGTCGCCAACGGCCGCATCCAGAAAGCCGAACTCCTCAACGGCGACGCCGATACCATCACTGCCCACAACGCCAAGCTCGCCTCCGACCCCGTCACTGGCGAACTCGGTGAACTCGGCTTTGGAACCCAAATCCTCCCCACCTCGGGCCGCGACATCCAGGACGAGAAAATCCTCGGAACGATCCATGTCGCCACCGGCCGCAGCGACCATCTCGGCGGCGGACTCACTCCCGACAAATTCGCCGAGCATTTGAACGCCACGCACGACGACATCCTCTTCGCGCCGCACAAAACTTCGGAAATCTGGGTCACCCAAGCTCGCATGCACCGCGACGGGCAGACCAAGGTGCTCATCGAAAACTACGAGCCCTCAGACTACATCCTCGAACTGCGGAAGTAGCCCCGAGAATCAGGCGGTCACTTTTTCCTGAAGTTCCGCCTGAGCGGCCATCCAGTCGGCGTTCGCTTTCTCCAGTGAGTCGCCTAATCCGGCGAGCTCTCGGTTTGTCTCCATCGCCAGCCCCGGATTTTCATAGGTTCCTGGACTCTCAAGGATCGCCGTCAACTCCCGCTGGCGATTCTCCAAAGCGTAAATTTCGCGTTCGAGATCGATGGCCCGCTTCTCGATGGCGCGGCGCGCGGCGGATTCGGCCTTCCGTGCCTCGGCTTCGGCGCGGCGCTGGGCTTTGATTTCCTTGAGGCCAAGCTTCGGACCCTCGCTGGATTTTTCGACCACCCGATCCGGCTGGAAATTTCCAAGACTCGCAACTGTGGCGGCCCGCTCGCCACCAACAGCCTGGGTTTTCTCCCGGAAATACTCATAGCCACCGGCGTAAGGAGTGAGTGTTCCGGCCTGCACATGGATCACCGAGGTCGCGATGGCTCGTATGAAATGCACATCGTGACTCACGAAAAAAATCGTTCCCTCGTAGGGTTTGAGCGCGTTGATCAACGCATCAATGCTGGGCATGTCGAGGTGTGTGGTCGGCTCGTCGAGCAAAAGAAAGTTCGGTGGATCGAGGAGGAGTTTCACCAGCGCGACACGGCTTTTTTCTCCACCACTGAGAACACCAATCGGCTTAAACACATCGTCTCCCCGGAAAAGAAACGCCCCAAGGACGGTGCGCGCAGCCTGCTCGGGGACCGGGCGGGCGATGGATTGCACCTCGGCGAGAATGCTGCGTTTGGCATCCAGCCCCTCCGCCCGGTGCTGGGCAAAGTAGCCAATGGAACAATTATGACCCGGAACGCGCTCTCCGCCTGACAACTCAACCAGACCCCCGAGGATTTTCAGAAGGGTGGATTTGCCCGCGCCATTCGGGCCGACCAACACCGTGCGCTGGCCCCGCTCCACTTCCAGGTCGAGGTTTTCGTAAACCACATGCTCGCCGTAGGCCTGCTTCACACCTTTCAGCGCAATGGCCCGCTGACCACCCCTCGGCGGTTGCGGAAAACGGAAATGAACGGTCGCCTCGTCGGACTCCGGAGCCTCGATCCGCTCCATGCGGGCGAGTTGCTTAATGCGATCTTGGGCCTGCGCGGCCTTGCTGGCCTTCGCACGGAATCGATTGATGAAACTCTCCAGATGCGCGATCTCGCGCTGCTGGTTCCGATACGCAGCGAGGTGCTGCTCTTCGCGGGCTTTTTTCTGCTCCAGGCACGCATCGTAGTTTCCGTGGTAGCGGACGAGTTTGCGGTGACGAATTTCGACGATCCCTTTGCAGATGAGATTGAGAAATTCCCGATCGTGCGAAATCGCCAAAATCGCACCGGGATAGCCAGCGAGATGGTTTTGAAACCATCCGAGGGTTTCCAGATCGAGGTGGTTCGTGGGTTCGTCCAACAGCAACAAATCCGGCTCCTCGACGAGCAACCGCGCCAAGTGCGCCCGCATGATCCAGCCACCACTCAGCTCGCGGAGTGGACGATGAAAGTCCCCCTCGCGAAATGCCAACCCGGAAAGAATCCGCTTCGCCATCGCCTCCGCACGCCCGTCGGCTTCAGGCCCGGCGGCAAGTTCCATCACTGTGTGCGCGCTCACAGATGCCGTTTCTTGAGGCAGATAGCCCACTCGCGTTCCGCGCTGCGTCACCACCACGCCATCATCCGGTTCATCGTGTCCGAGCAGAAGCCCGAAGAGAGTGGATTTGCCCGCGCCGTTTGGACCAATGAGGCCGATACGGTCTCGGACATTTACCTGCAGGGCGGCATCCTCAAAAAGGACACGCCCAGCATAGGATTTGGTTACTTGCGAAAGAGTCAGCATGGTTGGTTAAAAAAAGGGTCCAGAAACTGGACGATCCCTCCTCGTCCGTCGAACTGAAACTTGCATCCACTTGCGCTGCGAAAAAAAACGCTTAGCTTTCCTCCGTGGTCAAGTTGCTAACAATCGCAGTCCTCTTCTCGGTGGCGTCTCTCGCCTTTCCGATGATTGACCTCTTACCCGCCAGTCCCCATCAGCACGACGACTTCTCGAATTGCTGCTGCGCCGATCCATGCAAGCCCTTGCCCATGGCCGCTTGCGGTTGCCGAACCTGCCCCACTGCACCCGCCAGCATTCCTTTGATCGCCGATTTTTCCAAAGTCCACCTCCTTGCTCCCCATTTTCAGGCCGTTTGTTGGCCATCCACCGCTTTAGTGGCCAAAGCACGCTTCACGAAGCCACCCACTCCCCCACCACGAGGCCTGGCCTAACTTCGCGCCGGGTCCGGTTTTTCCGGACGGAAACCCATCAAAGAAATTTCAAAGAAAGAATCCAATATGAAATCCATTCTCACAGCCATCGCCGTTGCCCTCGTGGCCGTCGGTTCGTTGCAAGCGGCAGGGTCGACATGCCCCGAATGCTGCAAGGACAAAGACTGCGCCACATGCTGCAAAGGCAAGTGCGACGAGTGCAAAAAATGCAATAAGTAACGCACTCCGCTAAATCACGAGCGCGGCCATCCGAAAGGGGGCCGCGCTTCTTTTTAAGCCTGCGGCAGGGCCTGCAAGGGAATGACCGGCAGCGGAAATCGCAGGCGGAGTTCACCATCAATCTTGATCTCGACCGTGTAGATCCCCTGGCGGTTGAATTGAATCCCCCCGAAGACATGGACATTCGTGGCGTGGGCATCGAGGGCGGGGAGTTGGAATGGCACCTCGCTGGAGGCGATGGGTTCCTCGTCCTCGGGATTGAGAATGGCCGAGTGCTGGGTGAATTCTCCGATGCCGCCACACCAACGGGTCCAGAGGCAGAGCTTGAAAAAACCGAGCGGAATGGCCGGCGCGGGAATCATGCCGATGATGCCAACCAAGGTTTGCTGACCGCTCGCCTCCTGGCGCACATCCTCACAAAGGACACACGCCTGCAAATCGGGCAAAATCGTTTCCTGCATGGCGCGAAACTAAATAGGCTCCCGCGAAAAGGAAGCCCTCACTTGAACATCGTCGGCCACAGCAACCACGCCGCCACCACAATCGCGGCGGCGATGCGATACCAACCGAAAATCTCCAAGCCGTGGGATTTCAGGTAGCCGACCATCCACTTCACAGCGATCACCGCCGAGAGCCATGCCGCGCCGAGGCCGATGAGCAAAGGAACGGCACCGTAATGCTCGAGCATTTCCTGCCCGTATTTTAAACCATCGTAGGCCGTGGCCGCCGTGAGCGTAACGACCCCCAGTAAAAAACTGAACTCCACGGCGGCTGGCACGGACAAGCCGACCAACAAGCCCCCAACAATCGTCAGCAGGCTCCGACTCACCCCGGGCCACATGGCGAGGCATTGAATGAGTCCAACAAGAAATGCCATTCGCCAGGTGATTTGCTCGAGCTCGAAGCCCAAGCGCGGAGTGACCCCACGCATGCGGCGAAATATCGTCACCGCCAGAATCGCCACACCGCCGAAAAACCAAGCCGCCACGACAGGCCAGAGACCCCATTCGTCCCCGCCGAAGAGATATTTTTTTATGGTTTTCTCCAACATCAACCCAATCACCGCAGCGGGCAGGAAGGCGAGGATGATGCTGAGCGCGAGATGGCGCCCCTCGGCATCGCGACCGAGCATCCCGAGCGTCATTTTCCAAACGCGCATTCGGTAGAGCCCGAGCACGGCCAGGATCGCCCCGACTTGGATGCAGATCGCAAAGGCGTCCGCCGAATTGCTCGAGTTGATCCCGAGTAGCCTTTGGGTGACGAGCAAATGCCCGGTCGAGCTGACTGGCAAATACTCGGTGAGTCCCTCGACAAGGCCGAGGATGAAGGCCTGAAAATTGTTCACCCGGCAGAGACGAAGCCGATCTTAGATCGCGCTCTCTCCCGTTTCCTCGGTGCGGATGCGGATCGCATTTTCGATCGGGAGAATAAAAATTTTTCCGTCGCCGATCTTGCCGGTCTTGGCGGCTGAGGAGATCGCTTGGATGCCCTTGTCGAGCATGCTGTCACTCACGACGACCTCGATCTTCACCTTGGGAAGAAAATCCACAGTGTATTCGCTGCCGCGATAAATTTCCGTGTGTCCTTTTTGACGGCCAAATCCCTTGACCTCGCTCACGGTCATTCCCTCAATACCGACCTCGGCCAGAGCTTCTTTCACATCCTCCATTTTGAATGGCTTGATGATTGCTTCGATTTTTTTCATGTTGCCGAAAAAAGAACAGAAGCGATGTTCGCTGGCAAGTCCCAAGACCATCCCACGCGGTAGCAATGAAACCCATCCACTGGCGCCGAACCAAACTCGGCAAATACCTCCGTCATCTCCCCCGCCGCAAGCACATCAAGGGGACTATGGTCCACCGGCTTTTTGGGGACAGATTATTCGAGTCCGAACTCTGGCAGCCGACCCGCCAACGCTTCGCCTCCGGCTTGGCCCTCGGCGCGTTTTTTGCGCTCATGCCCCCCCTTCCCTTCCAAATGCTCGGCGCCGGGATCATCGCCTACATCACCCGCGTCAATGTCCCCGCCGCCATGACTGGCACCTGGATCAGCAATCCCTTCACGACTCCCTTCATCGTGTATTTCCAATACCGACTCGGATGCCTGATGATGGGCCGCGAACCAATCCACATCGCCGATGGCCAACTCCTTTCGTCCCTCGCCGCCGCCCCCCTGCCCTACATGCTCGGAATCCTGCCCTCCGCAATCATTCTTACTCTCGTTTCCTACCCCCTCTCTCTCATCTTGTGGGATGTGATTTTCTCCCGCATCGAGGCGGCAAAAAAACGGAAGGCCCTCCACGCACTCCGCGACGCCCTTCCGAAAAAGCTCCTCGAGACCACCGAGCCGGACGGCCATTGATTTCACCGAAGTCCGGCGATTGACATCCCGCCCGTGCCGGACAAAATGCGCGGCTCTCAAACCAATCCAAATATCATGGCAATCGCACCAGGCACCAAAGCACCCGAATTCACCCTCAAGACCGTCACCTCCAGCGGCCCAGCCGACTACTCGCTCTCCGCGAATCTCGGCCAAAAAAATACCGTCATTCTGTTTTTCCCGCTCGCCTTCACCGGCGTCTGCACCCAGGAACTCTGCGATGTCACCGCCGGCCTCTCGAAATACGAGTCGCTCAACGCCGAAGTCGTCGGCATCAGCGTGGATAGCCCCTTCGCGCAAGACGCCTGGGCGAAAAAAGAAGGCATCAAAATCCCGCTCCTCAGCGACCTGAACAAGGAAACCGCAGCAGCCTATGGCGTGCTCCTGCCCGACCTCCTCGGCTTCGGCTCGACCTCCGCCCGTGCGGCATTCGTCATCGACAAGGCCGGCATCGTCCGCCACAGCGAGCAAACCGCCACCCCGAAAGACCTGCCCGACTTCAACAAAATTGCCGAAGTCCTCGCCTCGCTCTGAAATAAAACCAAAATCTCCTTGTCAACACGGGCCCAGGCGTGATTCCCTGTGCCCCTTTTCCGCAAAAAACTGCGGGACATTTTTCATATGGCTAAAGAAATCGTAGGACAGATCAAATTGCAGATTCCCGCCGGCGCCGCAAACCCGGCCCCACCCGTCGGTCCCGCTCTGGGACAACAGGGTGTGAACATCATGGCATTCTGCAAAGAATTCAACGCGGCGACCCAGAAGCAATCCGGCGACATTCTCCCGGTGGTCATCACGGTTTACAAAGACAAGAGCTTCACCTTCATCACAAAGTCCCCACCCGCCGCGATCCTTCTCAAAAAAGCCGCCGGCCTCGCCTCGGGATCCAAGGAGCCAAATAAGACCAAGGTTGGAAAAATCACCAAGAAGCATGTCATGGATATCGTCAAAGTGAAGATGAAGGACATGAACGCCCGCACCGAAGAAGCCGCTTTCCGCACTCTCTGCGGCACCGCCCGCCAAATGGGTCTCGAAGTCGGAGAATAATTCTTCCAAAACAATCACTGAAAAGCGCGGCATGAAAATGCCGCGTTTTTTTTGTGCCCTATCGCCGCGCTAGAAGATTCAACACCACGGTTCCGCCCATCCCCTGCCCAATCAACAACGCCGATTCCGGTTGGGGAGGATTTGCCGGACACGCCGCATCCAGCGCCAGCGCGGGGTCCGTATTCGATGGCCAGCAAGGCACTTTTCGAAGTCTCAAGCCCTCCACCGCCAGCACAGCCTCAATCATTCCCGAGGCCCCGAGCGCATGGCCGGTCGTTCGCTTGACGGCTGTGATCCACGGCAAGCTGCCTCCGAAAAATCGACGCAGACGGGAAATTTCGATTCCATCGAATCGCGGAGTTCCCGTGGCGTGCAGCAACGCCCAATATTTTCCCGCATCACCCGGAACCGGACGGCCGAGGATTTGGGCGAGCAGTCCACCCAAAACCTCCCCCTCGGGATCGGGAGCGAGAAAGTGACGCACTTCGTTTCCAGCGGCACCGTCCAGCCATTCAACGATCGGCTTGGCTCCCCGAGCCAGCGCGTGGGATTCGGATTCCAGAATCAAACACGCCGCGCCCTCGCAGGGTTTCATCCCCTTGCGCAAGACGCCCAGCGGCCTGGCTTCGGAGGAATGCGCCACGCTCCGGTTCGACTCCATCGCCGCGAGCACTCCTTCCGTGGGCGCTTCGTCGGCAGCCACGGCGACCACCGCATCGAGCACTCCCGAACGAACCAGCATGGCCGCGAGATAGAGCGTTTGAGCCCCAGTGGCCGAGGCCGCATTGGTCGAAAAATCCACGCCGCCAGCGCCAAATCTCAAAGCCACCGCCGCCACCGTCGAATTTCCCCGCCAGCGGCTCAAGGCATACGGCGACAACTCGCCCGCCGATCGCAGGTCGTGATCCATTGCGCATAGCCCACCGAGTGAACTTCCAGCCACGACACCGATCCGCGAATGGCGGATTTTTTTCCCCTCGCCGCGGAGTTTGTTGCGCGAAGCGGGAAGTCCAGCCGTTTTCCAGGCCTGTTCGACAACCGAAAGAGCGAGCAGTTGGGTTCGCGAAACAATTCGCGTATCGCCCGAGTCCAAGCCCGCTTGGAAAGCCAACTCACTGAGAGGCGGCGCGACCTTGGCCAAAACCTCGTCCTTCGCCAGAGCATCCCAAATTTCCTCTTTCGAAGAGGAACCGCCTGCCAAGACCGAAGAGCCCGTGATCCAGACACGGTTTGCGCTTGGGGAATTCGAATCAATACTCGACATCGCTCGAAGATGGCCAAGGAGACCCGCTTGGCGCAATCTTGTTAAACGAAGCATGGAAGCCGATCGTCGAATCCCAACCAGGAAATCCCGCAAATCCGCGTGGCTAATTTTCTTTTTTTGGACGGCCCTGTTGCTCCTCGCCGCTTGGGCCGTCAGCTGGATTCTCCCCCGCCCGCTCCCGACTTCTGGCGGATTGTATCTTCCAGCGAGGGTTCTGATCAACGGCCCGCACTTTCTCCAAAACGATCCGCGATGGGCGGACGCCCCGCTGGGCAACACTCCGGATTCACTCCGTGATGTCGGCTGCGCAGTCGCCTCATCAGCCATGGCCCTCGGCACTCACGGCGTCGCGGCCGACCCTGGAGCCTTAAATGCCTTCCTAAAAAAAACCGAAGGCGGCTACACGTCGGAGGGTTGGATTTATTGGGAGAAAGCCGCCGAAATCGATCCTGCGAAAACCAACGAATTCCTCCCCCACTACGAGGATTTGCCGTCGTTTTTTCTCATGGATTGGAACCTCCTGCGAGGGAACCCCGTCATCGCGCGGGTTCGGTATCCCAATGGCATCACCCATTTCGTGCTCGTCTGCGGCAAGGAGGGATTCGACTACCTCGTTCGCGATCCCGGCGAGGGCGGCGCGGCGGGAATTTCACGGCTTTCCGATTTTCCCGGCCCGGTCGAGGCGCTCCGATTTTATCAAAAACCCCGAGCCTCGCTTGATGGCGGCGCTGCGGAAAACTAGTGTGGCTCCATGATAATCCTGCGCGCTCTTCTTCTAGTGATTCTCGCCGGCGCGGCAACGGCCTTTGCCGAATGGCGCGTGTCTCTTCCGGGTTGGAATTACGAATTCCCGAGAGACCATGGCACGCACACGGATTTCAAAACCGAGTGGTGGTATTTCACGGGAAATCTCGAATCCCAGGACGGCGAGGATTTCGGCTACCAGCTGACATTTTTTCGCCAAGGCATCATCGAACCTGGCCGCCAGATTCCTGCGTCGAACTTCCTGCAGCGCGACATGAAGTTCGCCCACTTTGCGGTCTCCGATATCGGCTCAAAGGAATTCCACCATTTCCAAAAGCTCGCCCGAGGCGCATTCGGTGAGGCGGGATTCGAGGAGGGTGACCGCTTGGCTTGGATCGATCAATGGTCCTGCCAACGCATCGGCCCCCATGATTTTCGCCTCCTCGCCTCGGATGGCGATGTGTTGCTCGACCTCACACTCCGCTCGCAACGCGATCCCGTGATCCATGGGAAAAATGGCGTCAGCCAAAAATCTGAAGGCGAAGGCCGCGCCTCGCACTACTACTCGCTCACCCGCATGGCCACCACCGGCACCGTTCAAATCGGTAAAAAAATCCACTCCGTCTCCGGCCTGACTTGGTTCGACCACGAATGGGCCACCAACCAACTTGCCGCGAATCAGAGCGGTTGGGATTGGTTCAGCCTCCAATTCGAGAACGGTTCGGAGTTGATGATTTTTCAAATCCGCGCCAAGGACGGCACCCGGGACTCCTTCTCCTCCGGCACTTGGATCGCTCCCGACGGATCGACGCAAAAGATCCACTTTGCCGACTTCTCACTGGAACCCACCGAATGGTGGACCAGTCCGAAAACCAAGGGCCGCTACCCGATCGCCTGGAAGATTTCGATCCCCACGCTGGAACTCTCCTTCACCGCACGCGCGAGATTTTCCGACCAAGAACTCGCCGCCGAGCCCTTCTCCTACTGGGAAGGCGCCGTAGCCGCCAAAGGCCAATTCGCCAATTCTCCGATCCAAGGCAAAGGCTACCTCGAAATGACCGGCTACACGGGTGGCATCGTGGGGATGCAAGCGAAGTAACCTCCGGATTTCGGCAAAAAAAACGCGCAGCGGATGCTGCGCGTTTTTTTGAAATGAAAGAGTCGACTTAGTTCGCGGAGACCGCGGGCTCGACATTCACACGGCGACCATCGCGATCGAACTTCACCCGTCCGTCCACAAGGGCCCAGATGGTGTAGTCGCGGCCGAGGCCGACATTGCTGCCGGGCTGGAATTTTGTTCCGCGCTGGCGAATGATGATATTGCCGGCGATAACGGATTCTCCGCCGAATTTTTTCACGCCGAGACGCTTGCTGATGCTGTCGCGACCGTTTTTGACACTGCCTTGTCCTTTTTTATGGGCCATGGAATTTTATTTGGTTGAGATGGATTCGATCTTGAGCTTGGTGAGTTGGCGGCGATGGCCAACGGTGCGGTGATAGCCTTTGCGACGGCGGAACTTGAAGGCGATGACCTTGTCGTCCTTGAATTGATCAACGACTTTGGCTTCGACCTTGGCTCCATTGATAAACGGGGCTCCGACTTGGATTTTGCCGCCATCGGCGACCAAAAGAACTTCGGAAAGTTGAATGTCAGCGCCAACTTCGGCGTCGAGTTTCTCGACTTCGATTTCGTTGCCTGATTCCACGCGGTATTGTTTACCGCCGGTTTGGATGACTGCGTATGCCATAAAAATCTTGTATGTGTAGGGGCGTGGAAAATGGCGGAAACCCAAATTTATGCAAGCGCTGTTTTTAGGTTTTTACCAAATCCTTTCCAAGGGCCAATTCAACAGCCGAATAAAAATCCAACCAACCCTCTCGCCACAGGGATGCAAATCGCCCGAAACCAGGTTACGATTCACCCCGACTCAATGAGCACTCCAAAAGCCCGCGCCGATTTTTCAAAAATCCTCCGCGACATGCCCCACAAGCCGGGCGTGTATGTGATGCGCGATCGGTTGGACCATGTGATTTATGTTGGCAAGGCCCGCGACCTCCGCCGCCGCGTCGGAAGCTATTTCATGCCGTCGCGCAAATTTTCCGCCGATCTCAAAACCCGCGCGCTCATCGATAGTGTCTGGAACCTCGAATACCACATCGTCCGCAGCGACGCGGAGGCCGTGCTCTTCGAGGGCCGCCTGATCAAGGAATTCCGCCCGAAATACAATGTCAGCTTCCGCGACGACAAACGCTTCCTGCTCGTCCGCATCCACCTCGCCGATCCCTTCCCTCGCTTCTCGCTCACGCGTTTAAAAAAAGACGACGGCGCGCGGTATTTCGGTCCGTTTGCCCACGCCGGCGCCCTCCGCGCCACGCTGGAGGCGGTGAAACGCAAGTTCGGCCTCCGCTCCTGCCGACCCGCCGAACCGGACGAGAAGGACTACAAACACTGCCTCGACCATGTAATCAAAAATTGCAGCGCGCCCTGCATTGGTCGCATCGACCGCTCCGGCTACCTCGCCCGCGTGGAGGAGGCCTGTGCCTTCCTCGACGGCCAGAGCCGGGAATTCCTCGGGCAGATCGAAACCGAAATGAAAGCCGCCGCCGAGCGGATGGAATTCGAAAAAGCCGTCCAACTCCGCAACCTGCTTGAGGATTTGAAAACCACCACCCGCCCCATGGTGCGTTTCACCCGAAAATCCCTTCCCACCACGATCGATCCCACGGCCGACCTCGCCGCCCTCCGCGACGCGCTCCAGCTTCCGAAGCCGCCGGAGATCATGGAGTGCTTCGACATTTCAAATATCTCCTCCACGCACATCGTCGCCTCGATGGTGCGCTTTCGAAACGGCGTGCCAGACCGATCGAACTACCGCACCTACCGCATCAAGGGCACCGACCACCAAGATGACTTTGCGAGCATGGCCGAGGTCGTGCGGCGCCGCTACGGGCGGGTCCTGCGCGAGCAGGAAACCCTTTTGCCTGACCTCGTGATCGTTGATGGCGGGCGCGGCCAACTCTCCAGCGCGCGCAAGGAACTCGAGCGCCTCAAACTCTCGCACCTCCCGATCATCGGCCTCGCGAAGGAATTCGAGGAGATTCACCGACCCGGACGTCCCCTCCCCATGCGGCTTCCCGAGGACAGCGGTGCGCTGCGCCTCCTTCAGAGGATCCGTGATGAAGCCCACCGCACGGCCAATGGCTTCCACAGCCTTCTGCTGAAAAAACGCGTCCGCGAGAGTCTCCTCGATGCGGTTCCAGGCATGGGCTCTGCGCGCAAGCGAGCCCTTCTCGAGCGCTTCGGCTCCGTCGAGCGCATCAAGGCACTTCCCGCCAAAGATCTCGCTGAGGTCCCCGGAATCAGCCAGGCCCTCGCCGAAAAAATTCTCTCCTCCCTCCAATCGAACTGACACGATGCAACTCGACTTCAACCTTCAATCCACCGCTCCGAAGAAAAAGGACGCCGTGCCTCCGAAGCCTGCAGAACCAGTCGTTCTTGGCGTCTCGGCCCTCACCAAAAAAATCCGCGCCCTATTGGAAGATGGTGTTGGGGAGGTTTGGGTGGAGGGCGAAATCTCGAACCTCCGCCGCCAGAGTTCGGGTCACCTTTACTTCACCCTCAAGGATGCCTCGTCCCAGATCGCCTGCGTGATGTTCGCCGGCCAGACCACCCAACTGCGCGGAATGAATTTCAATGATGGCGCGCAGATTCAGGTCTTCGGCGAACTCACGGTCTACGAACCGCGCGGCAACTACCAACTCATCATCCGCCGCGTGCAGGAGCGTGGCGTCGGCGCGCTTCAGGCCAAGTTCGAGGAACTCAAGCGCCGCCTCGCCGCCGAGGGGCTTTTCGACTCGGCGCGCAAACGCCCGCTCCCGAAATTCCCCCGCCGCATTGCGGTGGTCACATCACCCACCGGCGCGGCGATCCGCGACTTCCTTCAGGTCCTCCACCGCCGCCAGCGCGGGATCGAGGTTTTGGTTTTTCCCGTCCGGGTCCAAGGCCGGGGCGCCGCCGCTGAAATCGCCGAAGCCGTCCAAATCCTCGGAAACCCCACCGCCCTCGGCATCGAGCCACCCGATGTGATCGTCGTCACCCGAGGCGGCGGGAGCCTCGAGGACCTCTGGGAATTCAACGAGGAAATCCTCGCCCGCGCCATCGCCGCCTCGCCGATCCCGGTGGTGAGTGCTGTGGGACACGAAATCGATTTCACCATTTCCGACTTCGCCGCCGACTTCCGCGCCCCAACGCCCAGCGCCGCGGCCGAAATCCTCTCTTCCGATTCCGCCGAGCTTTTGGAACAACTCGCCCACCTCTCCGCCCGCCTGCGCCGCCATGTCCACGCGCGCCTCGATTTTCTAAAAATCCAACTCGAGTCCTTCGATCGGACCGCTCTGTTCCTCGAACCCCCTCGCCGCTTGCGCGAGCATCGCCAGACCCTCGACCGCCTCGCCGACGACCTCCGCGCCGGAGCCGACAGCTCGCTCCAATCCCACCGCTTCACCCTCGAGCGCCAATCCCGAATCCTCGCTGCGCACAATCCCGCCGGAAAAATCGAAACCCACCTCCGCCAACTTCGCGCCGAGCAGGACCTGATGCACCGCGCGGCTCAAACCCGCCTTCGCGGCCACCGCCAAATCCTCGCCCACCATGCCGCCGTTCTGGAGGCGCTGAATCCCAATGCCGCTCTCGCCCGCGGCTACACGATCACCCGTGATACCACAGGACGCATCCTTCGCAGCGCCAAAGAAGCCAGCCGCTCCCAAATCCTGGAAACAAAATTCCACGACGGCACGATCCGCTCCCGCCCCGAAGCCGCGCCGAGGCAGGCTTGATTCGCGTCCGATTTTTGCAACCATCCCTCCACTTGTGAGCGCCAGCAGCCATCGCCCCGTCCGAATTCTCATCCTCACCGCCAGCATGGGCGAGGGCCACAACACCGCCGCGCGGAACATCAAAAACGCCCTCACTCTCGAGTCCCCCCACGGAATCGAAACCCTCGTCGTCGATCCCTACACCCGCACGAACCCGGTCGTGAACCGCCTCATCCAGCGCGGCTACGCGGCGGCGATTAACAACTACCCCCGCCTCTGGAAATCCGTCTTCGCCCTGCTCAGCAGCCCGAAGGTCATCCAAGGAATGTCCCCGCTTTTGAAGCAACTCGTCGATGCCGTCCACGGCCTTCTGCGAGAATTCCAGCCCGACCTCGTGGCCTCCACCTATCCGGTCTTCGGCTATGTGATGGAAAAAATCCAGACGGCCGAGCCGGCGATGCGCAAGCCGTTTTACACGGTCATCACCGACTCCACGATGATCAACCAGACCTGGTATCGCTACCCCTGCGACGGCGCCATCGTCGCCGACGACCCCACCGCCCAAGTCCTCCGGCGCGATGGCGTGGATCACGACCGCATCCACACGCTCGGCTTTCCCGTCGGTTTGGAGTTTGACGAATTCCTCCCGGCCCCACCCCCCGGCGATGGCCAATGGCGTGTGATTTTTTTCCCCGGCGGCCCGCATGAACGCGCGATCCAAACCCTGCAAATGCTTGCCGAAATCGACAATCTCCACACGACCGTCGTCACCGGTCGCCGCGAAGATGCCCGCTCCGCCATCGCCCGCGCCGGTCTGCCACGCCAAGGCGACCTCCTCGGTTGGACCGATCAAATGCCCTCACTCATGGGCTCGCACCACCTGTTCATCGGCAAAGCCGGCGGCGCGACCGTTCAAGAAGCCATCGCTGCCCAGATTCCCTTTGTCGTGAATCACATCGTCCCCGGCCAGGAGGAAGGCAACATCGCCCTCATCCAACAAACCGCCATCGGCGCCCTCGCCGCCGGCCGAGCCGAGCATGTGGTCGATATCGTCAAAGGCGCGATCGCCAACGACGGAGCCCTCTGGCGCGCCTGGCGCCGCAACCTCCTCCAACTCCAAAAACCCTCCGCCTCCCGAGCCATCGCCCGCTTCCTGATCGAAAAAGCCAGCGCGGCTTGACAATTTTCCCGCCCAGCCCAAGTTGCCATCATGAAAGTCGCAAAAAAGTCGCCTGAAAGTCGTCAAACAATTACCCTCCCTCGATCGGCGTTCGATATCCTCGATGTTTTGCGCGGAGAAACACCAAAGTCTGTTTTTGTCCAAGAGCTTATTGAAAGAGAAAAACGCCGTCGCGAACGGGAGGCTTTTTATCGGATGGCGGTTGCCGCTTACACGCCGGAGGTTCAAGCGGAGACCTTGAAGCTGAACGAGGCGACTCCCTTCGCGACCGAATGAACCTGCCCTTGTATTCCTCCACTTCGGATTTTTCTCGCCCCAATTTGGTTGGACTGCAGCACCCCGGCTTGACCGAATTGCCGACACAGTTGGTCTGCCCGATCCGGAAAAACCTGACCCCCACTCCAGTCCGGACGCACATCCGCTGGGGTGGACTCGAATTCGTGGTCGCCTGCGATCTCCTGCGCCCCATCAACTCCGCGTCATTGAAACGCCTCGGCGAATTGAATGAATCGGACTCCTTAAAAATCCTGCAAACTTTCCAACTCCTCTTGGCCAGCGATCCTTGGACACTGCTCTTTAAAACGCGAACCCGAGCGAGGTGCTGATGATGTTGTTCGTGTAGCCCTCGGCTCCGAAGTTCACATTGTAGAACACCGAGCCCGTCCAGCGATCGCCGAACTTCGCGCTGATGCCGGCTCCGCCGAAGACGCTGTTGCGATAGGGGGCGCTTGTTTCGTAGTCGAACGAGGCATCGCTACCGCCGTCAAGGGACGAGCTGATGTTGCGCGGGTTGTTTAGGAACTCGTGCATCCAGAAGCCTCTCAACTCGGGGATGAGCGTGATGCTTGAGTTGAGTTCCCAGTTGTAGGCAAGGCGCGCACCAAGGTTGGTGCGGAGGCTGTTGGCGTTTTGCTGGCCGAGCGCGAGGTCGAGGCTTTCGGCTCCGCTTTCCGTGAACCCGCCGATGCCGGCGTAGGTGTAATGGGCTCCCACAATCGGGCCGAGCGTGAATTTGCCGATCTCGAAATCCTTGCCGAGGTTCAGCGCGGCGCTGAATTGCCCGCCGTTTGGATTCGCCCGCGCCGTGCGGTCGATCGTGCCGAAGGTGATCGCCCGCCGGGTCTGGTAGCCGGTGTAGCCACCGCCGATGACGCTGTTCACATAGTAGCCGTCCTCGTTTTCCCAGGTGGCATAGGCCCCGAAAAGCGCGCTGTTGCCGCGGGTGCTGCTGCCGCCGCTGTATTTGGCATAGTTGTATTGGTAGCCGGCGTAGAGGCCGGTGCTGAACGCCTCGCTCCACCGGTAATCGGCGCCGGCACGCGTGCGATGCGCTGTTGGAGCTTCATGGCGTCTCGGTGGCGGCGGTTTTTCACGCGGGTGGGGACTTGGTTTTCCATGTCATCTGGATGGCGGAGGCGAGCACGGGGCGGTCTTTTTCCGGCAGGACAAGGTCGAGGCTCGGGACGGACAAGGCAGGCGGACTTGCGAGGCGGGAGATGGGCTTTGTCTCGAAACGGGGTAGGACCCTATTTTTTCTCCGGCTTCGACGCTGCAGGTTGGGGGGAACTCTTGATGGCGAATTTTTCGATCACCGAACGGGCGTCCTTGTCGGTTTCGGCGAGCTTGAGGAGGTCGTTGAGGAGATTGTTGTAGGAGGTGGTGACTTGCTGGGACTGGTCGACCATCGACTGGCGTTGCTTGACGAGGCCCGTGGCGTTGTTGCGGGCGGTGGTGAGCGTCTCGATCTGGCGGACGATGTTCCGGGACTGCCAGGCGAGCGAGTCGGCATTTTGGCGAATGGCC
This sequence comes from uncultured Spartobacteria bacterium, assembly GCA_937919825.1. GTDB lineage: Bacteria > Verrucomicrobiota > Verrucomicrobiia > Chthoniobacterales > Terrimicrobiaceae > UBA967. The sequence continues at coordinate 67,892 of CALFPA010000132.1, read as the reverse complement.
ACGATCTGCGAGAGCAGAAAAAGGACGAGCGCCACAGCCAGAATGAGAGTCACGGAACTGGCGAAAAAAACTTTCAGGGGCGATTCGGATGGCTCGTTCGAAATCTCCACGACCTCTTCGTTCAAAAAATCGGCCTCGTCCGAGAGATCCGAGGAAACATTTTCCTCGAAAACGGAGAAATCCTCCAACTCCACTTTCGGCGCGCGGGGGCGGCGGCGGCGGGGAGGCTTTGGGGCGATTGGCTCTTCTTCAGATTCCATAATTCTCAGCGCGAGGGTTTGGTGGCGGGAACGGGGGTGGGTTGCGGAGCCGGCGGGTTGGCTTTGATGCCGTGCTTCTGGAGGAAAACGGCAAGGGCGATGTTGTTGTTTTTGATCTGGAGAGAGGCGAGTTCGTTGAGAATCGAGGGGCCGATCTGAGTATTCAACTGCGTCGCGGTTTCGATCTGCTGCTGCTGCGATTCCAACTCCTGCTGGAGCTTTTGGATTTCAGATTGCAGCGAGAAGATTTGATCCTGCTGTGCCTGGATGCCTTGCTGAATCCGGCTATTTCCAACTGTTGAAATCAAAATCCAAAAAGCCAAACCCACGGCGGCAAGGGCAACGATGTTAGCAGGGAGGTTTTTCGGCATGGGAGAGAGTTCTTGGTGGATATGTTTTTTTTAAGGACACGGCAAGCGCGGGGATGGGTGAAAAAAATAAGGAGCAGAAGGCCGAGAGTTCCCTTGATCGCCTTGCGCCCCATCAGATCGGCTACGCGCTGGCGGGCGTAGCGCAAAGAAATGCTACGGCGTGACCTCCGCCCCGGATCGCCGACTCACAGGGAAGGCATGATTTTTTTGCGGAGCGTGTTCTGGCGTTCCAACAGGCTGGCGTAAAAATCCGCTCGTTTCGGCTCCAACCGGCTGCCACTCCGAACGGGGCTGCAACGGTCGGCAAGAGCCTCGAGGGAACCGCCGGGCGTTGCGGCATGGAGGGCCTGAATGGCGGCTCCGAGCGCAGCGCCCTCGGCGCTTTGCATCGTGACGACGGGATAGCCGAAGACATCAGCGAGGATTTGGCGCCAGACCGGGCTTTGACTGCCACCGCCGGTGAGACGGATTTCGGTCGGCTTGAGGCCGAGGGATTCCATGCGGCGGAGGCCGTAGGCCATTCCGAGCGTCACGCCCTCCATCGCCGCGCGCGCCATGTGGGCGGGAGTGAGATTGGAAGTCGTCATGCCATGGAGGACACCGCAGCCGTGAGGCAGGTTCGGGGTTCTCTCGCCTTGGAGATAGGGAAGGAAAAGAAGTCCATCGGCGCCTGGCGGCACGCTGGAGATTTCGGCATCCATTCGGGCGTGGTCCCAACCAAAGAGATGGCGGAACGCCTCGGTGGCCACGGTGACATTCATGGTGCAGAGAAGCGGCATCCAATGGTCGGCACTGTCGCAGAAAGCGGCGATCTCGCCTTGCGGGTCGATGACCGGTTTGTCGGCGCAGGCAAAAATGGTTCCGCTGGTTCCGAGGCTGGCGGTGACAACGCCAGGGCGGGTGTTTCCCGTGCCGATGGCGGCCATCATGTTGTCCCCTCCCCCGGCGCTCACAACAATGTTCGAGGAAAGCCCCCAATCCGCAGCCAGTGCGGGCAGGAGCGGTCCGGCAGGCTCCAGCGAGGAGCTCAGCGCCGGGAGCATTTCCATCACGCGGGGATCGATGGCATCGCAAACTTTCCGGCACCAAGTGCGGGCGCGAACATCCATCAAGGCCGAGCCCGAAGCGTCGCCAAATTCCATGCGCAGCGACCCGGTGAGCTTCAAGTTGAGGAAGTCATGCGGCAAGGCGACATGGGCGAGGCGGGCGAAATTCGCGGGCTCGTTTTGTTTGAGCCAAAGAATTTTCGGCGCAGTGAATCCCGGCAGGATGTCGTTTCCCGCGAGTTCGATGGTTTTCTCGCGTCCACCGAGTTTGGCGCGGATTTCATCGCACTGGGCGGTGGTCGATGTGTCGCACCAGAGTTTGGCAGGGCGGATAACTTGATGATTGGCATCGAGCGGCACGAAGCCGTGTTGCTGGCCGGAAATGCCGATCCCGCCGACCTCGGATTTTCTAGACCCGAGATCGGAGAGGACCTTGGTGACAGTCTCGCAGAGCGCGTCCCACCAGATGGCGGGATCTTGCTCGGCGTGACCAGCAGGCAAGCCCTCGATGAGATCGTAGGACTTGCTGGCGGAGGCCACGATTTTCCCGGAGTCGCCGTCGAGAGCGACGGTTTTCAGGCTCTGCGTGCCGCAGTCGATGCCGAGTGTGATCACTGGAGTTCGTTGACGATGTTTTCGAGGTATTCCTGACCGCCGCTGGCGAGAGTGGGCGCCGGTTGGGAGAGGGCGATTTTTTCGAGTTCGGCGAACGATGCCTTGCCTGCGAGGACTTTTTTACCGAGGTCGGAATCCCAGCTCGAGTAGCGGTTCTTCACGAATTCCCCGATGCGGCCGTCCTCACGGATCGCAGCGGCGATCTTGAGTCCGCGCGCAAAGGCGTCCATTCCGCCGATGTGGGCGTGGAAGAGATCGACCGGATCGTGGGATTCGCGGCGGCGCTTGGCGTCGAAGTTCAAACCGCCCCTGGTGAGCCCGCCCATGCCCAGGATCACGAGCATGACCTCGGTGGCGAGGCGGATATCGGTCGGGAACTGGTCGGTATCCCAGCCAATGAGTTCATCGCCACGGTTGGCATCGACCGAACCGAGTTTGCCGGCGTTGGCGGCGACGGTGAGTTCGTGGCGCATCGTGTGGCCAGCGAGGGTGGCGTGGTTGGTTTCGATATTGAGGGCGAACTCGTCGAGCAGGCCGTATTCGCGGAGGAAGTTCAGGCACGCGGCGGAGTCCGAGTCGTATTGGTGGGTGGAGGGTTCGCGGGGCTTCGGCTCGATCCAGAACGGACCGTCGAATCCGATCTCCTTTTTCCAAGCCACGGCCATGTGGAAAAAGGCGGCGAGCTGGTCGAGTTCATGCTTCATGTCGGTGTTCCAAAGCGAGGAGTAACCTTCGCGTCCACCCCAGAAGACATAGCCACCACCGCCGAGTTGCTTGGTCACCGAGATGGCCTTTTTCACCTGCGCGGCGGCGTGGGTGTAGACGGGCAGGCTCGGCGAGGTCGCGCCGCCTTGGGCGAAGCGTGGATGTATGAACAGGCAGGCGGTGCCCCAGAGGAGCTTCTTGCCGGTGCGTTGTTGTTCTTCGGCGAGGGTTCCTGCCACGGCGTCCAGCGCGGCGTGGGACTCGGCGAGTGTGTCGCACTCGGGGGCCACATCACGGTCATGGAAGCAGTAGTAATCGATGTCGATTTTTTCGAGGAATTCAAAAAAGACGCGCACGCGCTTTTGGGCGTTGGCGACGGAGTTCGAGCCGTCATCCCAAGGCATGAGGGCTGTGCCACCGCCGAAGGGATCGGCGAGCGGGTTGCGCATCACATGCCAGTAGGCGGCGGCGAAACGCAGGTGATCGCGCATCGATTTGCCCTCGACGAGTTCGTCGGGGTTGTAGTGTTTGAAGGCGAAAGGATTTTTGGATTTAGGTCCCTCGAATTTTATTTTCGGGACGCTAGGGAAGAATTGGTTGCTCATGGTTTGTTTTGTTTGGGTTGGTTGTTAGAAGAGGCCTTTGCGGGCGTTTTTTTGGTGAAATATTTACTCCAGGCGATCTTGCGGTCGCCACCACGCTCGACCATGACCGGATAAATGTCGTCCCACCAAGTATCGTAGGACGCGGCCATTTTTTTGGCTCGCTTGGCTTGCGATTTCGCGAGGTCATTCTGGCAACCGGGGTCTTTCTTCACATCGAAGAGTGCCCAATGGCCGGGAGGGGTCACGCCCCAGTGGAGTTGGGCATTTTCTTTGGTGTATTGCGCGAACTTGCTCCCCTTCTCCACACTCCGGAGGGTTTCACATTGGTCGCCATGGGAATCCAAATTGCATTTCGGGTTTTCACAGGGACGACTGCTCACGAGGAGGTAATTGCCCTGCCGGACTCCGGCCATCGCATACTTGTGGTCGGCCGCCATGCCTCCGGGCCAGCGGGCGACATGGTGGTAAAGAATGCGGTCGTCATGCCAGGCGATCGGGGCCTTGGATTCAAGGACCGGCAAGAGGCTGAAACCCTCGAGTTGCGGTTGGAGTTTTTCAGGAATCTTCACACCCGCCACCGCGCAGAGCGTCGGCAGGAAATCCAGATGCGCGGTGAGGTTGTCGACTTGGTGTGCGGGCCAGTGCCCTTTCCAGCGCCAGTAGGAAAAGGTGCGGGACCCGCCTTGCCAAACAGTGGCTTTGCAGCCGCGCATGTTGGCGTTGTAGACATCAAGGCCCCAGGTTTGCCCGTTGTCCGACATGAGAATCACGATGGTTTTTTTATCGAGTTTCTTTTCTTTCAGAAACGCCATGAGGCGGCCGATGTTGTAGTCGAGGTTCGCGACCATCCCGAGATACTTGGCCTCCTCGTCGGTGACCTTCCCGCGAAAGGGCGCGACGAACTCCTCAGGCGCATCGAGCGGATCGTGCGGCGAGTAGGTGGAGAGACCGAGGAACCAGGGCTTGTCTTTTGTCTCCGAGATGAAATCCATCGCGTCATTGAAATAGACATCCTCGCGGTAGCCCGGGACTTTTTCCTTCTTTCCGTTGCGGATCATGACGGGGTCGAAGTGCTCACGGGGACCTCCCTCGTTGGTTGAGCACCACTCGAAACCACGCTCCCCAGGGTTGAATCCCTTTTTGTTACTGAGATGCCATTTGCCGATCCATCCGTTGCGATATCCTGCCGTGGCGAGGAGATCCTGCACGGTGGTCGCGCCTTTCCAGAGTTCCTCACGGGGCACTTGGGTGTGGGTCACACCGCTCCGGAACTCGTGCATTCCAGTGAGCAACGCCGCCCGCGTGGGCGAGCACGAGGGACTCACATAGAAATTCTCCAACCGCACGCTCTCCTTGGCGAGGCGGTCCACATTTGGCGTCTTCAGCAAGGGGTGGCCATTGATGCTCCAATCACCGTAGCCCTGGTCATCGGTGAGGATGAACAAGATATTCGGCTTGGCGGAGTCGGCGGCCGCGCAGGGATGGATCGAGGAAAGTGCGGTGCAGGCCGCAGCTAGTAGCAGGATGTTTTTTTTCATAAGAATGAAGTCAGCCCTGCATATCCTCGAGCTCGAGCCCCTTGGTTTCGCGGGTGTATTTGAGAACGAAGAACGCGGAAATGAGGGCGAAGAAACCGTAGATGCCATAGGCACCACCGAGGCCGATGCTGGTGAGCATGATCGGGAACATCATTGTGATCCCGAAATTGGTGACCCATTGCGAGAGGCCGCTGACGGCGAGGCCCGACCCACGGATTTGGTTCGGGAACATTTCGCCAAGCATGATCCACATCACGGGACCCCAAGAGGCGTTGAAGAAAACCACATACAGATTTGCTGCGATGAGAGCGACGAGGCCAGCGTTGTCGCTGAGCTTCAGATTGCCATTTTCACCGAGGGCGCCCGTCGAGAACACCACCGCCACAATTCCCAGGGTGATGGCCATGCCAATCGATCCAATCAACAGGAGCGGCTTGCGACCGACGCGGTCCACCAGGAAGGTGGCCACAAGGCAGGCGGCAATGCTCACGCCACCGCTGACGACATTGATGAGGAGGGCGTGGGCCTCGGTAAATCCTGCGGCCTGCCACAGCACGGCGCCGTAGTAGAAAACGACATTGATGCCCACGAGTTGTTGAAAGGCGGCAAGCCACACGCCCACCCACACGATCGGGCGAATGCCGAGTTTGGGGTCGAGGATGTCGCGGAGCCTCGGGCGGTGGTTATCGCCGGCCAGCGAGGCTTGAATCTCACCAAGTTTTTCGCCGGCGCTCTCTCCCATCAGGTGCTTCAGCACGGCAAGGGCTTGATCGTTTTTCCCGCTGGCGACCAGAAAACGCGGGCTTTCAGGGATGATAAAAAGTGCGAAGAGGAAAAGAAATGCCGGAGCCAACTCGATCCAGAACATCCAGCGCCAGGCCTCGTAGCCCCAGGCGAACATTTGCGTGGATCCCCCGGAAACTTCCGCGATCACATAGTTGTTAAGAAAGGCGCAGAAGAGGCCGGAAATAATCGCGATCTGCTGGATCGAGGACAGCGTGCCCCGATATTTCGCGGGAGCGACTTCGCTGATGTAGGCCGGCGCGATCACGCTTGCGGCACCAACCGCAAAACCACCGATGACCCGGTAGACGATGAATTCCGCCGATCCCGTCGCGATCCCTGAACCCCATGCGCTGATGATGAATAAAACGGCCGAGATGATCAGGATCGCACGGCGCCCGATTTTATCAGCCAAGGTTCCGGCGAAGAACGCACCGACGCCGCACCCCAAGAGCATCGAGGCGACATTGAATCCCGTGGCGACACTGTCTGAATTGAAGGCGAGTTTGAGGCCATCGACCGTGCCGTTGATGACTCCGCTGTCGAAGCCAAACAAGAAGCCGCCAATCGTGGCGACAAGGCTGATTAGGAATACGAATCCTGTGTTGGTGGTGTCTTTTTTCATTGATGGGGTGTGGTGCGTTTGTTGGTTGGGCTGAACTAAAATCAGGAAACTTAATTTTTCGGCCAAACCTTGGCGCGGATGGTGGATTTTCCATCCCAAGCGAACGGTCCGGGGGCGGGGTTATTTGCGGCACGCTTGTAGCCGAAGTAATCGGTGTCGATCAACAGTGGAGTTCCATCGCGGTTGGCGAAAGGGGCGCCGGAGATGGAGGCCTTGCCGAGAAGGGCGGAGTTCACCACCGGGCGGTTGGGCGCGGTCATCCAGGCCGGATCGACCTGCATCTCCAGCCACCACTGCCCGTCTTCTTTCGTGAGTTTGATCTCGGGATTGAATTCTTTGGCCACCACGGCGTCGGTGTCACCCGCAGAGGGCCGCGCGCCGTTTAGGTAAACATTTCCGGCCGCCTTGATTTTTAATTGGAATTGGTCATAGGCGGAGAGGCCTTTGGGACCGACGAAAAGGTTGTTGTAGAAATGGTCGTCGTTTTGATCCACGGCCGCGTTGTCGATGATGTCGAGGCTGTGCGGCTTGAAGAACGGCGTGGTGCGGTGCGCGATGTCCGTCCAGATCGTGATGGCGTCGGTCCAGAGGTTGTTCACATAAGCCCCGCCGGAACTGGCCTCGGTGACCCGCGATTTGGACAGCATCAGGTTGTTGTCCACCACATGCGGCCCGAGGTTGACCTCGAACATGAGGTCCTGGCTGTTGTCGTGAAGAAGGTTTCCGGTGACGCGCACGCCTTGCCCCATCCAGTCGATCCAGATGCCGCCCCAGTGCTCGCACCGGTAAATGTGGTTGTCGGCGATGAGGGTGTCCACGGCGCCGTGCAGCTTGATGCCAGCTGTTTCACACCCACCGTATTCGTGGTTTTGCCGGATCTCGTGGATTTCATTGCCGCGAATCTCCGAGAACGCGCCCCCCAGGCTTCCGACGATGCCCGCTTGCCCGCAATGCTGAATGTGGTTGTTGCGGACCAGGTGGTGGCCGATGTTCCCGCGCTTCCAACCGAATTTCTCCACAGCGATGGGAATGGCGCGACGGTAGTCCTTGGTGTTGTCGAACTCGTCGCCATGCTTTCCGAGCGTGATGCCAGTGCAGGTGGAGTATTGCACCGTGTTGTTTTCGATGATCCAACCCTTGGACCAGTTTGTGCCGATGAGGCCGATCTGCTCGGCGGTCGGGGGAGCCCACGGCGTGGCAGCCTGCTCGAGCGTGAAGCCGCGCACGGTGATGTAATTCCGCCCGGTCTGGCGCGGATAGAACACCGCCTGCCGCACATTGATTTCGACTTGCTCCTTGTTCGGATCCACGCCCTTGAACTGGGCCACGATGGTTGTGTTTTTGTCATCCACTTCCGCGAACCAAAAACCCGGCGCGCCCTTATTCACGGGCTTTTGCGGGTAGGCCTTGAAAACCAAAAAGATTTTTTGCGTTCCCGAGAGGGGCGTCTCGATCGGTGTCCTGAAGCCTTGGAAATGGGTCCACTCCGCCGTGATCGCGACCAGAAATTTGCCCAACAATCGCCCGTCCACAGATCCCTCGCGGACTTCGACAATGCCTCCATTGTTCGGGGAGCCCGCATTCAAGATCAGCTTCCCGCCCTTCTCGCCGAAATCCACCGCGTCGAACTCCAGCCAGTCGCCATCCTTCAACCGCCCGAGGCAAGGCTTGCCACCCGGCACTTCGACCACGGCGGCATCGCTACTCTGTTTCGACCGCTTCACCGCCATCACGGGCTTCTGGCCCGGCACCTGCAGGGAGAGGATATTCATCAACTCCTCCGGCCCTTGATCCGCATTGTCCTTGCCGACCACGATGGACTTGCTCGCAGCCTGCGTCAGCCAGTGTCCGTTCAAATACACGGCCCCCGTGTGGTATTTCTGCCGCGCCTCATACCAATCACCCTTGATGAGGTCACTATAGGGATTGAATTTTCCGAAAAAAGAATTCGGCAAGGTCAACTCCCAGACATCCCCCTCGAGTTTTTTCCAACCGGTGACGATCTCCGAACCCTTGACCACGACTTTCTCCCCCGGAGCCGCTTGAAAGACGATTGGCTGGCTCTCCACCCCTCCGCGCGGCGGGTTGATCTCCTCGCGGTAGGTGCCCGCGTGCACGGTGACCGTGTCGCCAGGTTGGGCCTTGTTCGCAGCGGCCTGAATTGTTTTCAGCGGACTGCCTGAAGAACCATCGCTTGCATCATTGCCGGACGGCGAGACATGGATGTCTGCGGTGACGCGAGCCGTTACCGGATTTTTTTTAAGTGGCGTCGACTCGGGCCGCTTGGGTTCAGGCAGCTTCGAGGCGCTCGCGTCAGAAGCAAGATTTTGGGTTGCTGGCGCGCACGATGAAAGGCCCAGCAATGTCGAAGCGCAGAGAAGAGCAAGAAGGTGGCGGAACATAGGAGGAAATGATTGCAACAACTCACTCCGGTGTCTTCTCAATTGATGACAAATTGTTATCGTTTTTTGTCATTGGCACCGACTTGGATTCCATGAACGGGGTCACTCGACTGAAAGCCCCACGGGATGAGGCGTTCATTTATTGAGCGCCAAAGGAAATCACTTTTCGTCGTGGGCTGAGGATGCGGTCATCGCCTTGGGGATTTATTGGCCTTGTTTGAAAACCCAGCGGGAGGCGGGCTTGCCATCGAGGGGAATGTTGCAGGTGAGGCGGTAGGTGTTGGTGACGCTGTCGTAATCGGTCTGCCAAAAGTCGTTCCCTTTGACGGCTTGGTTCAACTCGATGAGTTGGCCGTTGACGACTTCGTATAGCTTGTAGCCATCGACCGATTTCAAGCCGTCGAAGCGCACGGGCACATAGCCGACGCCGCCTTGGATTGCGAGAGTGACCTCCGGGGCCTTGACCTCAACGATGACCGGGTAGGTGCTGGCAACGCCCCCTCCGCTGGCAGTGACTTTCAGATCGTTGCCGAGGGCTTCGCGGTGGACGGTTTTCCAAGAACCGGGCGACTCGGCGAGGTGAGTGCGGAGGGCTTCGTTGGGGCCGTAGTAATCATCAGCGTTGTGCGGCACGGTGATCCACTCGGCCTCCAGTTCCACCTTGTCGCCGGGCTTGTAGTCAGTGAGTCCCGCCGGGGGCGTGACGAGGAGCGAGTAATCCAGGCGCCCATCGGATTGGACGCCGTTCACCACCAGGCTGATCGAGGGACAGGAAACCGTTTTGCCGCCGTAGGTGGCTTTGTAGGAGCGGATGACGAGAGCTTTAGCGGCTGAGGCAAAACCCTCCTTGCCCTTTCCGGGAACAGTTTTGGATTCGGGGAAGGCGATCCACCACGGCCCCGCGCCGGAAAGTTCCAGGCGGTCGACCGGCGTGTCGCCCTTTTTGGCACCGGGCTGCGGCAATTGCTCGCCGAGGAGGCCTTCGCGGTTTCCGTAGCAGGCGCGGGGCGTGTGGAAATGGCGGGAATCCCCGACCTTGAAAAGCCACGAACCAGCGGTGGGCAGGGCCGTATGGAAGTCGTAGGTGTTCTTAAAGAAGGTGCGAACATAGTCGTCGGTTCGTGGAACGCGCACGGTGCTCCGGAGGCCGACTTCGCCGCCGTGGCCGAGTTGGCAGGAGTATTCGACTTCGCTCAGGCAGGGACCGTGGGCGACATAGAGGGTCTTCATGCCGACGGGATCGAGTTTTTCGCCATCAGGTTTATTGACGCACAACCAGTCCCCTCCCCAACCGGCCTCAACCCATTTCCAGAGCGGCCCGTCAGCGCCATTGCGAACGAGCATGCCACGATTGTCGGTCACAAAACCCCTCGTCAGGCAATGTTCCACATCGAAGCACAGCGTCTCGCCCGAGGCGCCGATCGCAATCTGATCCCATCGCCCGTTGCCGCCCCATCCGAGCAGCGAGAGTTGAGAGTGGGAGGCCTTGGGCACGCCGCCGTAGAAGCCATAGCTGAGTCGCATCAGATACCGTGTGGTGCCGACCGGAGCGGGCAGCATGGTGAAGCCGCGAAAATAAGCGGGTCTGCAGTGCCAGTTTTTTCCGATTTGCACAGGAACGCCCGTGGGGCGTCCGTCCTCGAAACAGAGCGTGGGGTGGATGCCGGTGATGCCTGGCGCGTCCTGCAAATCCAAAACGAACGGGACGGTGCCCGCTTGCGCACCTTGGTTATCCACCTCGATCAAAAAATCATCGTATTCGCGGCGACTGGGGTCCTTAGCCGGATTCAAGTATTTCAAGTTTTGGAAGGTCGCGACCGGGGCATTGTAGACCGCGTTGTAGGAAACGGGGATCTCTGGGTTTAACACACGAACGGCCACTTCGGCAGGAGGCAGGCGCTTGCCGGCGACATCACAGACGAGCGTGAAGGACTTCATCTGCCCCTCGGGCCAGTTTCCGGAGATCGTTTGGTTGGCCTGCCAATCGCGACCTGCGCCTTCGAATGAGAGGGAGACTTTGGCATCTTTCCAGACGGCCACAGGCGGCACCTTGGTGCCGAAGGTTTCCTCGTAAACAAGCCCCTCCGTGTTGCGATTCAGATTGGGCTTGGCGTATCGAACGATGATCTCCTTGGGTTTCAGGGCGCGGTTCCAGAGCCGCACATCATCAAGCAGGAGCCGGTTGTTCTCGGCTGGCCCTTGGGCACGCCCGATGAAAAGATTGCCTTTGCCCGGAATGCGCTCGCGGTCGATTGGCGTGCTGCCGGAGTTTTTGCCATTCACATAAAAAGTCGCCTTTTTGCCATCGTAGGTCAGAGCGAGATGGCTCCACTCGCCCTTCGCGAGGTAATGATGGCTCTTGAGTTTGAAACTGTTTTTGCCACCCCCGCCGATGTTCATGGCGGCGATCGGGATGCTCTTGTCCAGATATAGACCGAAGAAACCCTCCTTAAACTGATTCGGATTCTTGCAGGCGAGCCAGGCGATGTGTGAAGGAAACTCCCACGACTCGGGCAGCTTCATCCAACCCTCGAGCGTGAAATGCGCGGGATCGATCTGCTCGCTGTGCGGGATGACAAGGCCCTCTTTGCCGAGAAACCGCCCGGCTTTACTAACTCCGATCACGGGGCCTTCGGTGTAGAAGGGAACGGGTGTGATCTCGGCGGTGAAGGCGAGGCTGTCCGGCCAGCCGATCATGCGGAGATTCGCACTGCCTCCGAGGAGGTTGCCTTGTTCGTCGGCGAATTCGACTTTGTGGAGTTCGTAGTGCTGGGCAAGGCTGCCGGATTCCCAAAGGCGAATATCCTCCATCCGTTTAGCGTCGGTGCGGGTGCCGGTGAGGCAACTCACGGCGCGGTAGGTTTTCCCGTCTTTCTCAATCTCGATAGAGAGCTTCGCAGGCGCGAGCGAATTGGAACGCGCGGCTCCGGAGGCGAGGGCTTTCAAGGCTCCCGCCCCATCGTCGATCAAACTAAAGCGCGGGTGCTGGATATCATCGGCATCGATCTCGAATCCATAATAGCCGGTCTCAAAGCGGAGGAGGTCTTTCCTCGAGTCGTCCACCTTGTCCCGCCGCCAACCCTGCGGGAAAAACCCGAAGCTGAAATCCCTCGGGGAGAGGAGGGCGGGGAGTTCTTTGTTAATTGGAGACGCTGATGGTTCTGCGATCGCGGTAACGAGAGGCAGCAGAAGCGAGGCGAAAAAGGCAGTAAAACGCATGGAATAATTACTCTAAAAAAACAAATTTTGGCGGTTGGGTTTCACTGAGCACCAAAGGAGATCACTGCCTCGCCCAACCGATCCGCGATCACTTGCGCCTCGGCGGGTTGGAAGGCTTTGCCTTGGCCCGAGACATAGCCTGGAGGCAGCTCGGCAACCTTCGAGTAGATGAAAGGAACCTTATAGACATCCTTACCCTCGAAGAATTGCTCCGAGATTTGATTGAGATGCTTGGCCCTGTTCGCACGCTTGGCATCGCCGGGATGGGATGCCGAGGGGATCGGGACCCAGTAGAGCTTCTCGGACGACGCAGCGAGCGTCTTCCATAGCGCTTCGAGATTCTTCAGGAAGTCCGCGTCGGAAATTTCCGAATCGAGATCGGACTCTCCGAGAGTGAACACCACGCGGGAGAATTTCCTGTCACCGATGGCGGCCTTCGCCTCGCCTGCCGCAAGACTCGAACGGCTCAACACCGCGGGCTTGTCCATCCGCACGACCTCTTGGAGCTTTTGTGTCAAGGGCCCGGCGAGTCCGAGTGTGACGGAATCTCCGAAGAAACCCATGAGAGGGAGTGCCGCAGCGGTTTTGCTCCTGCTGATATTCGTGCCGATGAGAAAGTCGGGCATGGGATTCGGGGTGCCATAGAACTGGCGCTTGGCCGGGGCGATTCGCGCGTCATGCGCGGCGAGCCTCTTAAGTTGATCCTCGCGCCCGCCGGTGGCGTAGGCTTTCTCCGCAGGCATCGGCGATGCTCCGCCAAATGGGACGCCGAGATTGGTCAGGAGCGTCTGCATCAGGCGCTCGGCTTTTTCTCCCCCGGCGGGCAGGTCGAGCTGCGAAATCAAGGCTCGCCCGCCATTCGCAGTGACCTCGAGCAGCACGGGATCGCGATTGACGAACCAGGTGTTCTGCCGCAGGTCGCGGACCCCATTGAGCATTTCTCCGTAAAGATTGTTGGTGGACTCGGAGCCGATGTGCCAATTGCTGATGAGGACTTGGTGGTCCTTGCCCGGCGAGACGGGATTCATGCCCTCGATCTCGATGCCGTTTGCGAACATCGGCTTTCCATTCCACTCGAGGTCGATGTTTGCCATGCCGGCGAGAAGCGGGCTGTAATTTGGCTCGAAGGGATACGGAACGAGAACGCCGTCGTAGTAGTCCACCCACTGGTGGGGCGTATCAATCCTAGTCCAAGAGACCGGGGCCTTGATGCAATAGCCACGCTGACCGAAGAAGGGATCGGTAAGTCGCAGGGGCTTGCCGACGAGCTTGGCCACGGTCGCGATTGTTTCGGGAGTCACCTGCGAGAAGATCACGGTGCCACTTGCTTTGAGATGGGCGGCGAGAGCGGATTCGGTTCCTTCAAAGGATTTCGTCGAGCGGGCATCGACAACGACAATCGACCCGGGAGTAAAGGCTTCACCGGGTTTCGCGGCACGGGCGTCCGCGCCGAGATTCTGGAGCCATTTCAACAGGCTGTCGTCTCCAACAACAACGAGGGGGCGCGTGCTTTTGGCGGGTTGGTAATTCGCTAGATAATCAATCATGCGATCGAGGAGGAATCCCGCGGCGGGCTCCCGCAGGTCGTCCAGTTTCAAGGCGCTCTCGAGCACCACTCCGCGGCCGAAGAAGACTTCCTGCAAGGCGGAACCGAGCCCGTCCTTATTTCCAAAGAGAATCCGTCGCGCATTCCGACCGGCAGGCAAATCCCGTCGCGATGACGAGCTACCCCCGCGCCAGAACGAGAAATCCTCTTGCCCAAGCCCATCCAGCAAGCGGTGGGCCACTCCGCCTGGTTGAACAAACACGGAAGGTCCAGCCCCACCAGTGAGATCAAGGCCTTCAAATTGCATCTGCGCGCCGGGAATGCTTTCGTCGAACACGAATCCCACGCCGGAGATTTGCGACATATCGGGCTTCGCATTCCCCCCTGTTTCGACCAGTCCGGTCGGCTCGAGACGCGCGGGCCGCCAGGACATTTTCAGGCAATCGAAGGCAATTGTGCCCTTGAATGTCGTCGGCTTCGGGCGTTCTATCGCCAGCGCATCCTTCTTGTCGGAAACGAACCAATTTCCGGAAGCATCCTCCAACACAAGCCGCACGGATTTTTTATAAAATGGAGCACCGCCGGCATTCTCCCATTGCTTGGCGTAACCGTCCGTTCCGGGATCTTTCCACAGCCCGTAGCTGATCAAAACACGGCCGGCATTGGAAAAATCCAACACGCCATCGAATTCGAAAGCCGTCCAAGAGCGAGGTTGCGGGCTCTGGAGGAGATATTTCTTTCCGCCAAGGGTTGTCTTTTCGTTCCCCGGAGTGCCGTGGCGAAGGGTCAAGCCGTCGGGCAGGCGATGCCCCGAGACGGGGCCCTGAAATTGCGATTGGTCTCCGGCAGGCAGGATGGAGAGGTGGCTCAAAACCCTGGAGCTTTTTCCAGGGCCGACCGGTTGCACCAAAACCCGCACGCCCTTTTCCACGAGAGCTTCCCAAGCCGGATCGAAGGCTTCTGCCACGATGATGGAGGCCTCCTTCAGCGGGACGCCCGCCCCGCCGAGCAGCTTCTGGAGAGGCTCTCCGACCACGGCGATCTTCAACGCGGCGAGATCGGGCTTTTGGAATCGCGGGAAGATTTTCGCCTCACTGATCTGGTGGTATCCCGTGGCACCCTTGTTGGAAAACTGACGCACCAAGCGCACCGGCGTGGCGGTTTCGACGCTGGGTAGAGTCCAAGCGGATTCGAACACCGGCACATACTCGCCGGGCTTGAGCGAGACCGCGCGCTTGGTGGAAGCCAGCACTTTTCCGTCGGGAGATTCCACGCGGAAATCCACCTCGTCGGCGGGGCGGTGGTCTTCATAAAAAAGGCGGCCCGTGCGCTCGATCTTTTCACCCGAAAACCAAGTGCGCTCCTTGTGATCATCCGGGAAGCGGACGCGCTTCAGGAACTCATCGAAGCAATACAGGCCCGGATTCGGCTGGTTTTCTGGCAGCGTGGGATCCCACACATTGATGGTCGTGGCACAGGGTTCGATGAAGGCCGGCTTGATGCCCAGCTGGCCGGTGGTGTCGCCATGGTTGAGCTGGAGCCGCTGCATGTTGTTGAACGGTTGGTGGCGGTAGAAGACATAGCAAAATTCCCAAGGCGCATAGAGATTCACCCGGTAGAACTGCCCGTTGATTTCCTTGCCATCCGCGAAAAGGAGGATGTCGTTGCGGAGTTGCTCCCAGCCATCGCGCCAGATGCCCGTGGCCACATCCTGAGAGGAGATTTCATAGCCGGCGGGGCCGGTTTTTAGCGGGCGGTCTTGTTGCCAGACATTCCCGATTTCGTCCCAGACCATCGGCTTGTCGGGGCCGTATTTCTCCCAGTCCGTCCACACAGCCGAAGCGTCGTAGTGCTTGGCGAGGACATCCCCGTGGCGGCTCCACTCGCAGAAGTCGCTGTTGAAGGCAGGGCGTGTCGGATCGAGCCGGTGGCAGAGCTCAATCAAGAAAACCGGCTCGGGAAAATTGCGCCAATGAAGCTCGTTGGCAACCGACCACATCATCACCGACGGATGGTTGCGCAGCCATTTCACCAAGTTCTCCATGTGGGCCTTGGCCATGTCATCCAGCGGCAAGCGGAAATGGTGGCAGGCCTCGGAGATCAGCAGAAATCCCATCTCGTCTGCGGCGTCATAGATTTCCTTATGGCGGGGGAGATCGTGCAAGCGCATGAGCTCGACACCTTGGCTCTTGAGTTGGCGAATCCAGGCCTCGCTGTATTCCTTGCCTTCTTGCAAGTCGCCCTGCGGGTGATCGCCGTTCGCGCGCAGGAAAATCTCATTTCCATTCAGGTAGAGATGCGGCCCCTTCCAAGTGATTTCGCGAAAGCCAAACCGCTGGCGGTGCCGGTCGAGAACTTCACCGTTGGCCCCCACCACTTCGGTTTCCAAGAAATACAAATGCGGGTCGTCGATCGACCACAGATGCGCGCCGCTCCAAGGCTCGGTAGTGGCCAGCGTTTTCTCCGCGCCGGGCTCAATCGTCAGCTTCTCCGGTGCAGACCAGGATTTCACAATCCTGCCATCCTTTTCCACCACGCGGAAGCGCAGGCCGACCGTTTGCTCCTTTTTGGTGTCATTGCGAACCGGGATATCGCAGGCGATCTCGCCGCGTTGCACTGAGGTTTTGACAAAGAGATCCGGCGTGACACGCACCTCCGGGACGAGCTTCAGAAATACATCCCGGTAGATGCCTCGGCGGCGCTCGTTATAGTCCTCGAAAAGCCCACATGTCTTGGCATCGGACACTTCGATCCGCAGTTCATTGGCGCCCGGCTTCACCGCATCGGTGATGTCGAATTCAAACGGCACATAGGAGTCCCACCAACTACCGACCTCCTTGCCGTTCACGAACACCTTCACGATGTGGCGGACACCTCCGATATGGATCAAGACGCGGCGGTTGCCGAGGTTTTTTGGCACTTCGATCGAGCGCACATAGGTGGCCGGTCGTTTGGCCCAGTCGTCGGGGTAGTCCCAGACATCCCAATGCTCTTTTCCCCAGAGTTGGTTCTGCCCTGAAAAGGAGCCCGGCACGCGCACCTGCGCTGGTTTTTCGATCCCCTCCAATTCGAGGTTCCAGGTTCCGTTCAGGCAAACTTCATCGCGCAGGGCGGCTTGGTCGGTGCCCGCTTGAAGGAGGGGCAGGGTAAGAAAAATAGCGAACTGAAGGACTGCGAGGCTGATAATTTTCATGTTTCGCAGGTTGTGGAGAGCATTTTGAAAAATGGTGTTTTCAGGAATGACGACGAGCAGGATTGGGGGACGCGAGTATCCTGTCGATTTCCTTGGGACAACAGCCGAAATTGGCGTGATGCAATTTTGAGAATTGTGCGTAGCTGCCAAACCCGGCCTCATAAACCATCTCGGAGAGCGTCATGTGATGAGCCGCCCGATTCCTGATTTCCAAAAAACGCTCGAGGCGCATCGTATTCCGGTAGCGATTAATCGGCACACCGATCTGCTTGTTGAATGTGCGGCTCAGATAGGCGGCACTGACGCCACACTCCCGTGCCATTTTTTTGAGGCAATCGAATTCGGATTCCTTTTTTAAAATATCCAGAGCCTTCAAGACGGCAGGGTGCAAAAGGTTGGCTCGCGGCTCCATCGCGGAGGCCTTTTGACAATCCCAAGCCATCTGAAGAATGAGCGCGAGGCCTGAATTCAGCATATCGGGTTTGGAGTGCTCGTAGCGAAACCCAGGGGATAGACCGTAGCCGACTTCGCGGTTCAATGTGTCGGAATCTAGCCCCTCCTGGATCAGCGAGTCCATGATGCCCCGGATCAAGCTGAACTTGGCCGGAGGTAAGAGCGTATGCAGGACAGCATTTTTGGGCGGACGGCTTTTTTTAAGAATGGCATTATCTTCTTGCCGGCAACTGCGAGCGATCAATGCAGGCTTGAATGAAACGACATAGTAGAGCGCATCCGGCGTGCGATCGATGCAGCGGTGAGACTGGCTAGGAAAAAGCCAGAAGCATTCCCCCTGGTAAAATGTGTAACTGCTCTTGCCGACGACATAGGTCACGGACCCTCGAGCAACCACATTGATCTCAAGTTCCGCATGCTGGTGGGTCTTTAACCAAGGAATGCCCCGCGCAGGATCCGCAAGGAAAAGAAACCCGCCATATTTTCCACGAAGCTTCAGGTCCTCGATCTTTGTCATATTAAAGATTCGTTCCCGCTTGGGTATACTCCGTGGAGAAATCAAACGCAGACAGGCACAGGCTCAATGACGGCGATTGGCGCTTCTTGTTTGGTATTTGGGGATCAATCATTGGATGGGTTCGGACTAGGACAGTGCGGACTTGAAGGCTTGGAAAACACTTATAGAAATAACCCATCACCGAAAACCGTCTTGTATTTTATCGTTTATTTTTTGTATTTTTTCGACACTCGAAAAACAAAAGATAACCTCTCCGATGAGGAATTGGAGGCTTGCTCGCAGCGCCTTTCCAAGACCTCCCGCAGAGGCGCCGGGACGCGGAGAGGAAGCGGAAGGCGTCAGACCTGAAGCCGGAAACTTGAAACTTGAAACTTGAAACTTGCAACGCGAATGCTTGGAGGGCTGACCTCCGTGTCGGCCCAAATTTCAGGCGCGAATGCGCCGTCCCAAGGAGGGTGGCGTGTCTCGCCCACATCGAACCAGTCTGATGGGCGAGAATCCTAGGCAAAGTGAGGGGCGGCTTTGCCGCTGATTTGGGTCGTTTCGGCGAAACAACCCTACCATTTTTTCGATGGGCGCTGCTGCGCATTCGACTCCTCCTTCGTTCCCCCAAGGGGCAGATCGCCGAGATGCCCCAAGATTCCGACGCGCAGCGCCGACCCCTGCATTTTATAACTTGCATCATTGAGTAATTTTACTCATAGTATTGAGTAAATTGTGAAAAGAGAACGGATATTTTCGAAGCTATCTCAACGACTCGCTGAAAAACGGCGATTTATGCAGATCCTTATTGGACCTCGGCAGGTTGGGAAAACGACTCTGGCCAAACAAGTCATGGCAGCCCATGCGCACCCGACCCACTACGGATCCGCCGATGATCCCGCGATGAAAGATCGGGATTGGGTTTTCCAA
Source organism: uncultured Spartobacteria bacterium (assembly GCA_937919825.1). Lineage (GTDB taxonomy): Bacteria > Verrucomicrobiota > Verrucomicrobiia > Chthoniobacterales > Terrimicrobiaceae > UBA967. The sequence goes on along the minus strand of CALFPA010000132.1, from coordinate 49,102 downwards.
CAATGGGACTTGGCGCGCCTCAAAGCCAAAGGCGGACCAGGGCTTCTCGTGCTGGATGAGGTTCAAAAAATCCCAGACTGGTCGGAGGCGGTCAAAAGCCTTTGGGATGCCGATAGCGGAACCGGCAGCGAGCTTCGGGTGCTTTTGCTGGGCTCATCGCCGCTTTTGCTTCAATCGGGCCTTTCCGAAAGTTTGGCAGGCCGCTTTGAGGTGATTGCCGCACCGCACTGGTCTTTCGCGGAGATGCATGAGGCCTTCGCTTGGGATTTGGATACCTATATTTTTTATGGAGGCTATCCCGGAGCGGCGGAGTTGATTGCAGATCCGGAGCGCTGGCACCGCTATGTGAATGATTCCCTGATCGAAACAAGCATCTCCCGTGACATCCTCCTGATGACTCGGGTGGACAAACCCGCCTTGCTCAGAAGGCTTTTTCAACTCGGGTGTGATTACTCCGGCCAAATTCTCTCTTATCAAAAAATGCTCGGCCAGCTTCTGGATGCGGGAAATACGGTAACGCTGGCGCATTATCTCGAACTGCTGAAAGGGGCCGGCATGCTTGCAGGGCTTCAGAAGTTCACCCACGGGAAAATTCGCCAGCGGGGCTCCAGCCCCAAACTGCAAGTGCTCAACACTGCCTTGATGAGCGCGAATAGCAGGATGGGATTCGATGAAACGCGGGCCAATGCGGAGCGGTGGGGGCGCATGGTGGAGTCGGCGGTCGGCGCCCATCTCTGGAATTCTTTTGTGGGCAGCCATGTCGAAGTGACCTATTGGCGGGAGCGTGGCGTCGAAGTGGATTTCGTGATTCAACGGGGCTCGGAAATTGTGGCCCTCGAGGTAAAAAGCGGTGCCCTGCGAAATGCCCGAAGCGGCTTGCAGGCTTTCCGGAATGAGTTCGAGCCGAAAGCCGCTTTTTTGATAGGCAGCGGCGGAATGCCGTTGGAAGATTTTTTTCAAGAATCGCCCATGCGATTTTTCCAGAGCGCCGGATGAAGCCGACCAAACTCGCGCCGAGGCGGCGAATGGGGAAGAAATACAAAAGAGTGTCTGCCATGGGTTTTATTCGCGGGGATTCGCGTCATTCTCGGGCAAGGGCGGCTCGGCGGGAGGTTTTGGCGGGTGCGGGACGGCGCTGCGCGCCTGAAGTTTGGGCGCTGACGGCGCATCGCCCTCCAAGGATTCGCGGGCAAGGGCGGTTTTGCCACTGATATTCCGCCGACTGTCGAAAGCGGGGCGCTACTCCCAAGCTTTCAGTGTCCCCAAAGTTTCTGCGGAGTTGATCAGTCCGATCCGGCCGGTGGCGTTGGCGGGCAGGGCGAAGCTTTCGACCAGGATATCATCAAGGTAGAACTCCATCAGCGGCCCTTGGAGCAAGAGGCGGAACTTCGCTGGATTCGCAAAGGGCATCTCCCGGTCGACGCGCTTCGGATTTTGCTCTTGGCCCCGCTTATTGCGTTCCACGATTTTTAAATCTTTGCCGTCCGATTGAATGGAACCCCGTTCGGTCACTCCGGAATGATCGATTAGCACACCGGTTCCCTCGCGATTCCCGCACTCGATATACAGTCCGCTGCGCGGCTCCCCCTTGCCCTTTGGCAGCCGCAAGGTGCCCTCAAGGATGATTCCTTTGCCTGTATCAAGCACTTGGCCGAGCATGGCAATGGTCTGGGAGGTGTCCCCAGATGGCTGGACCGGGATGGCCGCGCGCTTCATCTTCTCGTTACCCTTCCACCATCCGAGACGCAGGGTTCCTTCGCCGTCAATCCGCGCATCCTTCAGCGGAGCAAAAGAGACCTCCCCGTTTCGGTCATGTAAGAAATGGCAAATCAGCATCCCATCTGTCGGGTGAGGGAAAAAACGACAAAAATAGGTGTGCCCCGTCAAGATGTTGAAATTCTTCTCCGCCGCGCGAAAGGGGCCTTCGGGGCGATCGGCAACCAGCGTCACCATGTAGGGAGGGTAGTTCCCCAACAACATGTAATACTTGCACCCGATCTTCTCTACGGCTCCGACTTCTGCATGTTTGCGATCCACCCCTGACACTTCAGGTGGCGGGAGGGCTCTCCAGTGCAGGCCGTCGTCCGATTCGCCAAAGCCGAATTTGCTGCCTTTGGAATGCGGACTGGCTGTCCAGTAGCCATAAAATCCCCCGCCCGGCTTGGGCAGGGTCCAGATGCAGTCCCAACGGCCGTTCTTCTCATACCATCGTTCGTCCGGCACAAACCGGTATTCCTCCCCTTCCAAACGAGTCCAATGAAGAAGGTCTTTGGATTCGGCAAAGTAGATGGTTTGACGCCCATCGATCTCCTCGGAGAAATTCATATAAAATTTGCCGTCCTGGTCGAAGGTGGGTGATTTCCAGGTTGAACCGGTTCCCATCCAGGTGGCCTCCGCAGCCTTTTTCAGGATCGGACCTTTCTCCGTCCAATGCACACCGTCAGGCGAGGTGGCCAACGAAATGTTGTTCCACGGCTGCCCCTTGGCAGGTCTGGGCCCGGCATTTGCCAGGTAATACAGGTAGTAGGTCCCCTCATGATGATAGAGCCACACATCCCACATGTTGCCGGTTTCTGGGTGCCGTGCTTTGTAGAACAGGGAGGGTGCGGGAGAATCGGAAGCCTGCGCCTGCGGCTCACCGAGAGCGGTCTGAATCACATCCGCGACCTGCTCGCCCAAAACCTTCGAACCTTCCTCGGTGAAGTGCACATTCGTTCGCTTCTGCAGCGCATTCAATTTCGGCAACACCAGTTGATACAGATCATTGACCTGAATGTTATTAGCCCGAATGACACCCAGAGCGGCCGCATTATATTTCACGGCATCCTCCGGTAGGCGGAAGGGTTTCACTCCGGCGGGGAACGGCGTCGTGGTGGCAAAGATCAGCTTGGCACCGGTGGCCTTCAACTGCTTAACGAGAATCTCCAGATTGGCGGTATAGGTTTCCAGATCGGCCTGCCGCGGGTCGTTGGGATCATTGGAATTCTCCCCGGTTTCTGCTTTCACGCGTTTCAGGTCGTGCAGCCCCCAGTTGAAATGGATGACATCCCATTTCGTATCGCCGAGCCATTCCTTCAGTTTTTCGAGTCCCAGCTTGGTTCCCTCCGCATTGCCGGGATTGTGGATCACATTCGCCTTGCCCTCCAACTTGGCGCTCACCACCCTGGTATAGCCGATGGAAATCGAGTCCCCGATGATCAGCACATTCGGGAGATTCGGATCCACTTTCGCCGGCCTCTGTTTACGAGAATTTCCCGACAACTCTGCGGAACCCTCTTCCGGAATGTAGGGTTGAGCCAACCCATTCATGGCCCCCATCATGACGACCGCCACCAGAGTCGCCGCACGACACCATCCCATATAAACATGCTTGATGTTCATTTTTTAATATCTTTTCATTTGCATTGGTTTACTACGGCTTCAAAGGAGCAGTCCCACATATTCACATTTTTTACTTTCCGCCGTTTAGACCATGTGCTGGAAGCTTGGATATTCCTTTCTTTTCCCTCCCTCGTCTATCGCGAATACGTGCGATATTCTAGCGTGCCTTGTCCATCATTTGAGCCCGCAGAATTGACTCCCTCAAACCGAGACAAGCAAAGCGGCATCTCTTCCTCCACAAACACACAGGGTCTTGTTGATAGGCGGGACCTTTTTTATCATCACACGCGAATGAACAAAGCCCTGCGGTTTTCTCTCCTGATGTTGCTTTCACTTGCGGCCTGTGCATTCGGGGCCGGGAAGCCGAATGTCCTTCTGATTTGCGTGGATGACCTCAAGCCCCTTCTCGGATGCTACGGAGACAGCAAGGTGCAGTCGCCTCACATTGATAAACTCGCCGCCCGCTCGACGCTTTTTGAACGCGCCTATTGCAATCAGGCGATATGCGCGCCCTCCCGCAATGCCTTGATGACGGGTCTGCGCCCGGACACGATTGGGGTTTACAATTTGGAAACCAACTTCCGGGTGGCTGTTCCAAACGCCGTGACCTTGTCTCAAGCTTTCAAGCGAGCGGGATACACGGCCTCTGCCCTCGGAAAGATCTATCACGAAGGTCATGGCAACGGCGACGATCCCGCGTCTTGGTCGACCCCCCATTGGGGGCCCAAGACCGGCGATTACGCTCTGTCGGAGAATAAACTTCCTGAGCGCAAGAACGGGAAAAATGGCCCAGCGACCGAAAATGCCGATGTTCCCGATGACACATACGCTGATGGCCAGATCGCCGTTGAAGCCATCAACCGCCTGAAGCAATTCCAGTCCACCCCAGACCAGCCCTTCTTTTTGGCTGTAGGCTTTATCAGGCCCCATCTTCCCTTTGTCGCACCGAAAAAATTCTGGGATCTCTACCAGCGCTCCGAAATCCAACCCGCAGAATTCCGCAAGGCGCCCGAAAGCGCGCCCCCATTCGCCACGCAACCTGGTTGGGAACTACGCAATTACTTCGGCATCCCGGGCAATGGTGCTTTGCCCGATGATCTCCAACGCGAACTCATCCACGGCTACTATGCGGCCACCAGCTACACCGATGCGCAGATTGGAAAGGTGATCCACGCGCTGGATGATCTCAGTCTCGCTAAAAATACAATCATCGTTCTCTGGAGCGACCACGGATATCATTTGGGCGACCACGGTATCTGGTGCAAGCACACGAACTTCGAACAGGCCACGCGCATCCCGTTTCTGATATCGGCACCCGGCATGAAGCCCGGCCAGCGCACCGAAGCCTTTGCGGAGAATGTCGATCTTTATCCCACCCTCTGCGAACTTGCCGGCGTGCCTTTGCCCATCAAGCCCGATGGCATGAGCCTCGTCCAAGCCCTGCGCGATCCACAGTCCACCTCCAAGGATCACGCCTTCCATGTGTATCCGCGACATCCTCTGCTCGGCCGATCGATCCGGACCGAACGCCACCGCTTGGTGGAATGGAAGGCTCCCGGAGCGGCTCCCGACACGGCGGTTCTTGAACTCTACGACTATCAAAAAGATCCCCTGGAGAAGAAAAACATCGCAGGTGAGGATGTGACCACGGTTGCCTCGCTGCGCAAAATCCTCGATCAATATCCGGAAGCGAAACCACAGGTGGGGACACCCGATAAAGATAGGCCAAAGGGGAAACGGGGCAGAAAGAACGAAAAGTGATTTACTGTTAAAGCCCGGTGACAGGTAAATTGTCGGGTGTGCAAAATTTTGCACGGTTGGGAGGCTTACGATGGATTGGTAACAAATGGCTATCAACACCACCGCGTTCACCACCATGAAAATGAATTCGCGAGAGGAAAAAATCATGTTAACGGCATCGAATCTTTTTGGAGTTATGCAAAGTTTCGCATGGCAAAACTTCGCGGAGTCCGGAAGGGAAAATTCCTCATTCACCTCAAAGAATCGGAGTGGCGTTTCAATCATCGAAGTAATAACATCTATTCAATTCTGTTGACGTAAACTCGCCATTTTCCTCTCTAAACTGGACAAGACCCTTAACAAAACCCACCCATGAAATACGGAATTCGACATCTACTCATCACCTTGACTGTTTTAGCCTTTGCGCGCCCGATTCATGCCGTTTCGTTTTCCCCGGAAGCCGCATCGCCAGCCAGGTATGATGTGGTCTGGAACAGCCCGAGCAAGGATCAAAATGGATCGATGCCTCTTGGGAATGGCTCCACCGGCGTCAATGCCTGGATAGAACCAAACGGGGATTTGGTTTTTTACATCTCGCGCACGGACTCATGGGGAGACAATGGTCGCCTCTTGAAAATCGGCCGGGTCAGGATCTCGCTGAATCCCGCGCCCTCCACGGACGACTTTCTTCAAACCCTGAGTCTTGCCGATGGCACGCTGAAGGCCCGTTGCGGAAAGACGGATATCCGCTTGTGGGTGGATGCCAACCACCCGGTGATTCATGCCGAATTCCATGGCCCGGAGGAAACCGTAGCCACCGCAGCCATCGAACTGTGGCGCACGGAGCAAGTCGCAATCCCACCTTCATGGGAATGCAGTGATGTGCATCTGTTCCGCCCCAGGCCGGGAGAACCGTGGCCGAAGTCCGGACCCACGGTGATGGAGCCCGACACGCTTCTCCGGAATCTGGAGGGCCGGATCGGTTGGCATCACCGGAACATCAAGTCGGTGGGGCCGGCCATGCATGCAAAGATCCAAGGCATGGATGGATTTAAGAGAACAGATCCCCTACTCCATCGCACATTCGGTGCGGTCATCCAGGGCGAGAATGCCACCCCGGTCGATGATACTCATTTGATTTCCCCCAAATCCAAGACGCACCGTTTTGATATCTATGTGCATACCGAACACCCCGCCACGGAGTCGGAGTGGCTGGCGGCGTTGGAAAAACATATCGCGGCCACGGAAGCAACTCCACTCGAGCAAAGGCGAGCAGATCATGAGGCATGGTGGAAAGCCTTCTGGGAGCGGAGTTGGATTCATGCCGAAGACACAGACAAAAATAAGAACGATGCTTTTGTAGTAAGTCGCGGGTATGCGCTCCAGCGATTCATCAATGCTTGCGGCGGGAGAGGAGCCTATCCCATCAAATTCAATGGTTCGATATTTACGGTCGAGGGATTTGAAAATGGAGAAAGCCGTGGTCCAGATTACCGCCGTTGGGGCTCGGGATACTGGTGGCAGAATACCCGCTTACCCTACATCAGCATGCTAACCTCCGGCGATGTGGAGATGACCAATCCTCTCTACAAGATGTATTGTCAGGACCTCTTCGATTACCACAAACACCGGGCCCTCAGGCATACCGGTCACGGAGGCCTCTATGTTCCCGAATGCATATATTTCTGGGGGGATATGTTTGCGGAGACCTACGGAAAAACTCCGTTCGAGGACCGCGAGGACAAGCTTCAAGACAACCGCTACCACAAATGGGAGTGGGTCTCCGGTCTCGAATTGAGCTTCATGATGCTCGATCGCTTCGAGCACACCCAAGACGAGGTATTCCTCAAGGAAACAACGATTCCCTTCGCCACCGAAGTCCTGAAATTTTTTGTCGAATTCTACGAGGTCGATGAAAATGGCATCCTGGTGATGCATCCCTCCCAGGCCTTGGAGACCTGGTGGGAATGCACGAATCCCATGGATCCAGTCGCTGGCATGAATGCCGTGACAGACCGGCTTCTCGCCTTACCCGAGCATGTCAGAACCCCGCAACTCCGGGAGTATTGGGCCCAAGTGAAAGCGAAACTCCCTCCGCTTCCCACGCGCGAAATCGATGGCGAGAAGATTTTTGCTCCCGCGGAGTCTTTCGACATGCGCAAGAATGGAGAAAACCCCGAAGTCTACTGCGTTTTTCCTTTCAGGCTTTGTTCATTTGAGAAACCCAACGCAGATATCGGACGCAGGACATTGAAGCATCGCCATTCAAGCGGCAATCATGGGTGGCGACAGGATGAAATTTTCATGGCCTACCTCGGACTGGCAGACGAAGCACGCACCAATCTGGTCGGCCGCGCACGAACCCATCACAAGGACTCGCGGTTCCCGGCCTTTTGGGGGCCGAATTTCGACTGGATTCCCGACCAGGATCACGGCGGGGTTTTGATGAAAGCCTTCCAGTCCATGATCCTGCAGACTGAGGGACGCAAGATCTTCATCGCTCCAGCCTGGCCAAAAGATTGGAATGCCAACTTCAAGCTGCACGCCCCCTATCAAACGGTGGTCGAAGGCCGCGTGGAGGCTGGCAAACTCGTCGACCTTAAGGTCACCCCGGAATCAAGACGGGCGGATGTGATTTGTTTAATAAGTTCAGGCCATGATTGAGAATCGACGACAAACTTATCGTAATTGATAAACTTCAAGCCTAACCAAATTGCTATGAATCGCGACGCCATTTTCCTCTCTAAACTAGGCAAGACCAACGCAAAATATCAATTTACTGGCGCAAATCTTCACTGCGCTTTGGCGGCAAGAGTTTCCGAGGATTGGGTTCAAATGATCCGCTTTATGCATCGCTTTGCCGGTTGGGCCACCTTGGTATTCATGGCCGCCCCCTCCATTTGCTGGGGGAAAGTCATGGTTTCCTATGAGCTCGGACAAGCCCAGCTGGAGATCAGTGCCCAGGGGACGAGGATTTCCGTGTTGGACGGAACTGCGAAGACGCAAGTGCCCGGGCATGCGGAGGCGGGGGTTCTCATCGATGGTGTTCCGATGACTGTGCGCGGTGAGGGGGATGGCGACACGCTGCGCCTGGCCTCGGCCACTGGTATGGAGGCGACACTCAAGATCGTGCGCCGGGATGGCTTGGCGGCGATAACCATCACGACCGACGGGCAGGCGTCCAAGGACAAGCCACACAGGATTTCCCTGCAATTTGGCGGGATGCCGGTTGCCTACGGGTTGGGCGATGTGGGGGGGTGGAATAAAACCCTGAATTTGGTCAACGACAGCGAGACGACCTACAGGCTTGACCACAATGCCGGGAAGCTCCGTTGGTTGAGTTCGTTCGTCATTTTTCCGCGCAATCAATTCGCGTTTGTGGCGCTTGATGGTCTCGCTCGCTCGGCCGTGATCGGTCCGGAGCGGGTCCAACTCAGCGTCGAGACCCAAGACGCCGCCACCTTTTACTGCCTTACCGGCAACATGGAGCAGATTTATGCGGACTACCAGAAGGTGTTGCGTGAAGCGGGCAGGCCGATCATCAAGCCCAAGTTTCGGCTGTTTGAGTTGGGTTGGGAGTCTTGGGCCGCCCTTGGATGGAAGACAAATGCCGAGACGGTTCTGGAATCGATCGCCCGATTTCAGGCCGAGGGATTTCCGATTCGCTGGGCGGTAACCGGGTCCGGGTTCTGGGAGGAGGGAGGCACCACGACCAGCTTTGGCAAGTTCGGCGAAAAATTCCCGGAGCCGAAAAAATTCAAGGAAGCGCTGAATCGAATGGATGTAAAATGGATGATCGGGCTGCGCACCAACTTCGTGCCCCCCGGCGGTCCATTCAAGCCGGTCACCGAGAAGCGGGACCACAATCTTGAAGTGAAGACCTTCCTCGGGAACCCGCACTCCCAGGAAGGACTCGACAAGGGCTACTTCCTGAAAAAGGCCGATGGGAGCTTGTGGGAAAATGCGTCCGGCTGTTTTCCGCTCGTTCCCTGCTATTTGATCGATGGCACGAACAAGGACGCCGCCGAGTGGTTTGCGAACCTTTATCAACAGTGGGGAGTCGATGGCATCAAGGAGGATACGATGATGCATCTCGGGCGTCATCATCTGGAAATTTTCAACTGGCCGATTGCGCGCATTGCGGAGGACGGAGCTTTGGTGATGGCGCGTTGTGGCAGCGACACCTCGCCGGGCACGCTGCTGCGCATCAATGACACAAGTGTCCAAGAGACCACCCAGCGCATTCCGATCAACTATTTGCAGGATGCCGCGAGCGGCGCGCCAAATGCCTACTCCGACACGGTCGGGTTCCGAAGGATGAAGACCTACTCGGACATTGTCGTGCGGCAGGCCTGGTTGATGGCACTCACCGCCGGGATGTCTATTGGCGAGTCGGCGTCCGGTTGGAGCAACGAGGAACAAGCGGTTTTCAAGAAACCCTTCGACTTCCACAACCGCATCGCTCCCACGCTCTACGATGCGGCGATGAAGTCCTACCTCACCGGTTATCCCTCCACGATGACTCCGCTGGGGATCGCCTATGCCGATGACCCCAAGGCGGCGGAGACGCCCCATTTCCAGTGGATGATCGGCGAATCGCTTCTTTGCGCGCCGCTCTTGAAAGACCCTGCCGGCAAACACCTCGACATCTACCTCCCGGAAGGCATCTGGTTCGACCACGACACGGGCGAGAAATTCACTGGGCCCACTCTGTTGAAAGAGTTCCCTATGCCGGTCGGGAAGACGCCGTGTTTCATTGGCGGGAAGGGAATCTTCGTAACGCGGGCATCGGACGAATCACCACTCACGGTCCATAGTTATCCGATCGGAAAATCCCGCACGAATCATGTGATTCACCATCCGGATGGCGCCTCCACCTCCGAGATCGCTTGGGCGGAGAACGGAGCTCATTCCACAGCCCGTGATCTCACGAGCGGCAAGGCGTTGGCGGTATCCCAAGACGCGAAGACCGGCGCCCTGTCCTTCGAGATCCTACCCGGCCACCAATACCTCATCGATTAACCTCCCATCCCGGAAACCCCATGAAAAAAACCGCCCTCCTTCTCGCCCTTGCGATTCTACTTCCTTGCATGCTCCGAGCGGCGGAGACACTCGAGCAGCAATTCCAAAATCCGCCGGATGAAACGAAGCCTTGGTGCTATTGGTATTGGTTCAAATCCGATATCACCCAAGAGGGGATCACCAAAGACCTCGAGGCCATGAAAAAGGCGGGAATCAGCCTCGCGATGATCGGGAATATCGAGGGGGGCGGGCCTGTGAAAATGTTCTCGCCCGAGTGGAAGGCGGCAACGCGCCATGCCATGGCCGAAGCGGGTCGGTTGGGCATCGATCTCTACATGTTCAACTCGCCCGGGTGGAGCCAATCGGGCGGGCCGTGGATCAAGCCCGAGCAATCGATGCGGCGGGTGATCTGGAATGAAATCCCCGCCTCTGGCGGACCCTTTTCCGCCAAGGTTCGCAACGCGCCGCAAGACATCGCCGTGCTCGCCGTGCCGCGACGCAAGTTCGAGGCGATCCCCGGCAAGATTGATCCCGCACAGCCTAAGATCATGCGCTTTGAAAGCTCCGCTCCATTCACAGCCCGTGCGATCCGACTCACTCCGACAGCCAAGGATTGGGCGATCGACAAATGCCAAAATGTGGTGGTGAGGGTTGAGGGCCAACTTTACGCGTTGGATGACGCCGGCACCCGCACGCCAATTGCAAAGATCCGAGCTATCGCCTCGAATCCGTTTGTCGATTTGCTGCCCCTGGCCGACTCGACCTACAGCTTTGGCGACATCACGGCAAAAGTCTTCGAGTTCGAGGGAACTCCCCTGCAAGGACTGGCCGACCTGACACTGGAATCCGAACCGCTGGTGGCGGCGGCCGTGGAAAAACAACTCGCCCGCGTCCACCCCGATTACAAACCCAATTGGGAGTCCTATATTTTCCCCGACACCCGCGAACCCGTTGATTCCTCTGTGCTCTTGCGCCGCTCGGAAGTCCTAAATCTCACCGACAAGCTGGATGGAAATGGCACGCTCACCTGCGAGTTGCCGCCGGGGGATTGGACGATCCTCTACTTCGGCATGGTGACAACCGGGAAAAAAAACCACCCCGCACCCCCGGAGGGCAAAGGCCTCGAGTGTGACAAAATGAGCAAGGAGCACATCCGCTCCCACTTCCACGGCATGTTTGACGATCTCCTGGCCGAGATGACTCCGGAGGAACGCAAGGTGCTCAAGGGTGTCACGATCGACAGCTACGAAGTCGGCCCACAAAACTGGACCGATGGATTCGACAAAACCTTTGCCGAGCACAATGGCTACGATCCGATTCCCATGCTGCCGGTGTTGACCGGTCGTGTCATCGAAAGCGCGAAGGACTCGGATGCATTTCTCTCCGACCTGCGCCGGACAGTGGCCACCCTCATTGCGGAAAACTATGTCGGCGGACTCCGTGAAATCGCCCACGAACACGGTCTCCGCATCTGGTGCGAAAACTATGGCCACTGGGGATTTGTTTCCGATTTCCTTTCCTATGGCGGGCAAGCCGATCAGGTCGGAGGCGAGTTCTGGGTTCAGACGAAAATCTCCACAGAATGCCGCGCCGCGAGCTCGGCCGCGCACATTCATGGAAAGCAACGCGTCTTTGCTGAGGCCTTCACCAGCGGGTTGGACTTCAAGCACCACCCCTACCTCATCAAAAAACGCGGCGACCGTGCCCTCTGCGATGGCATCAACCACTTTGTCCTGCATGTCGTCATGCACCAACCGCGCGATGCCACACCGGGTGTGAACTCATGGTTTGGCACCGCCTTTCACCGGAATACCCCGTGGTTCGCTCATAGCCGGAATTGGGTTCGCTCCCTCCAGCGTTGCCACCTCATGCTTCAACAAGGCGAACCCGCCGCCGACACCGCTGTTTACATCGGCGACTTTGCGCCGCAAATGATCGGCCCCCGCAATCCGGTGCCTCCCGGCTACGACTACGACTACATCAACTCCGAAGCCCTGCTGGAGCGCCTGCGCGTCGAGAATGGCGAGTTTGTTGTTTCCGATGAGAACGACCCCTCCCGCATCTCGACCCGCTACAAAATGGTGGCCATGCCCACCCAACCCGCCGCGCAAGCCATGCGCCCACAGGTCCGCGCCCGCATCGAGGAACTGAAAAAGCAAGGCGGTGTCTTTGTGGATGGCGTGCCCGTCAGCGTCCAGACGATGCTGTCATTGAGCATCGCCCCGCTGGCTTCCAAAGAATCCCAACCGCTTCTCTGGAAGGCGCGCCGCCTCGAGGACGGCATGCTCTTTTTCCTCTCGAACTTCGCCAAGCCCGGCCCCTTCGAGGTCACCCTGCGGGTTTCGGGCAAGGCCCCCGAGCTGTTCAATCCCGTCACCGGCGAGGTTCGCAAGATCGCGAGGTTTTGGCCGGATGGTGACGGCACGTGCGTGGCGTTTAATGTGAACGATCCCGCCGACTCGTTCTTTCTCGTCTTTCGCGAGAAGGTGCCCGAAGGCGGCTCCGTCGTGAACGCCGAGCGCGACGGCCAACCCGCCTCGCCCGCCGAGTTGGATCTTTCTTTCGACAAAGAAGGCGCTCTCGTCGGCGAAGCGACGAGACCCGGCAACTACATGGTCACGATGTCCACCGGCGCGCAGAAGAAAGCGACCATCACCGCGTCCGCCGAACCGCTACTCATCAAAGACGGCTGGGCAGCCGTCCCTGGGAAGGAAGCGCCGAACACGCTGACGCAGGAGGTGGTTTTCGACCTCCCCGAACCCCTCGCCAACGCCGAAGCAGTGAAGCTCGACCTCGGCAAAGTGAATGTCATGGCCACCGTCACCCTGAACGGAAAGGAATTCGACACCCTTTGGATGCCGCCATTTGAACTCGATGTGACCCAAGCCCTCCAGCCCGGCCAGAACCGCCTCCGACTCCAGGTTGTTTCGACCTCCCCAACCACGCCCTCCTTTGGTCCCGAAGTCCGGCTCATCCCTTTCCTGAGAGCCCGATTCCAGTGAGCCCAGAAATACAAATGAGCCGAATCCCCATGCACAAAATCCCACTCGCGCTCCTCATCGAGTAACCTCCCATGCCCGCTGTCGACTGGTTCATTTTGGCTTTCTATCTCCTTGGCACCGCCATGGTCGGTGTGTTTGGATTTTTGATTCCGGGTTCAAGTGCGATACGTCGCCGTAACCCAGATCATCGGTCAGGATCACCACGATGTTCGGGCGGGTTCTCCGGCCAAGCGGGCGTCTCGATAATTTGCGGGACTTGCGCGCTGCTCACTGTGGAAATCAGCGCAAAGAAGAGGAGTGCGCGGAATGGGTTCATGGGTTCCATATTGGGTTATTGGAAAGTCAGTCCGACCATTTTTTGTGTCAATATGTGGGGCTTACACCCAGCACGAGGGCCTCGATAAGCGGCGCGGGATCAGGCAGGCCGTGGGGATGATGGTCGGCTCCCTCCTTGGGAAAGAGCTTTAGACGCCCCCCATTGTCTTGCCACATTTTCACAAGGGGCGCGGCGTTGTCCTCGTAGGGAACGACCGAGTCACCCGTGCCGTGGCAGGAGATCAGAAGCACACCGGCTCGAATGGCGGGCAACATTCCATCGCAGGGTTTGGCGGCTTTTTCCCCGGCCTCGGCATCGCTCGCGTAACCAATCTCCGCCTTGCACAATTCCCAATCTTTCGGACTTCCCTTGCCTTGCTTGGTGAGCGGAAATCCCGCCGGCCAGGACCGGATGTCGCACACGCCGTTGTCCAAATAAAGCACGCTCACGCGGTCCGGGTGGAGACGCGTCCACGCCGTCCCATAAAGCCCGCCACGGGAGATGCCCAGCAGGGCCGGCTTGGCGGAAAGCCCGCGCTGGCCGTGCATTTCCTTGTAGACCTTCTCCCAGACTTCCATCGCCTGGTGCGAACCGAATTGGTTGCTCACGCCGACATAGACCACATGCCACCCTTTTTCGACCAATCCCTCCTGAAATGCCTTCAGCTGTCCCGGGAACTCGCCAACCCACAGCCACGGTTTGCCAGGGGCTGGTTGGTCCGGAACTTTGATCGTGACGGGCTTTCCCGCGATGGAGATTTTCTCGACGGTGGCGGCCGAGGCGCTGTAGCAAAAAACGAAAGCGAGCAGACTGGCGGCGATGAAACGCAGCGGGGTTTTTGTGTGTTTCATCGGATAAGGGGTTTGGACTTGAGGGTGGGTTCTCCGCTCAGCAAGCCGAGCCGCGCGAGGAAGCGGTCGGCGGCGGTGAGGGTCATGGTCTGGAAGGGGTCTTTGTTGAAAAAGCCATGGTCTTGGCCGGGCGTGAGCTGCAATTCCACGGTGTTGATGTCCATTAAGCGCATCTTCGCATGCACGGCGTCCCAGCCTTTTTTCCAAGAATCTTTGTCGCCGAAAAATACCAATGTCGGAGGCAAATCCGCCGCGAGATGTCGCTGCACATCGATCTCGGGATCGTGGGTGTCGTCCGGCGAGAAGGCGGGATTGAACCACAGGAAGGCCACCGGGCGGATGGCGACATCCTTGGGATCGGCGGGATCGTTGAGCGCGGGGTTGAGAGTTGCGATGGCGCTGATGTGACCTCCTGCGGACGCGCCTCCAACGACGAGGCGCTCGGGATCGAAGCCGAGTTCCTTCGCATGCTCCTTGAACCACCGGATAGCACTCTTGGCGTCGGTTACGCACACGCGCTTTCGCGATTCGCCCGGCGGGAGTTTTTTGGCCTCGGCCTTGGTAAGCATGCGGTAGTTGGCGGTCGCACAGACCATGCCGCGACTGGCGAAGTAGGCACAGGCGATGCGGAACTGCGCCAGCGATCCCCCACTCCAATTCCCCCCGTGGAAAAGGATCAGCCCTGGCGCGCGGGATTTGGCGGGGTCGTGATCCGGGGGAAAGAAAACCTCCATCTCGCGCGGATCGCCGCCGCTATGTTTGTAGACATACCGCTTTCCAGCAGGAGCATCCGAGCCGATCAAGCCGCCACGCTCATCGGTATCACTTTTGCCAAACACCGGAACCGAAAGAATCGGAAACAAGAGCAAAAAGAGAAGGGCGCGACCCATCGGATGCAGCTTACTTTTGTTCCGGAGCAGAAGGCGCGTCCATGGCGCAGCGGAAGCCGACATGACTGCTGCCCGTATCAGGCGAGGTTCCCCGGCGGGCGGCGGGGCGGTAGCTTTCGCAATACGAGGGATGGCACAAAAACGAACCACCTTTCGTCACGCGGCGCTCGGCTCCGGGAACGGTGGGTGGGGAGGGATCGCCTGGCATCGGCTTCTCACCCACTGCGGTCGCGGGTCCCTCGGGGTCGCAACAAACCGCATTTCCCTCGGCCCGGGCCGCGAAAGTGTCGGCGCGGTAGAGGTCGGAGCACCAGTTCCAGACATTTCCTCCCATGTCGAAGAGTCTGTAATCATTCGGCGGAAACGAGCCCACTGGAGAGGTCCCGACGAATCCATCCTGGGCGTCGTTGCGATAGGGAAAATCACCCGTCCAGCGGTTGAGCATGATCTTGCCATCTGGTCTTTCCAAGTCGCCCCAGGCGTAGCGCCGCCCCTCATGTCCTCCACGGGCCGCAAACTCCCATTCCGCCTCGGTCGGCAGGCGTTTCCCGGCCCACTTCGCATAGGCCTGTGCATCTTCCCAAGCGATTTGAACGACGGGATGGTTCTCGCGATCTTGGATCGAACTCCCCTGCCCTTCCGGATGTTTCCAAGAGGCACCCGTTGTCCAAATCCACCACTGCGACATGTTCCGCAAGTCCACTGGGCCGGAGGTCGGACGGAAAACCAACGAGCCAGGCTGGAGCACTTCGTCGGGGGGTTTGGGGGTTCCGGGCGGAAGTTGTTTTTGCATCTCCTCCCACACGACGGCCCGCTCGGCCACGGTTTTGTAGCCTGTCGCCTCCACGAATTTCGCGAACTCCGCATTCGTCACGGGATGCGCATCCAGGAAAAACGGAGCCACCTGCACGCGGTGGACGGGCTTTTCGTTGGGGAATGCAAAATTTGCTTCGCTCCCCATGTTGAACTCACCGCCGGGAATCAAAACCATCCCCTGAGGTGCTTGGGCATTGGGCCCGCAGCCAACGAGAAGGGCGAACAAAGCGGCGACCGCCGTCGCTCGGAAAAAACCAATCCCTCGGCAATCCCATCGGTTCATGGTTGGAGCGTCAGAGTGATGGGCGACTGATCGCGCACGATGTTCAGCGTGAGCGGGCGAGTGTCGAATTGATCGGTGAGCCTGCGAATTTGTCCGATCTTCTCCACGCGATTGCCGTTGATTTGCATCAGGAGGTCACCAGACTTTAATCCGGCGCGGGCGGCGGCAGAGCCGTTCGGCACCTCGATCACCCCCACACCGCCAGCGTCTTTGGCGATGCCGTAGGCGGAAAACGCCTCGCTGCCGAGTTCCTGCAAGCGCGCTCCAAGCCATGTGCCGGTGGCGGGGCCGGGTTTCTTTTTCTCCGCTTGCATGGGTGGAATCTCCGGAGTGCGGGCGATGGCTTTGAGCGTGGGTTTTTTGACGCCGAAGCGATCCATCGGAAAATTTTTGAAGCCCAGTTTCAATGCGGGGGAATCCTCACGCACGCGGAAGTCGGCATTCGCGGGGTCGATGAACAACGGATCGCCGACGAGGGAGTTTGCGTCCCACCCTTTGTCCTGCGCCTCCTTCAACGCGAAATCGGCGACGAAAAGGTTTTTGTCGCTCGTTCCACCCCACTTGTCTTTGGGCATGCGGGCCGGCCTATAGGCGGCCATCCAAATGTTGTTCTTCAGAGAGTCCTGGCTGTTCTTAAACCACACACTGGGATAGGCAGTGCTGTTGTAGCCGATGTTGTTAGACACAATGCGGCGGTAGCCCTCGCGCAGCTTGAGCCCGCCATTGAGAAACACATTGTTGTAGATTTCGTAGTTGGTGGATCCGTCGTCGAGGTCCACATCCCAACCATGGTCGCAGCGCCAGCGGCTGTTGCGGATGATGTTCGGCGTGACGGAATCGAGGAAGGGAAGATCGGGGTTGAGAGCCACGGCTTTGTCCACCTTCGGGTAGCTCTTGTCCCAAAAGCGGTCGCGCCCCCAAGAGTTGAACGACCCGTGGTCGTGGGTCTCGAGAACGGTGTCGAACACATCGCAGCCTTCGATGAGATGTCCGCCCCAGGTTCCCTCGCTGATATTGATGCCCGCGCGGGCACAGTCGTAAATCGAGCAGTCGCGCACGGTGATTCCCTTGGCCATGGAAATCTGCACGGCGGCCGGTTGACGCTCGACGCGGCCGATGCCGTGGATGAGGCAATCCTCCACGATGGAATCGGCAGGATAGTTGTCACTCTTCGGGCCGAGCTTGGGATCGACTTTGGTGAGGTCTTGCGACTCGTTGTATTCAAACAAGGGATCGCGCACGGCGGCGGGATCGCCCACAAAGCACACGCCGCTGGCTCCGGCGTCGTGGATGTGACAGCCCTTGATCAGGACACGACGGTTGTAGTTGTTCACGAAAATGGCATTGCCGCCGACCTGGTCGAACTCGCAATCGAGGATCTCGATATCCTCGGTGCCGGTGAGAAGAAACGCCCCGCCGCGGTAGATCGTCCAATCCGAGCGCAGGAGCGGTTCCTTGCAATCCATGAAAGTGCGCGCCGCATGCCGCACGGTGAAGCCCTGCAGCGTGATGTGCTTCACCGGCTTCTCCTGCGTGCCGGCGAACTCCACGAGATGCCGCAAGCGGACGACTTCCACTTTCGCCTTGGCCAGATCGGTCTTCCTATCGGGCAGGAAATACAGCGTGGAGGTCTTGCGGTCATGGAACCACTCGCCGGGGGCGTCGAGTTCTTCGAAAATGTTTTCCACCATCCGAAAATCCTTGTGCATGCCCATCTGGCGGTTGTTCTGCCATCCGCCCTCATAGGTCACATTGCCATCCGCATCCTTGCCGGTGATGCGGTAGTGGTAGCCGCCCCAGCGCGAGTAGTGCATGGCATGAATGAACCCGCCGACCGGATTCGCCCACTTCGCGGCGCGTTCCTTGGAAAACGCATCCGCCGCGTAGCCCTGGTAGGCGTCGGTTTTTTTCGAGGCATCGAAATTCGGGTAGCGGGCCATGCGCTGGGCCTTGCCGTTTATGAAAAGCTGGTCGATCTCCAGCCCCTGCGGCGTCGCGGCTTGAAAGATGCCGTCGCGGGTGGGCTTCCAATCCAGCTGGAGTTCCGAGCCGCCGCTCAAGACGGCGCGGCCTTCATTCACAGCTCGGTAAACAACAGGAAACTCCGCGCTGCCGGAGTCCGCTGGAGTGAAGACGAGGGTTTCCGGCAGGTGGTAAACCCCGTCGCCGACATGGATGGTGACCGCTTCCTTGCCCACCGCCTTCCTCGCGGCATCACGAGCCGCCGACAGCGTGGCGAGCGGCTTGGCTTCGGTTCCTGGATTGGCATCGTTGCCATTCGAGGCGACATGAAGATCGAGCGCGAGGGCATGCCCTGTGAGAGCGAGAGACATGACGCCTGCAAGGGTATTGTAAGCAATAGTTTTTCTGATTCGCATAGAGGATTGTTTGATTTTTAGAGAAATGGATTAGTTCGAAAGGGACTGCCCACCTTCCAAGCGCGGCGCGGAGTGGCCTTGTTGTTGGATTTTCTTTAGTAGGCTCCGGAGTTCCTCGACCTTCTCCGGGTGGGCGGCGGCGAGGTTTTTCTTTTGGGCGATGTCGTCCCGGATGTTGTAGAGCTCGGCAGGTTGGGAGTCATCAGCGGGATACGCGTGGCGCTTTTCCCACACGGGATTGACCTTGCTGCCATAGCCAGACTCGGTATCCACCAAGACCCAATCGCCGTGGCGGATCGCGTAGGTGTTCGCGAAGGTGTTGTGAACATGGGTCTCGCGGACAGGAGCTTTGTCGCCTTTGAAAAGAGGGAGCAAATCATGCGAATCCTCGGCGGCGTTGGTGGGAAGCTTGGCGCCAACCACAGCCGCGATGGTGGCCATGAGGTCGATCTGCGAGACCAGAGCTGGACAAGCGGTGTCGGGCGGAACAACCCCAGGCCATTTCACAAGGAAGGGAACCCGATGCCCGCCCTCGTAAATGTCGCGCTTCAACCCGCGGAGGGGTTGCGAGGACCAGTGGGCGAATTTTTCATCACGCTCATAGGCATAATGCTCGGGGCCGTTGTCGGCGGTGAAGACCACCAGCGTGTTGTCGTCCAAACCGGCTTCCTTCAACGCTCCAAGGATCCGGCCAACCGAGTCATCGGTTTCCACGACATAATCTCCGTAGGGACCGGCTCCGGATTTGCCAACGAATTCCTTGTTCGGAATGATCGGGGCGTGCGGCGACGGATACGCGAAGTAGAGGAAAAACGGCTGCTCCTCGTTCTTGCGGGACTTGATGAAATCCACGGCGTGCCGGGTGGTTTTTGGCACGACCTCGTAGGGGTTCCAGTCCGCTGCCATGAGACCGGGCCGAATCTCGGCATGCCCCTCCTTGATGGGTTCCCAGATCCACTTCGTCAGCATCCGGTCGGGCGCTTGGACGATCTTGTCATCGAAGATCCAAGCGTAGGGCGGAAAATTGATGACATCCTCGCCGAAGTAGTGGTCAAAC
This sequence comes from uncultured Spartobacteria bacterium, assembly GCA_937919825.1. Classification (GTDB taxonomy): domain Bacteria; phylum Verrucomicrobiota; class Verrucomicrobiia; order Chthoniobacterales; family Terrimicrobiaceae; genus UBA967. The sequence goes on along the minus strand of CALFPA010000132.1, from coordinate 29,366 downwards.
CCCACGGAAAGCGGGCCGCCGGGGATCGGCTTGGACCAGTCGTAGTCCGACACGGTTTGATTCTTTTTTTGCTTCCCGCCTATCGCCTGCGGATCCTTCTTTTTAATCGCGTCCCAATCCCAGCCGAGATGCCATTTTCCGATCGCCGCGGTGTGGTAGCCCTCCGAGCGAAGCATGTCCGCAATGGTCAAACGCCCCTTGGGAAAGACGGATGGCTCGAAGGAATTGACGATGTTGTGGAAGTCACGCCAGTGGTGCCGGCCGGTTAGGAGCGCGTAGCGGCTGGGGGTGCAGATGCCCGAGGAACTGTGCGCATCCGTGAACCGCATTCCCTGCGAGGCAAGTGCATCCAGATTCGGGGTCGGGATGGGAGATTTCGGGTTGTAACAGGCGAGGTCTCCGTAGCCGAGATCATCGGCATAGAGGATGATGATGTTCGGCTTGGCCGTTCCCTCTCCGGCCGAGGCTAGGAGCGGGAGTGCAAGCAATACGGCGGCGAGAAATAAGTGGTGTCTGATTTTTTTCATGGGTGTTCGAGAAGCCCGGCACTGGCAGCAGGATTGGCTTGCTCCTTGGCCGGGGCGGGCTTGTCTTGCTTGAGGCGCGGAACGGCGGTGATCGTCGGGTGGCTTTTCTTGATGGGATTCGCTTCCAGCAACTTCCCGGTCTCGAGAAGGATCGCGATCGCTTCGGGTTGCACGACGCCATTGCCGTCGGGGCCGACATGGAGATCGAGGGCGTGGGCGGATAGGGCGAACATCACGGAGAATGCGAAACAGAGGATCGATTTTCTTCTAAGGTTGGAAGCGGTTGGTTTTGTCATGTTGGATTGGAGATTATTTAAACCGCGAATGACGCGAATCCACGCGAATAAGAAGAAGCTGTATTGATTTCTTCATTCACGCTTATTCGCGGGCCAATAGCCGGCGCGGCAGCGCCCATCGAAAATAAATGGTAGGGACGCCTCGCCGAGGGGTCCCAAGATTCAGGCGCGACGGCGCCGTCTCATGGAGCGTGGTGCGTCTCGCCCACATTGATCCAACTTGGTGGGCGGGACGCCCAACCCTCCTTGAGGGGCAGGGCTGACGGGGATGTCGGCGCTCCCGGGGGCGGCTTTTATTCGCGTTTATTTGCGTCATTCGCGGGCTTGTGTCTTTGACGGTCGGGACGGCGCTGCGCGCCTGAATCTTGGATCCGCTCGGCGAGCCGACCCTACCATTGGGGGCGATGGAAAGCTGAAACCTGAAAACTTTGTCTTTCATTCGCGGGGATTTTCTTCGGATTTGCAGTTGAACTCTGAAGCCGCGTTCGCGGCTGGAGCTTGGGCCGACACGGCCGTCAGTCCTCCAGTTTGTTTTCCTTCCCCATTCGCGGTTATTCGCGCCATTCGCGGGTGTCTTTTGGTTTTTTTCATCGAATAGGGAGCTGGCTCAAAGGCAAGCGGACGCCTTCCCTACATCATTATTCAGCTCCGACAATCACATCCTTGCGGCGGGATTCGGGAGTCACTTTCAGGTCGGTGAGTTTGCCGTTCTTCACGCGGCCCTCGACGGTGGTATTTTTCGGAGCGTGGAGTTTGAAGCTGGCGTTCCAGTCCTTCGGCCACGCAGGAATGAGTCGGATCGTGTCGCCGTCGCACTGCATGAGCATTCGCTGGAGCGCGATCAGGGTCACTGAGCCCTGGCATTGGTCGGGCGTGCCGTCGAAGTTCGGCCCCCAGAAGGCGGGAAACCTTGAGGGCTTGTGCGGCATCTGGCCGATCAATGTCGGTTCGGTTGCGTTCCGCACGACATAGCCCTTGGCCTCATCGGTTAGGCCGAGCAGCGCGGCTTGGATGGAGTCCTGCCGCCACCCGCCGGTGGCTTTGATCTGACGCCGGTTCCAAGTTTCGAGGGCGACTTCCCGGTCAGGCTTACCGAGGCCGTAAACGCGGTAGGGAAAGACGGCGTAGAGTTCGGGGTTCTCGGAGTTTTTTCGGTCCGACATGGTGCGGGCGGCGGGCAGCATCCATTTCTTTTCGTTCTCCTCCGCCATGGGAGTCTCGGGCAACTCCGCGAGGAAGCGGGTCCATTTCGCCCGCTGCTCTGGCGTGCTGAGCGACTCGGGCAATTCGAGCAAGCGGGTGAGAACCGTCCGCAAGCCGACAATCACCGGGAGCGGATCCTCAGCGGTGTGCCAAGTTTCCAAGCTCATGGCCGGCGCGAAGCGGGGCTTGCCGGGCTCGGTTTTTGGGTAGTGTTGCTCGTAAAAGGTCACCACCCCATCCGCGATCGGGACGAGCGTGGTCTTGGCGAACTCCTCGTTTCCCGTGTGCTCGTAGAAGTCGAGCATCATTTGCGAAAGCTCGTTCCCGCTGTCCCAATACAAGCGGATAAATCCATTTGCCGGATAAAAGTCGGGATTGTTATTTCCGAAGTCGCCCTGCTTGTTCAGGCCCCACGGGTGCATGGTTTCAGAACAAAAAATCCCGTCGTGGTTGAAGTAGGTTTTGGTGCGCTCCTTCAGCAACGGCAAAGCGTCGCGATACATCTTCCAGAGCGGCTCCATCTGGTCGTAATCGCCGGAGTAGAGCATCGCCCAATACGGCTCGCGCGTGTTCTGGAACCAGTAGCAGCCGCCCCACTTCCGCCAGTCCGGCCCGAACTCTTGCAGAACGCCTTTTTTGTCCATAAAGCCATCCACCGTGAACAGCGAGCCGTTGAACTTGATCGGGTAGGCTCCACGCCCGGCACCGGCTTGAATCCAGCGCTGCAGGACATAGGCGCGGCCCACGGCCTTGGCCTCCTCTGTGCCCTCCGGGGAAATCCAACTGCGGTTCCAAAAATCCTTCCACCATTGTTCATGCGCCGGGCGCGCTTCGCGGGCGGCGACCTGATCGTTGGCGGCGTGAAGTTTCTCGAGTTGTGAGACCCACGCGGCGGCCTCGGGCGTTTGCGCGGTGAGCGCATGGATGCGGATGTCGAGGGACTTCACCGGCGCGGCGGTGGCAAGGGTCCTGTCATCCTTTGTGACCAATCCCTCCCCGGCGATCAAACCGCCGAAGGTGAGGTTCAACAGCGGGTCATGAAATTTATCCACCGCATGGCCCAGATGCTGGTTTTTCAGGGTGTCGGCAAAAATGCTCTCGGTGTTGCGGTAATGCCACCGGATGGTGTTGTCCTCTGCCGGCAGAATCGTGTCGCCGCGCAGGGCCTCGGGAGAGGCCGCCGCGTTGGTTTTCGCGATGTCCGTGCTCTGCGTCGGACGATTGCTGTAGGATTCCTTCGGCCAATGCTCCAGGGCGACCTGCGCAGTGAACACCTCGGCGCTCTTGATCTCGACATTCACCACCGGGCGGTTGGCATCGATCCAGAAGTCCACCGTGGTTTTGTCCTCCCCTGTGCCGGATTCCACCACGATGCAGCCACGGGCCAAGTCGAGTTCCTGTCGGAACGGCCGGCCGTCGCGAACGAAGGGCTTGTCGAGCCGGATGCGCACGCGGCCGAGCTTGAGGAGTTCCTGCTCGGCATCCCACGAATCGCTTTTGGAGAGGTAGAAAACCAGATCGCCACTCGGCTCAACCCAGAAATTCGCGGCGAGGTCGCCGTTGCCAATCGGCATCGAGCCGTGCATGTCCTGGCTGGGCGAATCCCAGACGACATTGTGGGCAGCGAGTTGCTCGAGGACGGGGGTGTCCTGTGCTCTCGCCGGATTGGCCGCCGCGAGGAGGGCGAGTATTGATGGCGTAATGAGCGCTTTGATGGTGGATGCTTTCATGACTAATGATGTCTCGTTAAGTTGAGGAGTAGCCCGCTTCGTTCAGGGCACGAAGCAGCGGAATCATGAGACATTCTGATCATTTGCATCTACCGTCTATCGCGCATTCGAACTATATGACGGTGGATATTTTTATGATTGTTCGATGAGGCAATTCTGCCCTGCGATCGTCTCGAATTGGATGACGATCGTTTCCTTCACCTGTCCCCTTGTCCCTTAAGAAGGGTGAGGTTGGATACCAAAGTCTCCAAGGTTTTGGATTTTCGGATGACTTCACTTTGATGGGTCCCGGGGAGCGCGCCCGCCTCGGGCGCACCGCCACGCGCCCTCGCGGGGCGAATGGAAAAATCCGGCCAGAGGCCGCTCGAAGTTCTCCAAGTCGGGCGCGGGGCGCACCCGGCGGCACCCGAGGGCGGGCGCGCTCCCCGGGACCGGGCGCTACCGCGCCATTGTCCAAAAGCACACTGCTGTTGATATGATCTAATGGTTGCGGGTAGGTGTTTCAAGTGGCGGGTGCTATTTTGCGGGAGAGGAGCGCTCGAGAAACCGCTGCCAGCGCACGGGAACATCGTTTTGCTGCGGCTCGCCTGGCGTGCTGCGGCCATCGGCAACGAGGCGGGACATGGTGGCGGTCAGTTCGGTGACGAGTTCGGGCTGCTCATTCCAGAGGTTTTTGGTTTCCCCGAGATCGGTGGCGAGGTCGTAGAGTTGGCCGGTGGCGGCGCTGTCCGGTGTTTTTTTGAAGCCGCCTCCCATCTTGCCGAAGATGATCTTCCACGATCCTTTTCGCAGCGCGGGCAGACCATTCATTGCCTGGCTGATGGCATATTCGCGCACGGGCTTGTTGCCGCCTTGGAGGAGCGGCATGAGGCTGAAGCTGTCTTCGCCCGCGTTGTCGGGGAGTTTGAAATTCAGTGTTTCAGCCAGGGTGGCCATGAGATCGGCCTGCGACACCAGCGCATCGCACCGCGTGTCGGGTTTCACTTTTCCCGGCCAGCGCACGATGAATGGCACGCGGTGGCCGCCTTCCCATGCGTCCCCCTTGTAGCCCCGCAATGGGCCGCTCGGGAAATGCCCTTTATCCTCGAGTTCCTCGGCCCCCACATAGGGGGCACAGCCATTGTCGCTGGTGAACACGACCAGGGTGTTTTGCGCGGCCCCGCTTTCTTCTAAAGCCTGGAGCACCCGGCCAACGGTGGCATCGGTCTGCATCACAAAGTCCGCGTAGTCGTTGAGTCCACTCTTGCCACGCCACTCCTTGGTGGTCGCGATGGGGGTGTGGGGCGCGGTGAGCGGCAGGTAGAGAAAGAATGGTTCAGGGGCCTTTGCCGCATTTTGGATGAACGCACACGCCCGTTCCTCGAGGGCTGGGAGCACGCCCTCCAGCTTCCATCCTGGCAGTGCAGGGCCCTGAATGTCGGCCTGATTTTTCCTGAAGGCATCGGCGGCGAGCAGTTCGCTGGGAATGCCAACCGTGCGGTCGTTTTCAATAAAACAATACGGCGGAAAGTTGGGGACATCGGTGCCAAAATAGGAATCGAAGCCGCAGGCCAACGGACCACCACGAAACTGGCGGGCATAGATCGTGCGCCAGGCGGCCAGATCCTCGTTGGTGACTGCCGTGTTGACCTTGCCTCCACCGCCCGCCTTTCCGCCATAGCTCTGGAGTCGTTGGCGCTCGTCGGCCGTGAACTGGAAATCCCAGCCGAGGTGCCACTTCCCAATGGCACCCGTGCGGTAGCCGTTCTGTTTAAGTAGACTCGCGAGGGTGAGACGGCCCGGCGCAATAAGCGGACCATCCAGATAATTCAGAACATAGCTCTGCAGGCGCGTCCGCCAATGATAGCGCCCGGTAAGCAGCGTGTAGCGGGTGGGGGAGCAGACACCGCTCGAGGTATGCGCGTCGGTGAAAAGCATGCCCTGCGAGGCCAGCTTGTCGATGTTCGGGGTGGGGATCTTTCCCCGCTCCGGATTGTAACGTTTCACATCCCCGTAGCCGAGATCGTCGGCCAAGATAATGAGGATGTTGGGTTTTGCACGCGTGTCCTGGCTGGGCGAGTCCCCCACGACATTGTGAGCGGCGAGTTGCTCGAGCACGGGGGTATCCTGCGCTCGCGCCGGAGTGGCAGCCGCGAGGAGGGCGAGAATTGATGGTGTGATGAGTGATTTCATGGTGGATGCCATCATCGAGGGGGGCGTTTTGGCTAATGAGCGATTTTTTGGTCTTGGAATCCGTAGACTTCGACTTCCTTGAGGTGGAGGGGAGCGGGTTTCTCCGATTTTATTTCAAGGCGGAGATAGCGGGCTTTGCGGCCGGGGACTTCCGCTCCGGCGACGAAATCGTTCACAGGGATTTCCCACTGCGGCAGGATTTTTTCGGTTTTCCAGACTTCGGTCCAGGTCGTGCCGTCGGAGGAAATCGAGAGGCGGAGGGTCGCAGTTGCGTCCTTCGCGGGTTGATCGTCTTTCGTGCCGTTGAGCACGCGGACACCGGTGACGGAAACCTCGCGGCCCAGGTCAATTTCGACATTTGGCGAGGTCGAACTGGTTGCGACCTTTGCATTCCTGGAAACGATTTTCCCGTAGGTCGAGGTATCATTGAAGATCGAGTGTGCGGCACCATCCGAAATGGAGGGAATGCCATCCACCGATTGGTCGAAGGCGAGTTCGACGATCGAAACCGGCGAGGCTTGGGGGACGGTAACGGTCAGCGTTTTTCCGTCTTGCTGGAAGTCGACCTTCTCGCCGTTGAGCAACTGCGCGGAGAGCACCGTGCGTCCGGGCAGGGCGGGGAGTTCGATTTTCCCGGCTTTGACGACATGGAGCCAGGCGGTTTTGTCGCGGCGTGTGGAGCCGCCCCAGGACGACCACTTCCACGGGCCGCCGCGTGTGCCGTAGATGGCGCGGCCGTTTTCCTTGAGCCACTCGCCGACTTCGAGCAGGCGGGCTTTTTCCTTCGGCGCAAACTCACCGTTCCACTGGGGACCCCAAGAGAGGAGGAAGTTGCCGTCGCAGGCGGCGTTGGCGACGAGCATTTGGATGAGTTGGGCGCGGGATTTCGGCTCGCCTCCGCCGTAGCTCCAGCTGCTTGTCAGGCAGATGCAGGACTCCCACGGGCGCCAGTCTTGGAAGAAGCCGAGACGCTGCTCGGGCGTGTCGAAGTCACCAGGCACGGAGGCGCGGTTGTTCAGCAAAATGCCGGGCTGGAGTGCGCGCGCCATGCGGGTGAGTTTTTCCGCATCCCACATGTCGGGGGTGAACATCCCGCCCCACCACGCGGCGTCCCACCAGAGAATATCGACCTTGCCGTATTTCGTCAGCAACTCGCGGACGGCTTTGAACTGGTAGTCGTTGTATTTTTTGTGCCGCTCGCCCGTTGGTTCGGTCGGCATGTAGTCGGGGTGATACCAATCGCGCTGGGAGTAGTAGATTCCAAAAGGCATTCCGGCCTCCTGGCAGGCGTCGGCGATTTCTTTCAGATAGTCCCGCCCGAACGGGGTGTTGGTGACCTTGAAATCCGACTGCGCCGTGTTCCAAAGGTGAAAGCCATCGTGGTGCTTGGCGATGACGACGATGTATTTGAAGCCCCCGGCCTTCGCGATTTCGACCCACTCCTTGGCGTTGAATTTCTCCAATTTGAAATCCTTCGGGTAGGCCTTCCAAACCTCGTCCAGAACCGGCCCGGAGCCGCGATCCGGGGCCTTGCGCGTCTGGCAGGTTCCCCAGGAGAGGTCGGCGTTGTCATGCGTTGAGAGGCCGAAATGAATGAACATTCCATACCTTGCATCGCGGAACCACTCGAGGGCCTCCGGCGGCGCGAAGTTGCTGGCGTCCCACTCGGCTTGGGTGAACGGCTGAACGAGTTTGCCCGGCGGGTGCGGCTCCGGTTCGCCTTCCCTGTGCGACCATTGCGCGTGGGTGGTGGTGAGCAGGAAGCTTCCCGCAAAGGCGGTGAGGAGCAGTTTTTTGATTCTCATAAAAGGGATGTGATGGGAGGACCGCATTTATTCATCCCCGACAATCACATCCTTGTGGCGGGATTCGGAATTTGATTTGCCTGCGCGGCAGCGCCCATCGAAAATAAATGGCAGGGACGCCTCGCCGAGGGGTCCCAAACTTCAGGCGCGACCGCGCCGTCTCATGGAGCGTGGCGCGTCTCGCCCACATTGATCCAACTTGGTGGGCGGGACGCCCAACCCTCCTTGAGGGGCAGGGCCGACGGGGACGTCGGCGCTCCCGGGGGCGGCTTTTATTCGCGTTTATTTGCGACATTCGCGGGGTTGTGTCTTTGACGGTCGGGACGGCGCTTCGCGCCTGAATCTTGGGTCCGCTCGGCGAGCAGACCCTACCATTGGGGGCGATGGAAAACTGAAAACTTTGTCTTTCATTCGCGGGGATTTTCTTCGGATTCACGGTTGAACTCTGTCGCCGCGTTCGCGGCTGAAGCTTGGGCCGACACGGCGGTCAGCCCTCCAGTTTGTTTTCCTTCCCCATTCGCGTCCATTCGCGTCATTCGCGGGCGTCTTTTTTGCTTTTGGACGGTGGCGCTGAAGCGGCTGCCGCCTGAATCGCGCGGGTGGATGTTTTCATGGTTTTTGAATGGAATAAGTCTCCCCGGCGGTGGTCTCGAATTGGATCAGGTCGCTTCCTTCGCTAGAGGTCTTCACGGGCTTGCCTTTGCCATCCTTGACGGTTGCCGCCCCGATGCCGGAGCTGGCAAGGCGGCATTTGCCCCCACTCTTGGACTGGATGGAAATCGAACGGATCTTTCCTTCGCTCCAATCGGCGGAGACGACAAAGTTCCCGCGCGCCACGAGGCCCTGGAAGGAACCGGTCTTCCATGCTTTGGGCAAGGCCGGGAGGATTTTGATCGTCCCCTCATGGCTTTGCAGGAGCATCTCCGCGACACCGGCCATCGAGCCGAGGTTTGCGTCAATTTGGAACGGAGGATGCACCGTCCAGAGGTTCGGCAAGGTGCGTTCGCGAAGGAGTTCCTGATAGACCTCATGGGCTTTATCCCCTTCGCCCAGGCGAGCGCGGCTGTTCATGCGATGAGCCAACGCCCAGCCCGTTGTCTTGATGCCGCGGAGATCGAGCGTCTTGCTCGCGGCCTGCATCCACTCGGGTCGGGTAGGATTGATGAGTGTGCCGGGAAAGAGCGGGCAGATGTGGGAGATGTGGCGGTGCTTGGGATCGCCGATATCGCTGTAGTGCGTCTCCTCGCGGTATTCTTTGATCTGCCCATCCGCGCCGATCTGGATCGGATCCAGGCGGCCCATTTGCTCACGGATCGTCTCGAGGAAGGGATCGGTTTTGCCCAGCTTTTTGGCCAGCGCGAGCGTGTCGGAGAAGGTTTCCCAGACGAAGCCTTGGTCGAATGTGCAGCCTGCGGTGATGAAATACTTTCCTTTGGCCGGGCGGCCCGTGATCCGTTCGATCTGCTCGGCAGTGGCTTTTTGTTCGGGAGAAGCGGAGGGTTCGACCAAAAGAAATTCCCCGCGGGGCACCAGCGCCTTGGAGTAAAATTTGCTCAAGGACAGCATCGCCGGATAGGCGACTTCCTCGAGGAATTTCCGGTCCTGCGTGAACAGATAATAATCCACCAGCAACTTGGCGGTGAAGCCGCCCGTGCCTGGCCCGGAATGCCCTCCCGAGGCACCGGGAATGTAGTAGGCATTCGCTCCGGTTCCGATGATCCAGCCGTTGTCGCCGCCTTTGGACAACTTCTCCTTATGGTGTTTGCGCACATAATCAGCGGCGTGGTTTTGCGCCACAGGGAGGTAGGCTTTGAAAAAGGCAATGTAAGCTTCGAAGCACTCGCCCAAGTTGGCGCTCATCGCTCCCCAGTAATTCATCTGCACATTGATATTGTGCCAAAAGCCGCCCGACCATGGCGTGTTTTGGTAGGCGCTCCAGGCCCCTTGCAAATTGGCGGGCAGGCTCTTTTCGCGCGAGCTGGCAATGAGCAGGTAGCGTCCATACTGGAACATCAACTCCTCCAGCCAAGTGTTCGACTCGCCCTTTTTGTATTTCTCGAGAAGAAGGTGGGTCGGATCGGTCGAGGGGGTGGAGTTGAGGTTCACCGACACGCGGCCGAACAGGTTCTGATAATCCTTGAGGTGCCTTTCCTTCAGCGCGGCGAAGCCCAGCGCCTGCGCCGCAGCGATCCGAGCAGTCACCTCGTCGTGTGGGAATTTGTTGGGATCGAGTTTTTTTTCGGCGGGATTTTGGAACATCTCGGGACTGAGCCGGTAGTTGGTTCCCGTGGCGATCAGCAGAGTGACGGCATCGGCCTTTTCCACCTTGATGGTCGCATTGGCAGGGTCGGCCGAGACAGACCCACCTTCGTTGAGCACCTTGATCTGCCCTTCGTAGTTGCAGTTGAAATGCGGAATCGTTCCCTTGAGGGTCAGCAGATTCCCCTCCGCCGTGACCGTGCCGGTGCGATCTTTCGCATCGAGGTAGGGAATCTCGGCGCGCACGGTGAAAGAAAGCGCGCCCTTTTGATCGGCGGTGAGCCGCACGGCAACGACATTGTCCGGGTAGGAGGCAAAATACTCGCGTTTGTAAGTGACCCCATCCTGCTTGTAGGAAACGAGCGCTATGGCTTCGTTGAGGTTGAGCGAACGGCGGTAGTTCTGGGCGGCTTTGTGGTTAAAATCGAGAGTGACCTCCGCAAAGTTCGTCAGCCCGCCACCCCCGTAAACCCCTTTATTGTGAAGCGTCTTGTCGGTGATCTGAATGCGCTCGGAGTCCGTGCGCCCAAAGACGGACGCGCCGACATAACCATTGCCGATGGGGTAGGACCACTGCTCCCAATCCTTGTCATAGGATTTCCGCTTTTCGTCGGCTTTCGTGCTTTCCCAATTGCTCCCGTTGTTCGGCGCAGGCTGCGGCTCCCAGATTTCATAGACTCGCGGTGAAGCCATCGCGAATGCGGGGAACAGAAGAAGAAATTTAACCACGGAGGACACAACCGAGCGCCGGGGCAGGCGGGAGGTAGAGCGACCGAAGGTTGGCCCCGAAGGGGCGAGACGAGCGGGGGCGAGCGAGTCAAAGAGCACGGAGCGGAAGAAGATGTTTTGCATATTTATTGTGAGGACTGTGGAACTTTTTAATTAGGAACTGGTTCTTATTTTTATAGTTTCTGAAAAAAGAACTTGCGGGGCGCATTTCTGGGAAAAACCAACCACGGATTGCTCGGATGGGCACGGATGATCCCAGCAAACTGGGATTGGCAGAAAAAAGCAAAAATCTGGCAAGCCCACTTGCGGAGTTTTTGCTTTGGTTCTGCCCCATACGCGCAGCGAATGCAGCCGTGCACACACAATCTTCTCCGTGTTCTCTGTGTCCTCTGTGGTTAAATAAACTTCTTTGGGTTAGCATGATAAATTTTGTTACTTAGGAACTTCTTCTTTTTTTAATGGTTTCTGGGAAATGGGCTTGCGCGGCAGAATGATGCCACGCTGCACGAGCTCATCGGCGTGCATATCGGCGAGGGGGCCGCACCGGGCGAGCCAGGCGTCGCATTCGGCTCGGAGCTCAGCGAGTTTGGCGGCGTGGGCCGGATCGCCGGCAAGGTCTTTCACTTCCCAAGGGTCGTTCTGCGTGTCGTAGAGTTGTTCCTTTGGTCGGTTAGGGTCGAAGTAGAGCGCCTGCAGGGGCGTCAGCTTGCCTTCGGCCTGGATGCGGCGGAGCTCATGCATCGTCTGACCGGCTTCCTGGTAGGCCACCTCGCCGGCCTCATCGACGCCGGGAGCGAGGTTGCGGACGTAGCGGTAGCGCGCGTCGCGGACCGAGCGGACCTTATCGAAGCTCTCGTCCATGAAATCGCGGAAGCTGTAGACATATTTCGGAGGCTGCTCGGCCTTGGGCAGGAAGCAATGACCATCGAATTCCGGCGGGACCGGCACGCCGGCGAGCGTCAGGAAAGTCGGCGCGAAGTCGATCCAACTGGCGAAGTCCTCGCGGACGGTGCCTGGGGGCAATTGGTCGGGCCAGCGGATAATGAGCGGGACGCGCGTGCCGGTATCCTTCGGCGAACGCTTAAAGCGTGGCATGCCACGCCCGTGGTCGCCAGTGAAGATCACGATGGTGTTTTTCTCCAGGTCGTGCGCCTTCAGCCAATCCAGCACGCGGCCGAGGGTGTAGTCGACGGCCGTGACAAGCTCATGGTAATGGGCGACCTCGCGGCGGACGGCCGGGGTGTCCGGGTAGAACGGCGGGAGTTCGACCTTGGCCGGATCGCGGCGGTCGGAGGGTTTGAGTGCGGCGGTGTTCTTGGCGTGCTCCTCATCGGTGGCGCGGACCTGGCTCTCGTGGCTGACCATCACATTCAAGTAGGCAAAAAAGGGCTCCTTGGGCTTCCTCGAAGCCTGTATCCATGGCTTTCGATCCTGGGCCAGTTCCTTTTCCGACACGCCTTGGAAGTCCGTCTTGCCGGACCACATCACATGGTAACCCGCCTCCCGGAGTTTCTCAGTGAATGGGCGGGGCGGGTTAACGACAATCGATCGCATGTTTTGGCCACCGTATTTCAGCGGATACTGCCCGGTGATCATTCCGCTGCGGGAGGGAGCGCAGACGCCGCAGTGGGTGAAAGCGCGGGTGAACAGCGCACCTTCTTTGGAGAGGCGGTCCATATTGGGCGTGATCGCGTCCTTGCAGCCGTAGGCGCCAGTGTCTGGCCCAATGTCTTCAGCGACGACAAGCACGATGTTCGGGCGCGGATCGGCGGCCACCGCCGAGGCCATCGCGAACGCGGGGAGCAGAAGAAGAAAATTAACCACGGAGGACACAACCGAGCGCCGGGGCAGGCGCGAGGTAGAGCAACCGAAGGTTGGCCGCGAAGGGGCGAACCGAGACCTTGGGAAGGTCGAGATAGACTGCCAAAGGCAGCTCCGCAGGAGGAGCAGATTGGGAAATCTGGGAATCAAACGAGCGGGAGCGAGCGAGTCAAAGGACACGGAGCGGAAGAAGAGGTTTTGCATGGTGTTTTTAGACAGGATGACAAGATTTAAAGGGTTCACAGGAAGGTTTTAGGGAGCGTTGGAGATTTTGCCGGCAGCAGCAGTTATTCGAAAAATTCGAGCAACTGATTTCCCTCCGTGCTCTCCGTGTCCTCCGTGGTTAAATAAAATGCTTTCGGGCAAGATTATTGAGCATTTGGTTTACCCAAATCCACGGCGGGCACGCCTTCCTTGGTGGGTTCCACCATTTTGATGGTGCCATCCGGGTTGAAATAGAGGCGGTCTATGCACACGCTTCGGTTGTTATTTCCTCCACCCTTCAGGGCGCCGTTGTGGTAAAAGAGATACCAGTCGCCGTTGATATTGATAATGGAGTGGTGATTCGTCCAGATGCCCACCGACTTCAGGAATACTCCCCGGTATTTGAATGGCCCGCAGGGTGAGTCCGATGTCGCGTAGGCAAGGGCACTCGGCTTGTATTGCTTGTTCTTATTACCTGTGGAATAGGAAAGGTAGTAAGTGCCATTGATCTTGTTCATCCAGGCGCCTTCAAAGAAGAAATCCAGCCCCTCGATGCGCTTGGGCTCTTCGGCGAATTCTTTCATGTTGTCCTTCAGTCGCGCCACCATCGGCGACTTGGCCATTCCGTGCTCACCCATACCACCGAAATACATATACGCCGCACCGTCGTCATCGATGAAGACGGAGGGGTCGATCGAAAAGCTCCCTTCAATCGGGTTCGGCTCGGGCTTGAACGGGCCGGATGGTGATTTACTGGTCGCCACCCCGATCCGGAAATCACCGGCTTTGTCCCTGGCCGGGAAATAGAAGTAATAGATGCCGTCCTTGTAGGCGCAATCCGGGGCCCACATATACTCTTTAGCCCAGGGCACATCCTTCACATCCAAGGCGACTCCGTGGTCCGTCCAGTCCACGAGATTCGTTGACGAGAAGACATGGTAATCCACCATGTTAAACCAGTCGGGCTTGTCCTGGTCGTGGGAAGGATAGATGAAAACTTTTCCCTCGTAGAGGTGTGCCGACGGATCTGCCGTGAAGATGTGTTTGATGATCGGGTTGTCCGCCATGAGGCTGGACGCGGACGCTGCGGCAACCGCGAATCCTGTTAGTATTTTCTTCATGTCATTGATCTTCTTCACTGTTGTGTCGTTGATGTAAATTTGATTGAAAGAGTGTCCATGGATTCCTTCAGCGCTCGATGGATTGGAGCTTCGCCTCCATGGCGGTGAGTCGCTCGGAGTGGCTGCCGGCCAGATTTTTGAACTGGCGGGGATCCTCGGCCAGGTTAAACAGAAGCGGCGTGTCCGGCAGGGGGTCTGCTCCGCGCTCGCGCAAATACCACTCCGGCTCCTTGAGGTTTCCGCCGCGCCGGAGGTAAACCCAATCGTCCTCGCGCAGGGCGAGTTTTCCGTTGGCGGCATGGTAAACGAGGTTTGAGCGAACGGGTTTGTTTTCGCGCAAGGCCGGCAGGAGATCGATGCTGTCCTCGGCGGCGCCGTTGGGGATTTTTGATCCGGTGGCGGCCGCCAATGTGGCGAAGAGGTCGGTGAGGCTGATCGTCACATCAATCCGCCGCCCGCCGCTGATGCCTCCATCCGGCCATGAGGCGATGAAGGGCAATCGGTGACCTCCCTCCAAGAGATCACGCTTCATTCCGCGCAGCGGTCCGGCGGGGCTGTGCTGGTGGGTCCGGGCCAATTCCCGGGTGAACTCCTCGGGGCCATTGTCGCTCGAAACGACAACGAGGGTGTTTTCAAAAACTCCCGCTTTTTTGAGGGCCGCGACCACCTTGCCGATGGCATCGTCGGTCTGCACCACATAGTCGCCATAGAGCCCCGCGCCGCTTTTGCCTTGAAATTCCTTGGTGGGCACGATCGGCGTGTGGGGCGAGATCATGCTGAAAACGAGGAAAAATGGTTTCGGTTTCTTGGCATGGCTCCCGATGTAATCCCCCACGCGTGTGGTGAGTTCGGGCATGATGTTTTCGAGTTGCCATCCCGCCTGCCCGGGCCCGCTCCCGTGGATATGGCCCGCTTTGAGCATGACCTTGAGCTTTCTGCCATCGACATCAACCGGCTCACAAGTCAGCTTGTCGTTTTCGATAAACGCATAGGGCGGCATGTTCGGAACATCGACGCCGAAGTAGTAATCGAACCCCGCGCCGATCGGCCCGCCTTGGATCGGCTTGCTCCAGTCGAACATCGCATTGGTCGCCTTGCTGGTGTCGCCGTTGCCGAGGTCCTTCTTCGACGGTCTCTGGCCATCCTTCCAGGGCCAGAGAAACCCGAGATGCCACTTGCCGAAAAACGCCGTGTCGTAACCGGCGGCGTCGAGCAGGGTCGCCAGCGTCGGGCGGTTGGTTTCGATGACTGGCTCATCCCACGGGTCGAGACGGCCTGCTTTCAAAACCCCGCGCCAAGCATAACGCCCGGTGAGCATCGCGTAGCGGGAGGGACTGCAGACCGCAGAGGGCGAATGGGCATCCAACGCCGTCACACCCTCAGCAGCCAGTGCATCAAGCTGGGGCGTTTGGATTTTGGATTCCGGATTCAGGTGCGCCACATCGCCATAGCCTAGATCGTCCGTGAGGATCACCACGATATTCGGGTGACCGACAGAGCGGCGTTCCCCCTCCGTGGCATGAACATGATCCATGGCAAGGATACCAAGGGTCACAAGAAAGGTAAGGGTGGCCTGTGGGAATCTGATCATATCGTGGATTGCTCTATTGCCTGGGTCATTGACTTTCATTTTCCCCGCCGAGGCTCTTCCCCAGCGTGAATGAAACCGGTTTGATGGTGCCATCCTCGTTGAATTCCATCTTGTCAAAACAGACGGAGCGACGGAAGAAGCTTCCCTCATTCACCTCACTCCCGAGGTGATAAAACAGATACCACTGCCCGGAAAACTCGATCGCCGAGGTGTGCGCGGGAGCGCCGATCACATCGCCTGTGACGGCCCCTTGGAAGGTCGCGTAGGGTTTGGTCGGAAGGGGCGAATCGGCCATGAAATAGACCGTCTTTTTGTCTTTGCGCGCCATGAAGTAATACTTGCCGTTCCGTTTGAAGACCGTGACCGCCTCATTCACTTCCTCCTCGGAAAGCCGCTGCCACGGGCCGTCCAACTCGATCATATTCGGCTTCAGCCGCGCCCCCATGACATGCCAACCCTTGTCTCCGATATCGACCTTGTGGTCGTTGCCGTAGATATACGCCTGCCCGTCGTCGTCGACGAACACGCACGGATCGAAAATTGTGCCGATTTTATCCGTTACCGCCTCGCTCCAGGGTCCAACGGGGGTTTGGCTTTTGGCGACGCCGACATGGGTTTTGTCGTAGGGAAAATAGAAATAATACCACCCGTCCTTGTAAGCGACATCCGGCGCGTTCATCTGGCCCGACGCCCACGAATACTCCCGGGGCTTCAGAACCACCCCGTGGTTGATCCATGTCTTGAGATCAGAAGATTCCAGCAAGACGTAGTCCTGCATGCCCTTGAAGTTCTTCGCATCCGGCTGATCGTGCGAGCAATAGACATAGACCTTGCCGTCAAAGACCTCGGCGGCGGGATCGGCGGTGTAAAGAAATCCGGGATCGCCCACTTTGAGGATCGGGTTGACTGATTGGTCTGACGCAATGGCGCTTGCTCCAAGCCACAAAGTGAGCAGGGCTATTCGAATGTTCTTAGCTTTCATTGGGGGGTGTCTGCTTGAGCGCTCGAAAAGGGGAGGACAACCCGCGAATGACGCGAATGGACGCGAATCGGAGCACGGAATTGGGAAAGTGGCCAATGGTAGGGGCGGATCGCCGAGACGCCCGATTTTTGAGGCGGAGTCTCGCACGGGGAAGGCGCTTTGCACCTGAGGCTTGGGACGGCTGCGGCGAGCCATCCCTACCTTGGGTCATTGGTGCGCGGGACGCCCACGCTCCTTGAGGTTGGTTTTTCATTCGCGGCGATTCGCGCCATTCGCGGGCGACCTGAGTTCTTTCGGCCAGACCTTGATCTCGTGTTTTCCTGGTTTGAGCCCGGCGAAGGGGCCGGCTCCGGGATTTGCCGGGTCGCGGGGCTTGCCGAAGTAATCGGTGTCGATCTTCATCGGCGTGCCGTCCGGGTTCGCAAAGGTGGTTTTTGAAACGAGCGTTTTGCCGAGGCGTTCGGCAGTGACAGGTTGTGTCGGCTCCATTTCCGGCAATTCGAACGAAAGGTAAATCCCGTCGTCCTTCTCGAGGATCTTGGCGGATTGCACCGGCTGGTTGCCTTCCAAGACCATGTTCTTGATTGTTTTTTTGATCGAGGCGAAGGCGTTCGGCTGCGTCATCAGGTTGTTGAGATACCGGTCGTCCCCGCCGGCGATGCTGGAGAGTCCCAGCACTTCGGTAGATTGCGGACGGTGGTAGGGGGTCTCCCGTGTCTGCGGATCCACGGTGATCGCGCCGGGCAGGATGTTGTAGCAATACGCTCCGCCTTGGGACCAATTCCTCAAGGCTGTTCCCAAGAAAATGTTATTATCCAGCAGATAAGGGCCGTGATTGACCTCCATAAACACATTCTGGTTGAGGTTGTCGAAGAAGAGGTTCCCGGAAACCCTCGTTCCCTGCGCCATCCAGTCCAACCAAAGTATCCCGTAGCCTCCCGATTGGCGGACCAGGTTGTCCTTGATCACCATATCGATCGGCGCGTGGAATTTGATCGCGGCCGTTTCCGCTCCGCTGAAGAGCTTGTGCGTGTGGATATGGCGAAATTCGTTGCCCTCCAGCGTGCTGAAAATGCACCCGAGGCTGCCCACGATGCCGGCCTGCTCGCAGTGAGAGACTTTGTTTTTCCGCACCACATGGCTACCGACGGTCTCCTTGTTCCAACCCTTCTTCATCGCGCGCTCGATGGTTTCATTGTAGGCGTTAGCCGTCGCAGCCTTGTTGTCCCATTCATCGCCGTATTTGCCGAGAGTGATCCCCACGCATTTTGAGTGGCTGATCGTGTTGTTTTCGATGATCCACCCCTTGCTCCAGTGCGTGCCGATCAACCCGACCTGCTCGGCCGTCGGGGGCGCCCAGTTGGTCGCAGCGTGCATCATGGTGAAGCCACTCACGGTGATGTAATTGCGTCCGGGTTTGCGAGGATAAAAAACCGCCTGCCGCACATTGATCTCGGTGTCGCGTGTGTTCGGATCGAGATCCTTGAACTGGGCGTAAATCGTCGTGTTCTTGTCGTCCACCTCGCCGAACCAGAGGCAGGATTCATACAGGCCCTTGTAATTGAACACCTCTTCCGCGTTCTTCGTATCGTCGTTTTTGAAGACCACCGCAAAGTTGTTCACCCCGCTCAGGACATCGGTGCCCACTTTCACGGTTTTCCACTGATTCCAACCACCCGTGGCCGGGATGATGGCAGTGCCCAAAACCGCGCCGTCGATGTTGTCTTTCCGAATTTCCATTCGGAAGGAGTCCCCCGAGGCGACATGGAAGGCGAGTTCGTAGCTTTCGCTTCCGCAATCAACCCCCGCGAATTCCAACCAGTTTCCGTTTCTGATGCGGCCAACAACCTGCCCGAGTTCGCCTGCAGGCACATCCTGTGTTCCTTTGCGCCCCTTGGCGGAGATCGCCAGGACCTTGCCGTTGGGATTTCCCACCGGCTGCAGCCAGGCGAGGTTCAAGAGCTTGGCACCGGGCTGGGCCTTGCTTATCAATGTCGTTCCCGCCGGCTTGAGCACTATGTCTTTATTGGGGGCCTCCATGAGCCAGTGCCCATCAATGTAAACTGCCCCCGTGTGGTGGGTGCGGCCATTGGGTTGGAACCAATTCCCACGGATCAGGTCGGCGTAGGGATTGAAATTGCCGAAAAAGCTATTCGGTAGCGTGACTTTCCAAGTGTCGTTTTGCACACGAGTCCAGCCCTTGACGGGTTCCGAGCCTTTGATGGCGACCTTCGCGCCCGGCGCGGCCGTGTAAACGATGCGCTCGGCGTCGGAGGTGCCCCCACGCGGTGGGTTGACCTCCTCGCGGTAGATGCCCTCGTGGACAATGACGGTATCACCCGGCTGCGCGAGTTCCGCCGCCGCCGAGATGGTTTTCAGCGGGTGGTCAGCTCCGACAGGGTAGTCTTTCGCTGTGGCCAGAGTTGCGGCCGAAGCGATCGCCAGCGCTATGGAGATGGTTTTTTTAATCATGGGTTGGTCGATGCGACTAAAGCGGCGCGCATTTCTGCGGGCAGATCGGTAATGATCGCGTCCACGCCTTGGGCCTTGTAGGTGGGGCCGAGTTTGGGATCGTTGATCGTCCAGACATAGTGCTCGATGCCGGCGGCTCGCATTTGATCGAGCAGACCCTTATCCACATCCCCTCTGCCGGACATGAGGGCGAGGGCGCGCATGGCCTTTAAGGTTTTCAGGACTCTGGCCGGGGCCATGCGGGGCTTGCCGTTGGGTTTTTTGTCGAAGGAGCAAAGCCAGGCAACCTGCCATTTCGGATCGCGATCTTTCAGGGATTTGAGCAACGCGCTATCGAAGCCAATGACCACGACCTGATCGGGGGTCAATCCGCTGGAGGCGAGTTCACGCAGGAGAGGATCGATGATTTCGGGCCCGCACTTGATTTCGATGAAGATTTTCTTTCCCGCAGGCACGGTGGCGAAAACTTCGGCAATCGTCGGCATCTGGACGCCTTTGTATTGGTCGCTGCTCCAGGCGCGGAGGGCGCGCTCAGAGTTTTGGGGCTGAATGCTGCCCACATCGAGTTGACGCAACTCCTCCAAGGTGGCGTCGGCGATGGCGAGTTGCTGGCCATCGACGCGCTTCGTGTCCTTGTCATGGAAACACACGATGTGCCCGTCCTTGGTCAACTGGAAGTCGCCCTCGATGGCATCGGCACCTTGCTTCCAAGCCAGTTGGAAGGCGGGCAGGGTATTTTCTGGAGCCTGTGCGGAAGACCCCCGGTGGGCGACGATCATAAGTTTCGAGGCGGTTGCCGTTTGGGCGTTCTGAGCGAGAGACAAGCTGGAGACGCCGATACAGAGGGTAAGTAGTGCGATTTTCACGGTTTAAATTCTCTCGTTGCTATTGCTGCGTCACTGGCTGGGAAGGGAAGGAGAATGCCGGCCAGGCGTCTTTGTCCTTGAGGTTCGGAATGGCGACATCGCGCCAGCCCATGCGGACAAATTTCGGCTCGGGGATCGACTCGACGGAGACAAGCACGGTGTTCCCCCGGAGTTCGGCCTGGGCGGGAACAAAGGACACGCCATCACCCGAAAGCTCGAACCAGGATGGCGCCTGTCCATCGCTGGTGGTCAAGCCGTTCAAAATACCGCTGAAGGAAACGACCGCCTTCGATCCCTCGCGGGAGGCGGATTGGAAGCGCGGGGCGGATGCGACGACGCCCTCTTTTCGATACTGGTTTTTGAGAGCCGTTGCAGCGAGACGCTCTCCCACGGTGCGCTTGTGGATGGGATGGATATCCGTGATATCGATGTTCGTGTCATGGATAGGAACCACGGCGACTCCGGGGATCGTTTCGGCCGCCTGGTATTGAGTCGCCCAAATCGTATCCGGGAGAAGACTCAAGTTGAGATCCTTGCCTTTGGAGTAGTCGAATGGAGCGATTTGCACCATCAGGAGTGGCATATCCTTCACGCGGAAGACCTGCGACCATCCCGCCGAGAGGGCTTGGAGTTTTTTGAGGTAGTCTTCCGAACCACGGTTGGATTCGCCCTGATACCAGATCGTGCCTTGAACCGCATAGGGAGCCAGCGGGGCAACCATGGCATTGTAGATGAAATTTTCCGCATCACCGTAGGGGTTGACCACATCGAAGCCCATCTTGAGGCCTTTTTTAGCGGCTTGGTAGGACTCCTCGAGCGAGGCCATGCCCGCCGCGATGATGTGGGCGGCCGCTTGGGTGTTTCTGGAAATGCGGCGGTCGGGTTCTTTGAAAGGCAAGCCGACGGCCTGATATCCCTCGGGAGCGAGGAAGGGTTCAATCTTTTGACCACCCCAGTTCACATCGAGAATCGCCACAGGGATCCCGAGCGACTTGGCCAGATCCAACGCAAAGAAAAAGCCGACCGCCGAGACGCCGTTCCGCCCCGCGACCATTTGCGCGGCATCTTTCCAGACTCCCGAGGTGTCATCCAGCGGGATTCCGGCCTTGAGGTGCTTATCGACATGGAAGGCGCGGATGAGAGGATTTTCTTTCTGGCTCTCCGCAAACTCCCGCTCGGCCGGATCTAGTCGGTCGAATGTCCACTCCATATTCGACTGGCCCGAGGCGATCCAGACCTCACCGACCAGGATATTCTCGATGAGAATCTTGTTTTTCCCGGAAATCGTCATGCTCCTCGGCGTGGCGGAGGCCTCCAGCGGATCGAGTTCCACCATCCACTTGCGGCCGGGGCCAGGCATCGCTTTTTTGACCTGGCCCCCGAATTCGACCGTGACCTCCTCCCCGGCATCGGCCCAGCCCCAGACCGGAGCCTTGACCCCGCGCTGGAGCACCATGCCGTTGGAAATAATCGAAGACAGAACCACATCCGCGCGGACTGCCGGCAAGGAAAGCGCGAGGGCCGCGACGAGGGTGAGGAGTTTTTTCATGGAACGATTAAGAATTTGGAATGTAGCGCAGGCGTCCCGCCTGCGGGCGATGGTCTTTCGATGTCAGGCGAGACGCCTGACCTACTTGAATGCTGTCAAAAAATCATATGGACATTGGTGGAAAGAGACGGGCTGAGGCGCCAGCGCTAAGAGGATTTTTTGGCCGCCCCGCCGAGAGGAATCGCGCCGCCGAGCGCTGCGCCGCCCTCGTCTTCACCGTCGCCACCACCCTTGGCTTTACCTCCGCTACCTTTCGACTCGGCAGCGGCTGATTGGGGATAGCTCACCATGAAATTGTTTTCATCGATGAGATTGATGAAGGCTTGGGTGGCCTCTGGCGGCAGGGCGAGCTTGGCCGTGCCGTTATCCACCTCGCCGATCATGCGGAACCACTCTCCTCCGCTGTTTTTTGTGGTGTAAATCGCATCCGCGCGGACGACGCGGGCGCCGTTTTCCTGGAAGGTCGCGGTGACCGTTTGGCCATCCACCGAATGCCCTGTGACGGTGGGCGCTTTCTCCTTGTTGGTGAGCGGGAGTATGCAGTTGGGATTCCAGTAAGGCAGGCTGGCCTTCATCTCGGTGAGGATTTCGGTGAGGCGGGCATTCAGTTCGGCCGCCTTCTCGGGCTGTTCCGCAGCGAGGTTTTTCGCCTCTTCAATATCCACGCGTGCCGACTTGCCGTCTTTGGTGTCCACGAGGCGGTAGAGTTCGAGTTCCGGCGGTTTTCCGCTATCGGTTTCGTAGTTGCGGATGAGTTTGAAATCCCCCGCGCGGATCGTGCTTTGGTTCCTGCCAAAATGAGGATAGTGCCAAACCATTTCCGTGCGTGGCTTGCCGTGTTGATCGAGAACAAGCGAGGAATCCTCCACCGCCCCAGTCAGCAACGGCAGGAGATCCGCACCGTCGAGGTTTTTCCCTTCGGGTTTCTTGACCCCGGCCATCGAAAGAATGGTGGGATAAAAATCCAGGCCGTTGACCATGACATCGCTCTCCTTGCCGGCGGGAATACCCGGGCCGGCGACGAGGAACGGCACACGCACACCGCCCTCGCGCGGCGAGGTTTTGCCTTCGTCGAGCGGGGCGTTGTCACTGATGCCTTCGCCCTTGCTTCTTTCCACGCCGCCGTTGTCGGAAGTAAAGAAGATGTAGGTGTTGTCGATGAGCTTGTGGCCTGGATTGCGCGGGTCGTCGGTGGTTTCCAGGAATGTAACAAGCTGACCAACATAGTGGTCGAGCATCTCCACCATGGCGCAGTAGAAGGGATTTTTCTGACCTTTACCGACAGGCCACTGTTTGGGATTGGCCGGATTGACGCCGAGCCTTTGGGCGTATTTGTCGACGAGCGCCTTGCTGCGGCAATGGATGGGTGTGTGAACGAGCCAAGTCGCGTAGTAGAGGAAGAAAGGGTTGTCCTTGTTCGTCTCCATGAACTTCAACGCGCCTACGGTGACGGAGTCGGTGGGGAAGCCCTCGGCATCCAGTTGGTAGGGATCGCCGGGCTGGTCGGTGGCGAAGTCTTGGAGGCGATTCTTACGGCCCTTCGTGACTCCGCGACGGTTGGGGGCATCTTCGTAGGTGGTGAAGTCAAACCCTTGGTCCAACGGACCAGCACCCATATGCCACTTTCCGGCGTGTCCGGTTTTGTAGCCATTTTCGCGGAGCGTTCTGGCCATTGTCTGTTCGTTGGCAGGCATGCCGCCTCTGAACCACGGCGTGATCATTTTTTTGTTGGGCTGGGCCTCCGGCGGCTTGCCACCCGCGACACAAGTGGTCTGGGCGCGGACAGGATGGTTGCCGCTCATGATCGCACATCGGCTCGGCGTGCAGCTCGGCGCAGGCGAATACGCATGGCGGAAGAGAATGCCGCGCTTGGCGAGAGCGTCCATATTCGGAGTATCCGCCGGACTCGGCGCGTCGATGTCGTAGCATTTCACATCCTGCCAACCGAGGTCGTCGATGAGCATCAGAACGATGTTCGGAGGAGGTGCGGCGTGGGCGGGAATGGCTAGGGCAAGGCTCAGGCCGAGCAGGGTGAGTGTGCGTTTGATCATAGAGATTGGGTTTTAAATGTCATTGAGATGGGTTCGGGGGCCTGCGCTACGAGGCTTACTTGGCCGCCGCTCCGAGCGGAATCGCGCCTCCGGCTTGGGGATAGCTCACCATGAAATTGTTTTCATCGATGAGGTTGATGAAGGTTTGGGTGGCCTCTGCAGGGAGGGTGATCTTGGCCGTGCCGGCGTCCACCTCCCCGATCACGCGGAACCATTCACCCGGGGTGTCTTTTGTGGTGTAAATCCCATCCGCGCGGACGACACGGGCTCCGTTTTCCTTGATGGTCGCCGTGACCGTTTGGCCATCCACCGTATGGCCCGTGATGGCGGGCACTTTCTTTTGGTTGGGTAGCCGGAATTTGCAGTTGGGATTCCAGTAGGGCAGGCTCGCCTTCATCTCGGCGAGGATTTCGGTGAGTCGGGCATTGAGCTCGGCGGCTTTTTCGGGCTGTTCTGCGGCGAGGTTTTTTGCTTCCTCGATATCCACGCGGCCCGACTTGCCGTCTTTGGTGTCAACGAGGCGGTAGAGTTCGAGCGCCGGCGCCTTTTTGCTCTCGGTGTCGTAGTTGCGGATGAGTTTGAAATCCCCGGTGCGGATCGTGCTTTGGTGATTGCCGTGAGGGTAGTGCCAGATCATCTCCGTGCGCGGCTTGCCGTGTTGGTCGAGCACGAGCGAGGAGTCCTCCAACGCCCCGGTGAGCAGCGGTTGGAGATTGGCGCCGTCGAGGTTTTTGCCTTCGGGCTTCTTAACTCCGGCCATCGAGAGAATGGTGGGGTAAAAATCGAGGCCGTTGACCATGACATCGCTCTCCTTGCCGGCGGGAATACCCGGGCCGGCGACGAGGAACGGCACACGCACACCGCCCTCGCGCGGCGAGGTTTTGCCTTCGTCGAGCGGGGCGTTGTCGGTGAAATTTTCACCATGATGCCCCCCTTCCGCCCCGCCGTTATCCGAGGAGAGGAAGATGTAGGTGTTGTCGATGAGCTTGTGGCCGGGATTGCGCGGGTCGTCGGTGGTTTCCAGGAATTTGATGAGCTGGCCGACATAGTGGTCATATGTTTCCACCATCGCGCAGTAGTAGGGGTTTTTCTGCCCTTCATCGGTGGTCCACTCTTTGCTGTTGGCAGGGTCAACACCGAGCTTTTGGCAGTATTTGTCGAGGAGCGCCTTGCTCCGCGACTGGATGGGGGCGTGGACGAGCCAAGTCGCGTAGTAAAGGAAGAACGGTTTCTCCTTGTTGGTCTCCATGAACTTCAACGCGCCCTCGGTGACGGAGTCGGTGGGGAAGCCCTCGGCATCGAGGCGGTAGGGATCGCCGGGTTTGTCGGTGGCGAATCCTTCGAGGCGGTTTTTCATGCCCTTCTGCACTCCCCGGGCATTGCTTCCTTGATGGGTGGTGAAATCAAACCCTTGGTCCAACGGCCCCGGAAAAGCAAAATGGCCGTGTGACATATGCCACTTCCCGGCATGACCGGTGGCGTAACCGTTTTCGCGGAGCGTTCTGGCGATCGTCTGCTCGTTGGCGGGCATGCGGCCGCTGAACCACGGCGTGATCAACCTCTGGTTGTCATTGGCCCCTGGGGGATTGCCTCCGGAGACATGCGTAGTCTGGGCGCGGGCGGGATGGTTGCCGCTCATGATCGCGCAACGGCTCGGGGTGCAACTGGGAGCGGGCGAATACGCGTGCCGGAAGAGAATTCCGCGCTTGGCGAGGGCATCGATATTTGGGGTATCCATCGGGCTCGGCGCGTCGATGTCGTAGGACTTCACATCCTGCCAACCGAGGTCATCGGCAAGCATCAAAACGATATTCGGGGCGGGTTTGGCGAAAGCGGAGGCGGCGATGCCAAGGATTGATACGGCAAAAAGAAGTCTTTTAATCATGGCTGTCGACATTGGAGGGAAAAGCACCCCCACCCTGTTCGCGAGAATTATTTTACCACGGTGATAGCATTTTCCGCAAAGTTCGCTTTGGGGGGGGCTGCATCGGCATTCCCTAGAGGGTCTGGATGGCTAACGAGAAAATTGTGTTCGTCGATGAGGTTGATGAAGCAGTGGGTGGCTCCCTCCGGCAGAGTGGCCGACACTTTTCCACCATCCAAAATCTCCGCTGGCACACAAAACCATTCCTCGGCCTTCTGGTTTCCGTTGCGTGTGTATATGAGGTCGGCGTGAACAACTTTGGCTCCCCGCTCCTTGAATGTGAACACCACGTCGCCCCCCTTGATTTGATGCCCAATGACCACTGGAACCGTTTCCTTATGGGGGAGTTTGCCTTGGAATTTGGGGTTGTATGAGGGGTAGTTGGCCTTCATCTCCGTGAAGATTTCAGTGAGGCGATTGTTCATCTCACGCACCTTGTCCGGCATTTCAGCGGCAAGATTTTTGGATTCCTCGATGTCCTCACGGACCTGCTTGCCTCCTTCTGAACGGTAGAGGCGGTAGAGCTCAAACTCCGGCGTGCGGGAATTGTTCACGTGATCGTAGTTGCGCACGAGCTTGTAGTCTCCGATTCGGATCGTGCTTTCGAGGGCCACACTATTTGGAAAATGCCAGACCATCGTGTCACGGGCGCGACCGTCCGATTCCTTGACCAGCGTGGGATCGGTCGCATCACCGTGGAGCAAGGGTTCCAGATCAGCTCCATCCAGGTGCTTGTCTTTGGGTTTTTCTACTCCTGTCAGTGAGAGAATTGTGGGGTAGAAGTCCAATCCATTGACCATGACATCGGAATCAACGCCCGCCTTCACGCCTGGACCAGTGACGATGAATGGAACTCGCGTGCCACCCTCCATGAGCGAGATTTTGCCACGATCCAAGGGGTAATTATCGGTGATAATTTCTCCGGGCACCTGCTCCATCCCGCCATTATCCGAGGTGAGAATGATATAGGTGTTATCGATGAGCTTGTGCCCTGGATTGCGGGGATCATCGGTCGCTTCGAGATATTCGATCAACTGCCCCAAGTAGTGATCAAATTCCTCCACCATCGCGCAATAGAAGGGGTTTGTTTGCCCTTCCCCCGCCCATTCGCCCGGGTTTTTGGGAAGGTCGACGCCCAATTTTTTTACATACTTGTCGAGGAGTTCACGACTGCGGGTGTGAATCGGTGTATGCACGAGCCAAGTGGCCAGATAGAGGAAGAAAGGCCTGTCCTTGTGGAGAGCGATGAATTCGATCGCATCCTCTGTGTTCTGATCGCGAGCAAACCCCTTTTCATCGAGGTGAAATGGATCCTTGGCTCCTTTCGTTGCAAAGCCGGTGAGCCTGTGGGGCGTCATTTTCTTGCTCACACCGAGATTCGAGCGCGTCCACTCGAACCCTTGGTCCTCTGGCTGAGGAAAGGCGGTATGATCGATCGCCATGTGCCACTTGCCGCAATGACCGGTAGCATACCCGTTCTCCCTTAGAATTTTGGCCAACGTCACTTCATCCTCTGGCATGCGACCGCTATACCAAGGCTCCATCATCCGCCATTTGGATTTGGAATACGGATGGGGCGGCGCGCCGCCGAGCACATGGGTCTTGCGAGCGCGAGCTGGATGGTTCCCACTCATAATCGCGCAACGCGTGGGGGCGCAAGTAGGCGCGGGAGAGTAGCCTTGCCGGAACAAAATCCCCCGCTTGGCCAATGCATCAATATTTGGGGTATCCATCGGGCTCGGCGCGTCGATGTCGTAGGACTTCACATCCTGCCAACCGAGGTCATCGGCAAGCATGAGCACGATGTTTGGAGCGGGGGCGGCCTGAGCGGGCATGGCCAGAGCGATGCTTAAGCCGAGGAGGGTGCGTTTGATCATGGTTTGATTGTGGGGTAGTTCGGATTACTGGTCGGCTTTTTTCTCTTGTTCTGCTTTGGCGGCTTTGGCGGCCTTTTTCTTGTTTATCAAATCGGTTTGGACCTTGCTCCAGACGATCTCGGCATCTCCGCCGCGCTTGACCATCACAGGGTAGGTGGCATCCCACCATTTGTCATAGGCCGCGCCCATCGCCTTCACGCGTTCGGGTTCGGCGGCCGCGAGATCGTTCATGCAGCCGGGGTCTTTTTTCACCTCGAAGAGAGCCCAGCGTCCGGGAGGAGTCACGCCCCAGTGAAATTGGGCATTTTCCGCCGTGTAACCAGCCCGTTTGCTTCCTGCCTCGACGCTCCGCAGGGTGTCGCATTGCTGGCCATTCGCCTCCTCGCAGCCCGGATTGTCGCAGGGCCGACTGCGCAAGAGGAGGTAGTTCCCCTGCCGCGCTCCGGCCATGGCGTATTTATGATCGGCGGCCATGCCTCCCGGCCAGCGGGCCACATGGTGGTAAAGGAAGCGGTCGTCATGCCAGGCGATGGGGTCTTTGGATTCGAGAACGGGCAGGAGGTTGAATCCTTCGATCTCCGGTTGGAGAGCCTCGGGGATCTTGGCGCCTGCCGCCGCGCAGAGGGTCGGGAGGACATCGATGTGCGCGCTGAGATTATCCACCTGATGGGGCGGCCAGTGACCGGTCCAGCGCCAGTAGGAGAAGCTGCGCAGGCCGCCTTCCCAGACCGTCGCTTTGCAGCCGCGCATGTTGGCATTGTAGACATCCAGGCCATAGGTCTGGCCGTTGTCGGAGATGAGCACGACGATAGTATTTTCATCGAGGTTCTTCTCTTTCAGAAACGCCATGATGCGGCCGATATTGTAATCAAGGTTGGCGACCATGCCGAGATACTGGGCTTGTTCCTCGGTGACCTTCCCACGGAAAGGAGCCACGAACTCCTCGGGCGCTTTGAGCGGATCGTGCGGCGAGTAGGTGGAGAGATACATGAACCATGGCTTGTCCTTGGTTTCCGTGATGAAATTCATCGCGTCGTTGAAATAGATATCCTCGCGGTATCCGATCTCTTTGGTTTTCTTTCCATTGCGGACCATGTTCGGGTCGAAGTGCTCGAAGGGGCCGCCCAAGTTGGAAGAGCACCACTCGAAGCCATGCCCCGACGGGGGTTGGCCAAGATGCCACTTGCCGACGAAGCCCGTGCGGTATCCCGCCGTGATGAGCAGTTCCGGCAGGGTGGTGGTGTCATGGGGGAGGCTCACGCGGGGATGCTGCGTGTGCGTGACCCCGCTGCGGAATTCATGCATGCCGGTGAGCAGCGCCGCGCGTGTCGGAGAGCACGAGGCGCTCACATAGAAATTCTCAAGGCGCACGCTCTCGGCAGCGAGTTTGTCGGCATTCGGCGTCTTCAGCAGCGGATGACCATTAACGCTCCAGTCGCCGTAGCCCTGGTCGTCGGTGATGATGAAGAGGATGTTCGGCTTGGCCGGCGCGGTGGGCTCGGCGGCATTGGCCGGATGGATCAATGAAAACGCGGCACAGACCGCAGTGATAAGCGTGGAGGTTCTATTCATAAAATTAAAAACGGCTGCTGGAAGAGAGGTGGCGGTTGGAAGCGGGACAAGCGCAATCGATTTAAAT
This sequence comes from uncultured Spartobacteria bacterium, assembly GCA_937919825.1. GTDB lineage: Bacteria > Verrucomicrobiota > Verrucomicrobiia > Chthoniobacterales > Terrimicrobiaceae > UBA967. The sequence goes on along the minus strand of CALFPA010000132.1, from coordinate 548 downwards.
CTAAACAAACAGCCACCTTGCTGTCTTCTCGAATTATGACAAAAATTGATCGTTTTTTGTCATCAGCGCCTGTCCAACGGGATTCACAGGAGCATCCCAGTCTCTTTGTTCCAAAATCCAAAAAAGGTGGCGCGGGCAAAAACAATGTGGGCGGGATGCCCACGCTCCTTGATAGCGCTGCTGCGCATTCGACTCCTCCTTCGTTCCCCCAAGGTAGGGGCAGATCGCCGAGATGCCCCAAGTTTCAGGCGCGCATGCGCCGTTGCGGAAAAAACATTCTCTCACGAAGTCACGGGGCACACGGAGAAATCTCCCGCAGGGACGCCGTGGCGCGGAGGGGAAGCGGAAGGGCGGAGAGACCTGAAACCGGAAACTTGAAACCTGAAACTTGGAACGCGAATGCTTGGAGGGCTGACCTCCGTGTCGGCCCAAATTTCAGGCGCGGGCGGCTCGCCTGCGGTTGTCAGTCATTCGATGTCCAGCGAGAAACCTAGGCAAAGCGCGTGGGCGGCTTTGCCCCTCATTTGGGTCGTTTCGGCGAAACAACC